>MICC01000001.1:0-1564 GCA_001829715.1 Sulfurimonas sp. RIFOXYB12_FULL_35_9
TATCTGACGGTCAAGCTCTCTTGTGCTCCATTTTTGGATAATACATTCTTTTTCATAAAAAGAACGAGCTAACACATCACTTACTGAAATTAATGATACAATATGCGTCCAAGACAAAAATCCAGGCATTGACTGGATTTTTGGATATGCAAGATAAAATCTTCTAAAATTAAATACATTAGATCTGCTAAAACCTTTGCCATGATTTTTTCTTAAATCGTAGGATATTTTATCTAATAATTGTGAGCCATAATCTGCTTTTTCGTTGGTTTTTTGCTCATAAGTTACGATATGCTCTCCTATTTCCCAATAAGTTTTTACTAAAAAAGTATTTATTTGACGGAAAACATGACTTCTGGCTCTTTTTAAGAGAGAGTCTATTGAATTTAATAAGGTTTTATAGGGTTTTTCTTTTATTTTTTTAGTAATTAATAATCGTTTTTTCATATTATATTAAGGTTCAAGGCTTCGATGTGTTGAGGGATCAAGAAAATCAAAAAATGAAAACTCGAAACCTTTACCCCGATTATTCACCCCAGAATCAATAACTAACAAATTGTCAAACATTACTTACGGGGTGAATAATCGGGGTTTATATAATTTTATCATTAAGTTGAGGGGAAAAATAGCTGAAATTTTTGTGGAGGTGGAAGGATAAAGGATAAAGAATAAAAAAGGAGATGGATATAATGACATTAGTACGAGCAGGAGGGGCTACAGCAGGGAGAGTTTCGGGTTATGCATCAGTGCTTGGTATTCTTTATAGAGGGCGCTATGAAAGCATAAAAATTTCTAGTCGAAATATTACTCCGAAATTATGGTGTGGAGAGTATAAAACAGGGGTAAAAGCCCAAACACTTTTACTTGAAACAAGAAGTATATTGGCTTTAAGTAGAAATGTTTCAGATTATAATATTTTGTCTTGTCTTTATAAAGAACGTTTTTCCAGTAATGATAGAAACTTTCTTAGGGATTACTTTCAAACTTGTCCTCGTCCCTGGTTGAGAGTGTTTTATAGTGATGATTATTCCAGACATTTAAGTGTGGAACCTCATGCTCATCAAAGGGGTCGGTTTGTTGTTGACCTGCTTGCATTTTTTATAAGCAACGGGATTAATGTCACATCTTTACATGATAGAGAAAAAATAAAACTTCTTAAAGCTGTTTCAGACGCAGAAATTACGAATGTGGTTTATGATAAGGCTACATGTGAGCATGCTGTAAAAAGAGATTCTTATGGAAGTTTCTCAGCTACTGTGGCAGAGCTGTATGGAGAAAAAATAAATACTTATTTAAGCAAGCTTGTTGCTGATATGAACCGTGTTTTGAATGGTTCGGGGCATATAGTTTTGACGGATTAGGCTACAACTTTACCCCGATTATGATAATTGGGGTTTATTTAAATATTTTTCAGCTTTGTCTGACAATTTAATGCCGTTGTTCTTGAAATATTGCAGGACTTTTTTTAGGTTCTCGACATTTAGTAAATTAGCGGAAAAAGAAAATGGGGAATCGGCGAAATTAAATCTTATATTTTTTATTCCAATTAATTCATAACAGTCGA
>MICC01000001.1:1581-2310 GCA_001829715.1 Sulfurimonas sp. RIFOXYB12_FULL_35_9
GGATTGAAAGTGTTGCGCGCTATTGCCCAATAAGGGATATCTTTAATTCCGGTATAAGCTCCAATTATAGGAATCTGCAGCCCTTCCGGAGATAAATTTTCTATAGGCTGAATTTGAACTAAAGCCGGTTTAAATATTTTTTTGTATAACAGAAACAAAATCAAAGGGACTGTAATTAAATTGAATATAAAAACTATTATTACAATAATGGTAATGTCTATATTTTCCATAAAAAGCTCCTTTAAAATAATTTTTCCGCAGTAAAAAGCTCTTTTTTCGCAACAAGACCTAAATGCTCATATGCTAGGGCTGTGGCAACTCTGCCCCTTGGAGTTCTGTTAATAAAACCTATCTGCATTAAGTACGGTTCGTAAATGTCTTCTATTGTATCTGTCTCCTCGGCTATTGAGGCGGCAAGGGTTGAAACTCCGACTGGCCCCCCTTCATATTTTTCTATAATTGTTTGCAAAAGTTTTCTATCTATACTGTCTAGCCCCAGATTGTCTATTCCAAGACTGTCTAGGGCCTCATGAGCAATATTTATCGTTATTATTCCGTCCGCCTTAACCTGCGCAAAGTCACGGACGCGGCGCAACAGCCTATTTGCGATGCGAGGAGTTCCTCTAGCCCTCCTTGCAATCTCTTTTGCGCCATCAGGTTGTATTTGGATTTCCAAAACCTTTGCCGCGCGCATAATTATCTTTTCAAGTTCTGATGACTTGTAAAATT
>MICC01000001.1:2316-15264 GCA_001829715.1 Sulfurimonas sp. RIFOXYB12_FULL_35_9
TTCCTCACATTTAGTCAATAGAAATTCAGGTATTTGTAAAAATATACCATTGGAAACGGGAACTTCAATTGATTTACCAATAAAATTACCTATAAATTCATATGTATTATGATTAACTGCTTCTTCATTGAATTTTATTTGATAAGTGATGCCATTCTCTGCTTTAATTAGCACCCACTTACTTGTTCCTATATCATTAGGTTTAGGGACATATTCAACTGCTTCAATTACTTCATACATATTCTACACCGCCTTGTAAAAATTATTTTAATTCTAGATAAACTACTTTTTTATGCATTCTGACCATAAGAAAAATGTACACTTTTTTCACTTATAAAATTAAGCACTTTTTAAAATAAAGGGCAAATCAATTTCATGTGTATTTTGTTTTACATTTAAAATTTCAATTGCAACAACTTCATCTTTGTCGTTATAATCAACAATGACATCTTTTAATTTTTCTTCGCTCTCTACTATTGTATCTGATGACAAGATTACATAAATTGCATCCGTTTCTTTATCATATTTGATTTTCATTTTTACAACCTTTCTTTCTCATATTTCTGTCAAAATATGCAGTTACTATTTTTAGATTTGTCGGATTGACAACAACTTTTAAGCATCTGTTTGAAAACTCATCTATAGTTCTAAAAAAGTGCTCTTCACTGCCACAGATTGTTTCATGGCAGGATGGAAACTCTACTGCTAACTCAATCCACTCTTTTTGAATCCCTCTTGATAACATTACATCTATAGCATGTTGCGTCAATTCATATTTCATACGGCTATTATAACAAAATATAAACAAGTAAAAAATATCTTTGCAATTTGCCATATTTTATACCTACATGTATAAATTTACCTACAATTGTGTTTATGAAAATACACATAGATATAGACTGCTTTTTTGTCAGTGCGGCACGGATTAAAGAGCCTTTTTTACAAGGTAAGCCTGTTGCTATCGGCGGGCGGAGCGATACAAAAATATTTAACAAAGAGGCAAAATGCCAGAGCGTAAATCTTGAGAACTCAGGCTCTTTTGTGCCTACTTTTTACAAAGCTTATGAAGAAAAAGACGATGATATAGATGCTTTTAGGGATGAAGACGGGCGTGTGCGAGGGATACTTACCACTGCAAGTTACGAGGCTAGAGCTTACGGCGTAAAAACGGCTATGAGCATAAAAGAGGCTTTGGGCTTATGTCCGCAACTTATCATAAAAGCTCCAGACATGTCGCTTTACCAAAAACTCTCTCACGAGCTTCACGAGTTTTTGCAAACAAAGATACCGCTTGTTGAACAGGCAAGTATAGATGAATTTTACGGGGATTTAAGCGGCTGGGTTGAAGATGGCGATATTGAGAGTTTTATAGATGATTTGCGCCATGAGATAAAAGATGTGATAAAACTTCCCGTCTCAATCGGAGCTGCACCAACACGCTACATCGCAAAGCTTGCCACAACACATGCCAAACCTTTTGGATGCAAAGTCGTATATCCGCATGAACTGGAAAGTTTTATAGAGAAAATTCCAGTAGGAGAGTTTGCAGGAATCGGCAAAAGCATGAAAGAGAAGCTTCAAAGCGTGCAGATTCACACACTTGGAGAGCTAAAGCGAAGAAGAGGAACGCTTGAGTCGTGGAGTCCTTATGCAAAAGAGTTGTATGCCAGAGTTTGCGGGATAAGCGACGATGAAATTCAGACAAAACATGTACGAAAATCTATCGGAATATCACGGACTTTCGACCCTCTTTATGATAGAGTCGAGTTAAGAAGAAGAGTACATGTACTTGCTCGTCATCTAAGTTTTGCCATCTTAAAACTAAAAGTTATTCCTACCGTTTTTCATCTAAGCATCGCTTATGAGATGAATCAAAAATCTCATAAAAATATAAGCTTGTGTGAGATTTTTACGGAAAAAAAGTTCGACTCTTTATGTTTGAACCTTTTTAACGAAGCAGATATTTATAAAAGACTTCATGCAATTAGAATCAGCATAAACTGTTCAAGCTTTACAAGAGAGTCAAAAAAAGAGCTTTCCCTTATAGGGTTTCATGATGAGTTAAAGATGCACAAACTTACGGAGCATTCTCAAAGTATACGAGAGAAGTACGGGATTGATATGTTGAAATGGGGAAGTGAATTATGATAGAATAAAATTATGTTAAAAACTAAATTATTAGAGCAATTTCGTTCATTTTATGCAAGAAACTATCCGGATGACATGGAGACGCAAATTGAGTATTTTGCAGTTTTTGGCGGACTTGACTTGGAAATAGACACAAGCAAAGAGATAACAGTTTTGATAGAAGAGCTTATTCTTAAAAACTACAAACTTTTACATAAAAAGATAGAAGAATTGACTCTCGGCAACAAAGAGTGTTTACGACTTCTACGTGCTTTGGCGGTTGGTGATAGAAAGATTTTTTCCGCCTTCAACAGAGCCGGACTAAACAATGCCAACGGCGGAAGCGCTCTAAACTACTTGGAGCAAAAAGGCTTAATCCAAATAGAGTTCTCAAGAGAAGAGCCTGCCAAAAGTCTTAACCCAAAAGGTAAACTCAAAAGAGAGATTTCAAGATACAGAATTTCTCATAAAGTGTTATTTACGCATCCTTTTTTAAGATTTTGGTTCTATTTTGTAGCTCCACATGCCAAAAAAATAGAACAGGGCGAATATGAGACTTTTTTTAAAGATTTTGAGATTAGACAAAGCGGCTATACAAGTTTAGTTTTTGAAGAACTTTCGGAAATTCTGCTAAACTACAATCTCAGAGACTCGCAGATTCTAAGTTCAGGCAGTTACTGGGATGTGAATGTCGAGATAGATATACTCACAATCACAAAAGATGAAAAAATATATGTAGCAGAGTGCAAATGGACAAACCATAAGGTAAACAAAAGCGAGTGGCATAGAGTGGTTGAGAAGTGTCAAAAGCTACAAATTGAGCCGACTCAAATTGTTATATTTTCAAAAAGAGGATTTTCAAAGGAGCTGACAAAAGATCAGGGCAAAAAGCTGGCGCTTTACTGTTCAAAGGATTTTGAAGCACTTTTGAAAAACGTAAAAAGGGACGAAAGAGCCGAGAGACTTTTCAGAGACAATCTATAAAGTTATTTTATTAAAAAAAAAGGAAATAAGCGATGAAAGTACTTCTTACTGGTGCTAATGGTTATATTGGGAGAAGGCTTAAACATAAACTTTTAGAGGATAAAAGTATAGATTTAAGAGTGATGGTGAGAAATAAGAGTTCACTCTCTTCAAATCTTGCAAATATAGAGATAGTCGAAGGCTCTACATTTGATATAGACTCACTCAAAAACGCTTTAAACGGTGTTGATGTTGCTTACTATCTAGTGCATAGTTTAACCTCAAAAGATTATGAGCAAAAAGATAGATTAAGTGCACAAAACTTTCTCCAAATAGCAATCGCATGTGGTGTAAAAAGGGTGATATATCTTGGCGGTCTTGGACAAAAAGAGACAGCTTCGACCCATCTAAAAAGCAGAATTGAAACAGGTGAGATACTCTCAAGCAATCCTGAGGATATACAAACCATATGGTTTAGAGCAGGTGTCATCATAGGTTCAGGAAGTGCAAGTTTTGAGATAATTAGAAATATAATACAAAAACTGCCGATTATGATTACGCCAAAATGGGTAGAAACTTTAGCTCAACCCATAGGCGTAGATGATGTTATAGAGTATCTACATCAAGGTCTCTATTTATCATATGATAAAAATTTGGTTGTTGATATTGGAGCGCAGCAGATGTCGTACAGAGACATGATGCTAAAAACAGCACAGATTATGGGTCTTAAAAGATACCTATTTCCTGTGCCTTTTTTATCCCCTAAAATCTCATCATATTGGCTTGCCATATTTACGCCGGTGCCATATAACATAGCAAGTTCATTGATAGATGGGTTAAAGAGTGAGGTTATAGTACAAAATCAAAATGCTATAAAATATTTCAATATTGTTCCAAAGAGTTTTAATGATGCCGTTGTTCAGGCACTTCATGAGATAGAAGCAAACCAAGTGCTAAGCCGATGGAGTGACAGCTTTGGAGATGTCTGGGAAAAAGATCACGTAAAAGACATTGCAAATGCGGTGTTTGTTGACAGACAGGTAAGAGACATATCACACGTAGATAGCTCAAAAATATTTGAATCTTTTATGTGTATCGGAGGAGAAAATGGGTGGTTTGGATATGATTTTTTATGGGAGATACGCGGGTTTATAGATAAACTATTTGGTGGATATGGTACAAACAGAGGGCGAAGAGACAGCTGTTCTCTGCGGATTGGTGATGGAGTTGACTTTTGGAAAGTTGTCGATGTAGTGCAAAACAGAAGATTGCTGCTATATGCCCAAATGAAACTTCCCGGCAAAGCTTGGCTTGAATTTATAATCGAAGATAATAAGCTTATACAAAGTGCCTATTTTTATCCAAATGGCATCATAGGCAGGCTCTATTGGTATGCTTTGACTCCTGCACATTTTTTGATATTTAGCAATATGATAGACAATATTATCAAAAGATCAAACTCTAATTTACAAAAAAAATAATCAACTGACTATGCGAAGTGCCGTGTAAGCCTCTTGAAGCAGTTGAAATTTTTGAGTGTAGTGCTTTATCATGTGCGGTGATTCTTGGAGGATTTTATCCGGATGGTACGCCTTAGCCAGTCTTTTATAGCTATCTTTTAGAGTATCTTGACTCGCTCCTATTGGGCATTGTAAAACTGTGTAAAAATGATTTTTTTGAACGTCATCTTCATCCCTGCAAAGAGTTCCAAAACTGAAATTTGCGAAGTCGCTATAGAGTTTGCTGATGAAACGCTCATTATAGCTATAACTGATTTGATAATGCAGGACATGGCGTTTATTTAGAGCTTTCTCCAGTCTTGCTTTTGCTCTATAATCAGATACATCAAGCACCAGAGATGTATCGGTTCCTCTCTCAACATAGACTTCAAGCTGAGAACGAAGATAGCTTAAAACCCAAGAGTTGGGATATTCAAGCGAAATAAGTACCGTATCGCTGTTGTAGGCATAAAGATTTACTTTGACATTTTGCGGTTCTTCATCTTTGTTAAGTTCGACACGGATTGGCTGATTTCCAAATTTTAGCATAGAGCGTAAGAAAAATTCATGAGAGAAGTCGTGTTTTGCGGCATGAAACTGGCTTAGTTCTTTTATAAACTCTTCTCTAGCTTCATTTAGAGTTTCATTTCTAAATACCAGTACGGCTTTTTCCAAAAAAAGCATACCTCTCGAGTGATTGCTTAAAAAATCCCTCATCCACTGAGTATTTAATGTATCAAAGTCTGTAGTAACAAGAATAAGATTATTTCTTAGTACAATCTCCATAAACATAACCTCTTTTGGACTGTTTTGCTATTTAAAGCAATAACAGTTCCAATCTTTTATGTCAATAAGAAAGTTTTTTTTATTAAAATGATAAAGCGGCAGAAAGTGCAGTTGCTATCTCAGGAGAGACATAACCTTTTGCATAGTTTAGGATTATAGGGGCAAACTGAGAAACCATAGAAGGATTCATTCCTAATGCTTCAAACTGGTTTGCAACACTTGCTCCGCTCAGCAATGAAGCTGTAGAGCCGCCGCCTAAAATATCGCCTAATCCCGGAGTCTGTTTTGTCAACTCTGAATATTGCGAAGGCTGCATTTTGTTTTTTACACTATTTAAAAGCACTGCCGTTCCGCCGATTGCCTGAGTTGGCGTGACACCTAAAGAAGAGCTTAAGGAACTTACAAGAGAGTTGTTTTGTACGGTCGGTGTTTGTGCCAAATTGCCTGCTACAATCGGTGCGGCAGACTTTAGCATTGACCCCATATCAAGCGCAACTAAATGCGTACTCAGCAAACCTATAGCTAAAAATACTGAAATTGCAATTTTTTTCATATCTTTCCTTTTGTATCTGTTTTCTAGATTATAACAGATATTTAGTTATTACAAATATTGCCATACGCTTTTGGCTGTCTATCTCTTATAAGTCCCCAATAGTGTCTCTGTTTTTGGTTATCTTCTATGTCAAACTCTGCATAAAGAATTTCCTCTTTATCTCTTGAAGCCTCGGCAATCTTAGCTCCCGTATAGTCGGTTATAAAAGAAGAGCCGTAAAAATTCAGACTGCATGTAGCACCTTTTTCTTCCCCGATGCGGTTTGCAACTACAACCGGAACTGTGTTTGTAGCGGCATGACCCATTTGAACTCTTTGCCAGTGCTCTTTTGAATCAAGGTGAATCTCAGGCTCGCTTCCGATAGCAGTCGGGTAGAAGATAATCTCCGCACCCATAAGCGTTAAAGCTCTTGCCGTTTCACAAAACCACTGATCCCAGCAGATACCGACGCCTATTTTAGCGTAAGCGGTATCATATACTTTAAAGCCTGTATTTCCAGGTTTAAAGTAGAACTTTTCTTCATATCCTGGACCATCAGGAATGTGTGTTTTACGGTAGTTATCCATCACTTCGCCATCAGCATCGGCAACGACTAAAGAGTTAAAACAACCCTCGTCGCTCTTCTCAAAATAGCTGATTAGAATAACTGCATGTAACTCTTTTGCAAGGCTACTAAATCGTTCTATAAGTTTATTACCCTCTCTAGGAGCTGCCCATGAAAAATATTTCTCATTTATGTCTTTGCAAAAGTAGTAACCCTCAAAGAGTTCAGGTAGAAGTATAATCTGCGCACCATTTTTTGCCGCTTCTCTTACCAACTGCTCAGCTTTATCGATATTTGAGAGTTTGTCTTCGCTCATTTGCATCTGAATCGCACTTACTTTAACCATCGTCTACCTCACTAAACTATCTTAGCTTTTTCGAGCTTTTTTCTCTCAACTTTCATACGGTCTTGAAATTTTTTGCTTCTATCTTTTGCAAAAACCTGCATATCTTCTATCTCATCCATCTCATCGACAATTTCAACTCCCAAAAGCGTCTCAATAGCATCTTCAAGAGTAACAACACCGACCGTCTGTCCATAGTTGTCATAGACTATAAATAGGTGAGTTTTTCTCTTAACAAAAAGATCTATAAGGTGCGGAACCGGTACATTTTCAGAAACCATGTGTACCTCATGTGAAATACTCTCTAACGTTATCTCATCATTATCTTCAACACTCTCTTCGAGAATTCTTTGATTAAAAACGACACCTACGACATCATCAAGCGTTTCTCTAAAAATCGGAATACGCGAGTGAATATACATGCGGTCATCTTCAATAGCTTCTTCAATGGTAGTAGAGGCAGACATTGAAAAAACGACACTCCTTGGAGTCATGATATCTTTTGCTTTTATATTTTTAAGCTTTAAAAGATTTTCAATCAAATCACTCTCTTTGCTTAAAATTGTTCCCTCTTTTTCACCCATCGCAACAACTGCCATAATCTCATCACGAGAAAAATTACTCTGATGCTTTTTATTTTTTGAGATGTAGTTAGTTAAAAATGATGAAATCCAAGTAAAAGGAGTGGTAATAGTCACTAAAAACGAAATCAAATGAGCAGATGGAATCAGCAGTTTTTTCCAGTACAAAACACCGAACGTCTTAGGAATAATCTCTGAAAAATATAAAATAAGCAGCGTTACTATAAAAGCAATAAATGTTTGCCACTCATCTCCAAAAACAATCTGAGCTTGAGCACCGACACCTGCTGCACCCATAGTGTGGGCGAAAGTGTTTACCGTCAAAATAGATGAGATTGGCTTGTCGATATCGGCTTTTAATCTTTTGATTTTACTGACTAAATTTTCATTATGATCTTTAGACAAACTCTCAACATAAGAGTTGGTACTTGAGAGTAAAACTGCTTCAAGCATCGAACAAATAAACGATATAAAAAGAGCGATTGAAAGATAAATTATCAGTAGCGTCATAGAGAAAGTCCTATGTAGGCAGGGGAGAAACTACGCGAGGCAGGGTCGCTTTGGGTCATTATAAAATTCCTTTAAATTTTTTAGGACGCAAGTATACCATAATTTAAGTTACTACTCGGTTTCTGCGTACAAGCAGAGTCTCCTTAAGAAGAGACTCCTTTTTGTTTAACTGAAGAGTAGAGTGAGAGAGCTATAAAGGCGATACCGATAAGCCCTGTAAATATTTCAGGTATATGAAACTTCATTCCAAACAGCATAATAAACGCCAAAATACCTATTGCATAGTGTGCACCGTGTTCCAGATAGATATAAGAATCCAGAGTCTCTTTTTCCACCAAATAGATAGTCAAAGATCTTACAAACATAGCTCCGATACCAAGACCTATCATGATAATTACGATATCTTTTGTAATGGCAAAAGCGCCTATAACACCGTCAAACGAAAAAGATGCATCCAAAACTTCAAGGTATAAGAAGCCGCCTATGCTCCCTTTTTTAACTATGTCGGCAACAGGAGCATCATTTTCTTCTTTTTCTAAAATAAACCCGATGATGTCGACGGCTACATAGATAACAATCCCCCAAAGTCCTGCCACAAGAACCGCCAGTTTATGTTCTTGATCTACAAAAGAGCTAAACGAGAGCAGAACGACTAAAGCAATAAATATTGAGATAGCTTCAATTTTTCCTAAGAGACCGAGCTTCTCTTCAATAACTTCAAACCAATGAATACTCTTTTCCTCATCAAGCATAAAGTTAAGAAAAACAAGAAGCAGAAAAATTCCTCCAAAGGCAGAAATTTCGGCATGATGCGCTATGAGTTTGCTTGAGTATTCAGAAGGATTATCAAGTGCCAAATTCCAAACTTCTATCAAAGACATATCAGCGGTTTGCCCGACTATGACTAGAGGAAATAGAAGTCTCATCCCAAATACTGCAACCAAAATGCCCACAGTTAAAAAAAGCTTTTTCCAGTACTCATCCCAAGTTTTTAAAATGGACGCATTAACGACTGCATTGTCAAAAGAGAGAGAGACTTCCATAAGAGCCAAGATAATCGCAACTGCTACTAGATTTAGCGCATTAATCCAACCTCCGAGTTTATACCCCCACCATGCAGCAATAAGCAGAGTGGCAAATGTAAAAATAAAAGAGAACCTAAAATATTTCAAACAAAATCCTTATAAAATAGTTTTGAAATTCTATCTATTTTTATCTTATTTTAATAATGTACCCAAAGCCAAACACTCTCTTGATTTTTTTTTATCATTTATTTGAAATATGTCTATTCCACATAGAGACTAGAAATTTATTTAATTTTATACATAATAAAACTTTTTGCAACAAACTTGCAACAATACTGCTATATACTTCCGCCGTAAGTTAGTAACTAAGGAGGTAAATAGTTCTATGACATGCAAATTAATAAAATTATTTACTCTTATGCTTTTTCTTAACATGCAAAAAAAACATCTATTTAAGTTTATTTTAATATCATCTATGATAAGAGAGAGAGACGACAAATTAACAATAACGATTATCACAATCTAATGCACTCTAAATATTTACTTTTCCGCTCTATTTTTATCAACAAGAATATCTATAAATTCAAATCCAACTTACTTCCTTTGATTAAAAACATAAAAGGCAACCCTTCACAAAAAATAATTTTACTCTTTATAGCACATAAAATATTGAATGGGAACTTCATATAACGCACTAGTCTATTAATTGAGTCATTCCATAATCTTAAGAAAAAAATAATAAGGGAAATAAGGCGTAATGAAAAATCTAAGTATAAAAATCAAGTTGTTAATTTTAGTATCAGTTCCATTAATACTAATCTTAATACTTTCGGTAATTAATATAATGGAAACGTTAAACGTAAAAGAAAATCTTAAAATAACAAAAAACCGTATTTTAGAGGCGGAAGTATTAGCAACTGCAATACATTTTGTTCAAATTGAAAGAGGACTTAGTGTCGGATTTGTAGTAAGCAACGGTAAAAACAATAGTGATAAACTTCTATCAATAAGACAAAAAGTTGACAGTGCTTTAGAAGATATAAAAAAAGTTTACGCTTCTACACATGGAGATACCTCAGTTTTAAGCTCTTTAAGTGATTTAAGCGAAAAGAGAGCTTCTGTTGACTCATTATCTATAAATGCTCCTGACACCAATGCATATTTTACAAAAAATATCAAAACATTTTTAGATGTTGCGTTAATTATACCTCCGCTTATTGATGATAAGGACGGAAGAAATATTATTCAGGCGTATACACATTTAGCTACATCTAAGGAGGCTTTAGGGCAAATCAGAGCAAATCTAAACAGTGCTTTTAGTAAAAATAGTTTTGTTGAAGATACTTTTTTTAAATTTGGCGGCAGCTTAGGTGCTTATAATGTGAATTTAGGCAAATTTGACGTATTGGCATCAGATAAAGTAAAGAGATTTTATAGAGATACATATAAAGGCGAATCTGTAGATAAAATCACTGCTATGATGGATATCGCAAGATCAAAAGGAATGAGTGGCGGATTTGGAGTGGAACCGTCAGTCTGGTTTAATGAAGCAACAACTTCTATAGATCTACTAAGAGACATTGAGCTTGAATTATACAAAGACGTTTTAAAGTTAGCTGATTTAAAAATAGAAAAAACAAATAGTGATATTGCCGTGTTATTATTGTCATTAGTTATCGTTCTTCTTCTATTTTTTATATCAGTTATTATAATATTTAAAAATATTACAGATAGTATTAAAAATATTCAAGCAGGTCTTTTCTCGTTTTTTACTTTTCTTAATCAAAAAACAGATAAAGCCGAATCAATCAACCTTGATTCTAAAGATGAATTCGGACAGATGGCAAAAGTCATAAATGAAAATATTTCTTCAATCGAAAAAGGACTGCTTGCAGATGCAAACACTGTGGCAAATGCAGTAGAAACTGCCAATAAAGTAAAAGCAGGTTACTTAAATGTACAAATAACCGTTTTGCCAAACAACCCTCAACTTGTAGAGCTTCGCAATGTTTTAAATGAGATGTTGGTAGGATTAAATGCAAATATAGAAAAAAGCTTAAATACATTAAAAATATATGCAACAAATAATTTTACATCAAGAGCCGATAAAGCTTCACTTGAAGGAGAAGTGGCAAGTTTGATTGACGGCATAAACAACCTTGGTAACGAAATCTCAACCATGCTCTCTTCTTCTCTAACAAACGGTCTAGATCTGCAGACTGAAGCCTCAACCCTAAAACAATCAGTAGAACTGCTGTTAACTTCATCTAACCAACAAGCCGCATCTTTAGAAGAAACAGCAGCCGCAATGGAAGAGATGACATCCAATGTCCAAAACAATGTAGCTAAGTCAAACGATATGGCTCTTATGGCAACTCAAACAGATTCTGCTGCAAGAGAAGGAGCTGTTCTTGCAAGTAGAACCGCTTCTGCTATGACAGAGATCCAAAGTGCTACCAACTCTATTAATGATGCAGTAGCCATCATAGAGAATATTGCATTTCAAACAAACATACTAAGTCTAAACGCTGCAGTTGAAGCAGCAACCGCAGGAGATGCAGGAAAAGGATTTGCAGTTGTAGCTCAAGAAGTAAGAAACCTTGCTAACCGTTCAGCAGATGCCGCTAAAGAGATAAAAGCTATGGCATCTCAAGCAGCAAACAAATCAAACGAAGGTATGAATATAGCAACAGAGTTAACACGTGGCTTTGAAGTAATAGCAGACAAGATAGCTCAAACAGCTTCAATGGTTCAAGATGTAAGTAATGCCAACCGTGAACAGATGCAAGGTATCGGTCAAATCAATACAGCTGTTACTCAACTAGACCAAATGACTCAAGAGAATGCAAAAGTAGCAGCTCAGGCAGACTCTATTGCAAATGCTACTATCTCTAAAGCTGAAGCTATGGTTCAAGATGCATTATCTAAGGAGTTTGTTGGAAAAAGCAATATAAGAGCAACTCAGAGCTCCACTACGGGGATAAATGCAACTAGAACAAGTAAACCTGTTCAAGCTGCTAAACCCGTTGTATCTAAACAAAAATATGCTTCAAACGCTATTGCTAAAAACAGTTCTAAACATGAAAGCGATGTTTGGGAAAGTTTTTAATAAACACGGAAGCAAGGTTAAAACAGACGAGGATAAATCCTCGTTTCCGAAAAGAAAGAGGGACACGGAAGCAAGGTTTTAACCTTGCCCCCAATGTTAAAAACCGCAACATATTTGCAACACTGTGTAAATATAATTAACATCAATAAAAACGAGGATAAATCCTCGTTTGACAAAGAGTGAAAACAGTATAACAATTTAGGAATTTTTATGAAAACAATTTTAAATTTACTCCAAGACGATACCGCTGTGTATCTTGATGAGGCTCTTTATACGTTTGAGAGCGATAAAGAGATACCTTGTGACATAATGATTTGCCCTGCCGAGCATTTAGAAACAGCTTCTCTTTTGGTAAATCCTAAAGAGTGCTTCTTGATAGCGGCATTAAATGACAAAGATGAGCAAAGCTTAGTTCCCGATATATTTGATGCATGGATACTTCGTTCTTCACTTCTTAAACTCCCTTCTATGCTTGAAGCATACGATTCATATATAGAGCAGAAGATAAAATTAAGAGTTCAAAGAGAGATCATAGAACGCTTTAGCGTAGACACTTCTGTTCATAATGCAAACCTTGAGGGCATAAAACTAAATATGCAAGAAAGCACTAAAGAGATAGAGAATATCTTTGAGGAAAGGGTTGAAGAGATGAGAGAGATCCATCGTGATGCCAAAGGCGCGCATGAGAAGCTGACTGTTCTAAAGGAGCAGACTGCTCCTGCAGCATTTGCGGAACTTGAAGACTCTTGGAGCATGACAGAGTCTATTCTCTCTCGCACCGACGAAGTCATAAAAGCCATGTTTGGGTTTATCATGGTTCTTCAGTGTGAAGACCGCATCTCTCAGATGATTGAGGGCATAGAGAAGATTATGCAAGACGACGTAGCGTTTGCAGAGCTTAATGGGTT
>MICC01000002.1:0-5645 GCA_001829715.1 Sulfurimonas sp. RIFOXYB12_FULL_35_9
AACTTCTTTGTTATAATATTTTTGTGGTTTGCTAACTAAAAAATCATTTACGATTCCTAGTAATAATAGTGGAAAATCATTTTTAATATATAGTTCATTTTTTATAAAATTTACTTTATCAGATACTTCAACTTTATTGTTTGATACACTATTATATTCAATAAATAAATTTGTCAATTTACACCTTTCCTTAATGTTTACATTAAAAATCCGGGGACAGTATACCAATTGATTTAAATTAGTATACTGTCCCCGGATTTTCGTATTTGTTAGTATCTAGCCTCTTAAAAGCTTTTGCAGTAACAACTCTTCAACATTTTGTCTTGAATCCAAAATTGCCATTATATAGACAGTATCATTTCCAACTTTATATATAATTCTCCAAGGCGAAGCAATAACTTCTCTATAAAAAGTGATTCCTTCTTTTTGAAGTTCAGGAACGACTCTGCCTTTTAGAGGAAAAAAGTTACTTGAATGGGCTTTTTTTCTTATTTTTTGATATATATCATTTGCAATACTAGGATTATCTTTCTTTATATACGCAACAATATTTAAAAGATCATCTTTTGCGTTTTTAGTCCATTTTAGTTTATAAGTCTCACTCATTTTTCAAGTAGTTCTTCTACAGAGTTAAATACATCTTCTTCACTATGTGTATTTCCATTTTTAATGTCTTCTTCTGCAAAAGAAAGTAGCTTTAAAAGTGAAATGGCATTTTTCATATCCTCATAGCTTTTTGGATCTTGAATAACTGCTTTTGCCTCACCATTTTGTGTGATAATCATAGGTCTACGAGTTTCATTAATATGTTTAAGTACATCAGCTGCTCTACTTTTTAAGTAAGTAACTGGTTTTATATCGTTTATAATTTGCATGACAAACTCCTTCGGTCTTTAAATGGTACCATATTAAGACTGAAATGACAAATGTAATACTAACTGTCATCGGCGGAGTTAAAAATGCGGCAAAATCACAGCTCAAAATTTGCAAAAGCACCCTCTACGCTTAGTACGTTTTTGTAGCTGGTTTTTGTGATTGTTACTCTTTTTGTGTTTAGGTCACATACAGCTATGCGAAAGTTTGAACCCATTTGCGGTTCAACTATGCATATGATTTTATCTTCTATCTGTCTCGTTGTATGGATAGTCCCGTGAAGATTGTGAAAAAAGTACTTTGGATAACTAAGCGGTGTGATCTCAACAACATCTGCGGTTCTTTTTTTGTCAAGACTTTGTGCGATAATACTGGCATCTTCAAAGTTGTCAAACTGGATGCACCAGTCATCAAACTCTTTGTTAAATCGTTTTAATTCTTCATCTAAAAAACCACCTGCCGGTGACTGCAGAGCATATATACTCATATATGGTTATTTAAACTTTTTAACCAGAAGTATGCCAAGACCGACAAGAACAAATATCACAGCAATGCTCACTGCAATAAATGTAAAAGATACACTCTCGGTAAAATTAGGCATTTACTACCTTTGAACATCTCTCACATGTAGACTCTTCATCATGTGATTGGTACTTCCAGCATCTTGGGCATTTCGCTTTTGTCGCTTTTTGGATGACAAACATATCTCCGTCTACTTCAAACTTTCCAAGCTCATCAACTACTTCAGAGTGTGAAATATGAGATACTATAAACCAGTCTTCTGCCGAAGTTTTATCCATTTTTGAGATAATTGCCGACTCTGTAACAAGTACAAGTTCAAGCGTGCTTTTTATGATTTTTTCTTTTTTTAGAGTGTCTACAATCTCATAAAATTTCTCTCTCGCACTATTCATGTAAGCGGCATTAAAGTCAAAATCTTCTATAGCAATTTCTTCATAAACAAAGTCAAATATATCTTCTTTATCGCCTTTTATGATTGATGGTGCAAACTCTATGATTTCGTCTGCCGTGTATGTTAAAATCGGAGCTATGAGAAGCAGAAGCGATTTTGTCATGATAGCCATTGCACTTTGGCTTGAGTTTCTTCTCGGATCATTTATCGCATCACAGTAGAGAGAGTCTTTTGTAATGTCGATGTAGATCCCGCTTAACTCGTTTACGATAAAGTTGTTCAACATGCTCATGCCGTGAACAAAGTTGTATTCGCTAAATGATTTGTGAACTTTGCCAAAAACAGTTTTTGCTTCACTAAGTATCCATTTGTCTAGTTCACCCATCTGCTCGTACGGAGTAATAGTTTCCAAATCGTTGATGTTTGCAAGCATGATTCTAAAAGTGTTTCTTAACTTACGGTAGTTTTCAGCACTCTGTTTTAGGATGTTTTGAGAGATTTTAAGATCTCCTTGATAGTCACTTGAAGCTACCCAAAGACGTAGTATCTCACTGCCGTACTCTTTTAAAACGGACTCAGGTGCAACAACATTGCCTTTGGACTTAGACATCTTCTCACCCTTCTCATCGACCGTGAAACCGTGAGTAAGAACTCCTTTGTAAGGTGCTTTGTGCTCAACTGCGGCACTTAAGAACATTGACGATTGAAACCATCCTCTGTGCTGATCGCTTCCCTCAACATAGAGATCTGCCTGATACTCGCCTGCATCATAGTTGCGCGACTTAAGTACCGAGTACCAAGTTGAGCCGCTGTCAAACCAAACATCCAAAATGTCGGTTACTTTTTCAAGCTCATCTGCTTTGTACCCAGAACCTGCATATAGTAGCTCTTCTGTCGCCATTGAGTACCATGCATCGCTTCCGTGCATCTCAAAAATCATAGCCGTAAAGTTTAAAACTTTCTCATCAAGCAGAACTTCGCCTGTTGCTTTTACTCTGAAAAATGCTATCGGCACACCCCAATCTCTTTGTCTTGAAATACACCAGTCAGGGCGGTTTTCAACCATTGCTTTTAGTCTGTTTTTACCTGTCTCAGGAAAAAATAACGTCTTTTCTACTTCGCTAAGAGCAATCTCTCTTAGCGTTTTATCTTCACCGTTTGGCTTTGCATCAACCGAGATAAACCACTGTTTTGTAGCTCTGAAAATAAGAGGAGTGTGGCTTCTCCAGCAGTGAGGGTATGAGTGGGTAAATTTGCTTACTCTCAAGACACTCTCACCCATCATCTCGATGAGTTCGTCATTTGATTTAAAGATGTGGCGACCTATAAAATTCTCTCCATTGGGGATAAGTCCAAGACCGACAACACTCTCATCAAAACATCCTGTCTCATCAACCGGCATGATTACTTCTAAATCATAAACAAGACCTATGCGGTAGTCGTCTTCGCCATGTCCCGGAGCCGTGTGAACACAGCCTGTTCCGTTGTCTACTAAAACATGTTCGCCTAAAACAATGCGTGAAGATCTGCCATTGAGAGGATTGATTGCTAAAAGATTTTCAAACTCTTTTGCTTTGATGGTTTTTGAAACATCTCCGCTTAAAATATTTTGCTCTTTTAAAGATTCTAAAAGCTCTTTTGCAACGATATAGCCTGTTGTTGTAAGTACATAATCCTCATGCGGATTAAGCGAAATACCTGTATTTGCAGGAATAGTCCAAGGCGTCGTTGTCCAGATAACAAGTGCTGCTTTGCCGGAGATATTTAGTTTTGATTTTGCATCATTACTTAGTTCAAATGCAATAAAAATAGAGTGGGACTCTTTGTCTTCATACTCAACTTCAGCTTCAGCAAGAGCGGTTCTCTCAGCCCATGACCAAAAAACAGGTTTGCTTCTCTCTACTAAAAGCCCTTTTTTAGCCACATTACAAAGCGTACGGTAGATATTTGCCTCAAATTTATAATCCATCGTTACATAAGGATTTTCCCAGTCGGCTATAACACCAAGTTTTTTAAACTCTTCTCTTTGGATATCTACAAATTCAGCTGCATGAGCACGGCAAAGTTCTCTGATTTTTGCAGTTTCTAGAAGCTCTTTTTTCTGCTTTCCGCCTAGCTTTTTCTCAACTTGCTGCTCTATCGGCAGACCGTGACAATCCCAGCCCGGAGTAAAACGAACAGATTTACCGTTAAAATAGTTATGTTTAATAATAATATCTTTTAAAATTTTATTTAAAGCATGTCCGATGTGCGTATGACCGTTTGCATACGGAGGACCGTCATGAAGCGTAAAGCTTTGTGCATCTTTACGATTTTTTTTCATTTTTTCATATATTTTTTTGTCGTCCCAAGAAGCGTATCTTTTTGGTTCATTGTTTATGAGATTGCCTCGCATCTCAAATTTTGTAGTAGGTAAAAGGAGCGTATCTTTGTAATCCATAATGTATCCCAAACTGTAGAAAATTTTTGCATTGTATCTTTTAAGGGTTTAAAAGCTACTTTAAATATCAAAAACAGTGTTATAATAGGCAGAAATTATTTTTGTAAAAAGGCTGTTTTTAGACATGAAACTACATCTTTTATTGATTGGTAATAAATTTATATATAACACTTCGCTCAAAGAGTATATTATTAGACAAATTGAGCAAAAAACTGATTTTATAGACTCTATAACTTTTTTTAAAGAGGGTGACAATTCACTTTTTTTATATTTGGAAAAAGAGCTTCATTCAGCAAATAAATACATAATCGTAACTACAAAACAACACTTCTCAACCATAGGAAAACTCATCTGCACCGTTACTAGCGATAATCAGATTTTAAAAGAAGATATGCTCATACCTTCAAACAGTTCTATATTTGAGAAAGGAAGTTATCTGCTAAAGTACAAAGACTCAATTACAAATGTTTTACATGTAGACGAGATGGAAAATTTTCCTCAGATACTGCTTAGTTTTGAAGATTCTAAAGCTACACTGCACCTTTTTGAAGAGGATAGGGAGAGTGCAGTTGCTATGTTAACACCGATTGCACAGATGTATGACGTAAAATTAGATATCGTAAATCTTATAGACGGATGGCTTCGAGTAGACATAAGAAGTAAAAAGTATGGAAATATATCGCAATTTATAACATCTTCAAAGCAGTTATTACCGAAAAAAATTATCGCTGCTTCAAATATTGTAAGCTATATTATAGACAAACTGTCAACTTTTAATAAAAAAATTGCTTTTGCCGAGAGTTGTACCGGAGGGCTTTTAACCTACTATTTTACGAAAAATAACGGTGCATCGAAGATATTGGAAGGCTCTTTAGTGACGTATTCAAATACTCTAAAAGAGAACTGGCTTGGTGTAAACAGTGCTACACTTGAGAGACATGGTGCAGTGAGCAGCGAAGTTGTTTTTGAGATGAGCGATGGAGCTATGAATGTCAGCAGTTCGGATTACTCTATATCTATCAGTGGAATCGCAGGTGAGGGCGGAGGAACTGAGCACAAACCCGTTGGCACCATATTTGTGGGGGTAAGAAGCAAGGGCGCTCATAAAGAGGTTCGGCTAAGTCTTAACGGAGATAGAAACTATATTCAACATCAAAGCGTACTTTTTGCTATAAAAATGTTGCTTTTAATGGATAAAGAGATGTTTTTTTAAAATTCGTTCCATTTTATCTTGACAATTAAAACCTATTTGCCTATAATTTCGTCCTCTAAACAAATAGAGGAAATGTCTTGTTAGCTCAGCTGGTAGAGCATCTCACTTTTAATGAGGTGGCCGATGGTTCGAATCCATCACAGGACACCAGTTTTTTTATATGCGCGGTGGTAGTTCAGTTGGTTAGAATACCTGCCTGTCACGCA
>MICC01000002.1:5674-17578 GCA_001829715.1 Sulfurimonas sp. RIFOXYB12_FULL_35_9
GCCCACCATTTTAAAACCTTTTGTTTAATGAAAGTGACCCTTTCGTCTAGTGGCCAAGGACACTATCACTTCATGGTAGGGACAGAGGTTCAAATCCTTTAGGGGTCGCCAAAAAATTGGTGTTATTTATAAATTTAAAAAATGGGCGTTTAGCTCAGTTGGTAGAGCGCTACCCTTACAAGGTAGATGTCACAAGTTCGAGTCTTGTAATGCCCACCATTTTTTGATTATACTGCGTTAAATTTCAACTCACATAGTTTAACTATGCTTCGTTAAAATTTGCCTTGTCTAATTCAAAAATAACTTTTGTATGCGCGGTGGTAGTTCAGTTGGTTAGAATACCTGCCTGTCACGCAGGGGGTCGCGGGTTCGAGTCCCGTCCACCGCGCCACTACCTTTTTTCTTCTACATCAACATTACTTAAATCAACCGTTAATTCTAATCGCCAATCCTAAAAATAAGTGCAGTTTTTACATAAAAGTAACTAGCTATTTTCTACTTATTTTAAAGTTATAAAAAGCTCTTTGTGCCTCGACCGTCATACATATCTTTGTATCTAAAAGTTATAAGATTTTGCATGATTGCAAAAAGAATCATAAAGTTTATAAAGCTGCTTCCTCCATAACTAAACATAGGGAGTGGAACACCGACAACCGGAGCGTATCCTATAGTCATGGATATATTTACGCCCATGTATATAAAAATCATAAACGATATTGATATTGTTACAACTTTTATAAAATAATCATCGTTATAAATGCTTAAGCTCATAAGATGCAAAATCAGCATAACATATATAAGAATAATGCCTAGAGCTCCTAAAAATCCGCTTCTCTCAACTAAAAAAGCAAAGATAAAATCACTTGTTGAGATAGGCAAAAATCTCATTTGCGTTTGTGTAGCATCATCTTTTGATTTGCCTGTAAATCCGCCTGAACCGATTGCAATTATGGATTGTTGCACATGGTAAGATGGTTTTTCGCTAAGAAAATCTTGAATTCTAGTTTTTTGATAGTCATGAAGCAGAAATTTGTATGCTAGCGGAGAAAAGAGCAGAACAGCACCAACTATTACGGCCCAAATTTTCCAGTGAACGCCTATAAAAAAAAGTACCCCGTAGCCTATAAGAAGAAGAACCATTGCTGTGCCTAAATCCGGTTCTTTCGCTATTAAAATAAACGGTAGAAGTATATAAAAACTGATTTTTAAAAACTCTTTTATTCTATAACCGTACACAGGCGGCGGATTTTTACTTATTATATATGCAAGCATTAAGATGAGAGCCGGTTTTACAAATTCAGATGGCTGAATAGTGGCATCTATAAATGGGATATCTATCCATCTTTGTGCACCTAGCCTCGCATGTCCAAAAAATTCAACTGCAAAAAGCAGTGTTATACTAAGCCAATATATAAGCGGAATAAGCCAACTCATTCTGCGAATCGGGAGTAAAAAAACACTTAAAAATACCAAAGAAGCAACACCCACGTATGTGAGCTGTTTTTGTGCCAGAGCAGGTACAACTTCTCCTATAAGCCAATTTGAAGTAATTACAAGAGGCACAATGAGGATAATAGAAAGAAAATCAAATTGTGCTAAAATACGTTTATCAATTCTCCACAAATTTGAAACTCCCTAAAAATTTAGAAATTGTATCATAAAGGTTAGAAATATGAATGAAATAGAAACTTATATTTGCGATAGCAGCGAGCGTCTTGATACGTTTTTAGTATCAAAAATTGCTCAGAGTCGCTCACAAATTGCGCAACTGATAAAAAAAGAGTGTGTATATGTTGATGGAAAGATAGTTTCTCGCAGCGGAGTTAAGTTAAAAGAGAACCAAATAGTAAAAGTAGAGTTTCCGGATGCACAAATAAATCCTCCGCTTGATATAGATTTTGATGTAGAGATACTGTATGAAGATGATGATGTTTTAGTTATAAATAAACCTACTAATCTTACCGTTCATCCTGCTCCAAGCGTAAAAGAAGCCACTCTGGTTGACTGGTTGAAGCATAAAGGTGTGAGGCTCTCTACCATAAGCGGTGAAGAGCGTCATGGAATTGTTCACAGGCTAGATAAAGGTACAAGCGGTGCTATGATTATTGCAAAGAATAATGAAGCACATGAATTTTTATCTTCTCAGCTTCAAGATAAGAGTATGGGAAGGTACTATTTAGCAGTTGTAAATCCGCCTCTTAAAGATGATTTGACGCTTATTGAATGTCCGATTGCCAGAAGTGCACATAATAGACTTAAGATGGCATGCTTAGATCATGGTAAATATGCAAAGACGCTGTTTTGTACACTTGCTCAATCGAAAGATGAAAAAAATCAGCTTATAGCTTGTAAACTATTTACTGGCAGAACACATCAAATCCGTGTTCATTTAGAGAGCATAAATCGCCATATTATCGGTGATCATATTTATGCAATAAACCCTAAGCTTGAGAATGCGGAACGAATTTTGCTACATGCGTATGTGATATATTTTATACATCCTACGAGTAAAGAAAAGCTCTCCTTTGTTGCATTTCCTGATAAACAAATGGTAGAATATTTAGATAGAAAATTTGATATGGAGCAGATAAATGAAGTTATTAACCCTAGTTACATTATGCACAGCTTCGCTACTAATTCTTAGTGGTTGCAGTGTAAAGCCAACACCAAAAAAAGAG
This sequence comes from Sulfurimonas sp. RIFOXYB12_FULL_35_9, assembly GCA_001829715.1. Lineage (GTDB taxonomy): Bacteria > Campylobacterota > Campylobacteria > Campylobacterales > Sulfurimonadaceae > Sulfurimonas. Next base: position 8,353 of record MICC01000002.1, read on the forward strand.
CCTACAATTGATGCAACACTGCCTATTGTCATGCTTACGAAAAATGGAGCTATTGCTGACGTTAACTCTATAGCTCTTGAGTGGGAACCTATTGATGATCAAAGAGTGGATGGTATTTTTATTTACAAAGTAACACAAAATGCCCAAAATAAGGCTACTGATGATTATTATGACACAGTAAATAGTCGTTTTTCAACGCATTATGTAGATACAAAAATTGAGCCTAATACAAAATACAGTTATTACTTTAAAACCTACAGTTCAAGTGCTGAATCAAGAAAAAGTCAGATAACAACAATATCATCGCTTGCCCCTATGGAGTCCGTATCATGGATCCATGGAAGAGAAAATATGCCTCGAAGTTCAAAAATAATATGGCGTCCGCATATAAATGAGAAAGTAAAGGCGTATATTATTCAAAGAAGATCTTTGCAAGAGAGTGAATGGAGAGATGTTGCAACTATTAACGGCAGACTAAGTGCTGAGTACATTGACAAAGATTTAAAAGATAATTTTACTTATAAATATCGTATCCGTGCTTTGACATATGACGGTGTTATTTCAAAGCCTAGCCAAGAAGTAACTATTGTAACAAAGGAGTTACCCGGGGGAATTGCGCAGATAACAGCATCAAACAATTTGCCTAAAATGATAAAAATTAGTTGGCAGGGTGTTAGCAGTAAAGATTTTTTAACATATAGATTATACAAATCTACTACTATTGATAGTGGCTATGAAATGGTTGGTGACACGACAAGCACTAATTATGTAGATAAGATTGAAGAAGATGGTAAAGAGTATTTTTACAGAGTCAGTGTTATTGATAGAGATAAGCTCGAGAGTATAAATAAAAACAGTTCTGCACTCGGCAGAACATTGATAAAACCGGCTGCTCCTTCACTTAGTGAAGCAAGATATTATGATGGCAGAGTGAAACTCTCTTGGAGTAAAACAGATGATAGAACTACTAGCTATATAGTTCAAAAAGAGTATAAAAAAGGTTTTTTTGAGACAAAAATAGAAGATTTTGAAAATATAACGGCTCATGAGTTTAGCGATACAAACCTTGTGGCTGGCGGAACATACTACTATAGAGTCTTTTCAGTTGATGCAAACAGGATAAAATCAAATCCTAGCACTGAGGCTCTTATTAAAATAGAAGAGAGTGCTGCAGTTAAGTCGGCTCCTATAAAAACACAAAGAAATATCCAGCAATCTGCTCCGATAGCACCGGCAGCTCCGCCTGCAACAGAAGTAGTTGAAGAGCAAAATGTGATTGTCCCAATACAAGATTTTAATTAAAACGAGAATGAATGCCGCATATACATATAGAAGAGTTTAAAGAGATAGAGTTTCCATCATCTTATGATGGAGTCTCGTTTAATTTTATAGCAGACAATGTAGGACATAAAGAAGAGAAGTTAATCTCCGTTACGGTTGATGAAGATACTTTCTTTTTATTGGTTAAAGATGAAGAGGGAAAGAAGTTACTCAAAAGCGATAAGCTTACAAGACCTGCTTCGATATATAACGTGCACAAAGCACTTCTTTCTTATGCAAAAGCATCGAATATGAAACTTCTTTCATCAAATGTGCCGGAACATCAAAAAAATATTCACCTTCAAGAGGTTACTGCACTAAAAGATATAAGCTATTTTGCAGCAAATTTTCCAAAAGATAGAGAGATTCGTATTGAGGTGGGATTTGGGTCAGGTCGTCATCTGCTTCATCAAGCCATTAATAATCCTGATATTCTTTTTATAGGCATAGAGATTCACTTTCCATCAATTGAGCAGGTCCTAAAGCAGATAACTATTCAAAATCTTGATAATCTTCTTATCTTGAGCTACGATGCAAGACTTTTCATGGAACTTGTTCCATCAAATATAGTCGGAAAAATTTACGTACATTTTCCTGTTCCATGGGATAAAAAACCCCATAGAAGAGTAATTTCTACTACATTTATAGAAGAGGCAATACGTATTTTAAAAGTCGGTGGGTCTCTTGAGCTTAGAACGGACAGCGAGAACTATTATGCCTACTCTTATGAAACATTTATAGCTTTTAACAAAACTACGCTTCATATAAATAAAAATAAAGATATTGCCGTTACAAGCAAATATGAAGATAGATGGAAAAAGATGGAAAAAAACATCTATGACCTTACTATGATAAATGATGAAGAGTCTTTAGCATTAAACATGGAAGGGGATTTTTCTTTTATTAAGCTGAATCATTTCAGTGATGAACTTTTAAAACTTTATAAAAAAATAATTAGATTTAATGGTGGATTTATTAATTTTGAGAGAGCTTACACGTTAAAAGATGGAGTGATGTTTCGTATGTCTATGGGTAGTTATGACAAACCTGAACACCTATATGTAATCATAAAAAAAGATGAAATATTTTATTATCCTGCACTGCCGTTAAAATCAAAAAGCAATCTCATGGCTCATCAACTCTTAAATGAGGCATTGCATGAATAAAGTTATTATCGCCAGAGATCTCTCTTTGTCTTACTCGAGCAATGAAACCATCATAAATAAAGCAAATTTTTCCATAGATTCAGGCAGTTTTGTATTTATAACAGGAGCAAGCGGAAGCGGAAAATCAACGCTGGTTAAATCTATTTTTGGTGCATTGAAACCAAAACAAGGCTCTCTTGTCGTGGGTGGCGTAGAGCTTAACCGTGTTTCTCGTTCAAAACTAAATTTACTAAGAAGACACATCGGGATTGTTTTTCAAGATTATAAACTTATAAAAGAGTGGACGATTGATAAAAATATTATGCTTCCGCTCTTAATCAACGGATATGTAAAAAGTGTAGCAAACAATCAGGTAGACAAGCTCTTAAAACATGTGCGTCTTAACCATCAATCCGGCAAATATCCTCTTGAGCTTAGCGGTGGTGAGCAGCAAAGAGTGGCAATGGCAAGAGCACTCTCTCATAACCCGATTTTGATTCTGGCGGATGAGCCTACGGGCAATCTTGATGAGTACTCGTCCCAACTTATTTGGAATTTGCTAGAGGGTGCAAATAGTCAGTTAAAGACTACGGTAATAGTGGTTACTCACCATATTCCAAAAACAATAAGCACAGATTATAAGCATTTCCATATTGAGTATGGGAGCATTAATGAAATCCGTTAAAAATCATCTCTCTCTCGTAATTGCACTTTTGAGCATACTCTTTTCTATGCAGGTTTTTTTCATAGTGGATCGCTCAATTGAAGCATATAAGGTGAATTTAGCAAGCAGTTATTCTGTTATAGCTGTGAGTAAAAAACCTCTAGAGAGCAGTGAAATAGTAAAGATAAACAAGATTATCTCTAGTGTACAAGAACTTTCTCCGGATTCTGTTATAAAGAGATTGAGCAGCGATATGAAAAATACAAATGTGGAGCTTCTTAAGCTTACATTGCCGAAATTTTATAAACTTTCTCTTGCATACTATCCGACTTCAGAAGAGGTAAAAGAGTTAAGAGCAGATTTGTTGGCAAATAACTCAATAACAAAAGTAGAAGATTTCTCACATACACACGGTACAACATACAAGCTTCTGCTTCTCTTTAAAAACGTTGTTTCTCTTTTTACTTTTGTGGTGTTGATAGTTACGGTGTTATTAATATTTAAAGAACTTAGAATCTGGCAATATAAACATAACGAGAGAATGACAATTATGGGGCTTTTCGGTGCGGCATTATGGCTTCGTTCGGCGGTGCTCTTTAGACTGGCAATTGTAGATGCGCTTATTGCATCTTTTTTGGCTTTCGGAATTTTCTTCTATCTGTCGTCATATCCATGGGTGCTGGAGCAGCTCGGCAGTATCGGTATCAATATAGTAATTTTCAATCCTATTAATGATTTTTTAGTAATTCTTGGAGTTGCGATATCTATCTCAATCGTTTTAGCGTCGCTTATAGTAATCGGGCATAAAGAAGAGGCATGAGTCGTTTATTTATAATATTTCTATTTGCAAATCTTCTCTTACAAGCAAAAACAAGTGTTGATAATAAGATAGAAAAAACGAGTTCTGAAATAAGCTCTTTTGCAAAAAGCCATGAAGATATAAATAAGAAGATGGACGAAACTGCAGCGGCTATTATACTGCAAGAAAAAGAGGTTCAGAAGCAAGAAGAGTATCTTAAAAAGTTAAAAGATGAGCTTTCAGAAAAAGAGAACTCTTATCAAGAGAACGTTAAAGAGTTGAAAGAGTTAAAAAGCTCTCATGATAAACTTAAAACAGACGGAAATAAACTTGAAGAAGATTTGGTTTTTACAATAGCTCAAAGCGTTTCTTTGTCAATTATACTTGAAGAGGAGTACAGTTCAAACGAAGAGTCGCTAATCGAATATGAAGTTCTTGAACGTATGCTAAAAGATGCCAAATCAAGAATAAAAGGGCTAAATGAGAGTTTTCATGTATATTCTAAAAATATAGATATCTTAAAACAACAGGTAGACTCTCTTGAAGCTGCAATAACGGTTATTGATGCAAAAAAGAAAGAGGTGACTAAAGCTCATGATGTAAACATTGAGTCGCTTAAAAATTTAAAAATAGCAAAAGATTCCTATAAAAAAGAGCTTCAAGATGTTTTAGGCAAGCAAGATCTCTTAAAGAAAACTTTGGCGCAGTTGAATATTATCAAGATAGATGAGATCAATAAAGCAAAAGAGGAAGCCGAGAGAGCACAAGCCTTTGATGCAAAAAATGCAGCTCAAGCAGTTTCAAATGAGAATCTGCCTAAGGTAAAATCTGTCGGAAGCAGTTTTCAAGCTGTAAAAACAAAAGAGTATAACGGTGAAAAGACGATTGCACCGTTTGAGCCGTACAAGATAACAAAGGCGTACGGTACATATACGGATCCGATTTACGGTATAAAAGTTTTTAACGAGTCGATATCTCTAAAACCTAGCCAAAAAGACACAAAGGTAAAAACAGTCTTTAACGGCAAAGTAATATATGCGGACAAAACTCCTGTTCTGGACAATATTGTAATAGTTGAGCATGATGACGGTATGCATACAATCTATGCAAACTTATCTCAAATAGCGCCTGATATCAGTAAGGGTAAAAAAGTGAAAAAGGGGTATACGATAGGTCGTGTAAATGATGAGCTGATTTTTGAGGTTACCCAAAAAGCATACCATATAAACCCAGTGAGACTATTTCAATAAATAGATCTATTTTAGATATAATTTCGAAAAAAATTTTAGGTACAAAAATATGAACTTTATTCAAACACGCGGATGCGATATAAACAACACTCAAAGCGTTACTTTCTCAGAAGCGATTTTAAACCCTATCGCATCTTTTGGCGGACTTTATGTGCCGCAAAATTTACCGAAATTAGGTGAAGAATTTTTAAGCAAACACTTAAACTCTTCGTATAAAGAGCTGGCATCCGACATGCTTAGTCGTTTTGAGATAGATATTGAAAAAAGCGTTATAGATGAAGCACTTGCTCTTTATGACAAATTTGACAATCCTGCAAATCCCGTACCTGTTGTAAAAGTAAAAGAGAATCTTTTTGTAAGCGAGCTTTATCATGGTCCGACACGCGCATTTAAAGATATGGCGCTTCAACCTTTTGGTGTAGTTCTCTCTTCAATCGCACAAAAAAGAGGTGAGCATTATCTTATCCTGGCTGCAACAAGCGGAGATACCGGTCCTGCCGCATTGGAAACTTTTAAAAACCGTGCAAATGTTCAGGTTGCATGTCTCTATCCTGATGGCGGAACAAGCGATGTTCAAAGACTTCAGATGGTAACAGAAGATGCAAAAAATCTAAAAGTAATTGGAATTAACGGTGTTTTTGATGATGCACAAAATGCGCTTAAGAGGCTATTGGCTTCAGTTGAATTCAAAAATGCGCTAAAAGAGAAAAATATTCTACTCTCAGCCGCAAACTCCGTAAATTTTGGACGTATCATCTTTCAAATCATCTATCATATTCACAGCTATTTGGAACTTGTTCGCCAAAAAGCCGTAGTCATGGGAGAAAAAGTTTATCTAAATGTTCCAAGCGGAAATTTCGGGAATGCTTTGGGTGCTTACTATGCATGGAAAATGGGACTTCCTGTTGAAAAAATCATTATCTCATCAAATGAAAATAATGTATTAACTAAACTTATAAAAACCGGAAAATATGATTTGAGAGATTCTCATGTTGTAAGTACTACTTCTCCTGCTATGGATATTTTAAAGTCATCAAACGTAGAAAGAGTTCTTTATGATATGTTCGGGCATGAGAGAACAAGAGAGCTGATGGAGAGTTTAGAGAGCAAAAACTTTTATGAGCTACATGCAGATGAGTTGGCACAACTTCAAAATAGCTTTGACGCTGATTTTTGTAACGGTGATGATGGCAAAAAATATATCAAAGATATATTTTACAACAATGGCTATTTGATGGATCCGCACACTGCTACATGTATGAAATCTTATGAGACATGTTCGGATTCAGCGATAAAAACTATCGCATATTCGACTGCGGAGTGGACAAAATTTTCTCCCGTTATCGCAAATGCATTAACAGGCGAAGAGGATGCACAAGATATAAAAGCTTTGGTTTCTATATCTAAAGAGGCAAAACTTGAAATTCCTCCGATGATAAAAGAGTTATTTAGCAAAGAGATTGTTCAAAAAACTGTTATTGAAAAAGATGATATCGAAAAAGAGATACTGAAGTTTATATAACCAAACTTTTGTATCGGTAACGAAAAATATCTTATATATTTAGAGAAGGAGGAAGTGTTTGCAACTTCAAATAGAGACTCTTTGTCAAAAAAATATGAATAACTTTGATGATTTTTATGCAATTTACTCCATCTCATTTCTGCTGAGTGAGCAAAAATCAAAAGAAGAACTCTTGATTATGCTTAACTCACCCGACTACACGATTTTTACATCTAAAATAGAAACTCAAACGGTAGGTTTTTGTATTATTTTTCATTCTGAGCAAACTTCATTTTATCTTTTAGAATATATGGCTATTGATGGAACTAAAAGGAGTTTAGGGATAGGCTCAAAGCTTTTTTCTCATATAACTATGCAAATCTTTAGTAAATATGGTATAAAACCTATGCTTATAGAGATAGATTCGCCCGAAGAGAAAAGTGATGAACAAAATCTAAGAGAGAAACGAGAACAGTTTTATAAAAGACTGGGATGTAGAAAAATTGAACCTTTTGATTATATTTTGGCAATAAAAAGCGATCAAATCACACCGCCAATGGAACTTTTAGTGTACCATGACGGCATGCAAAATATTTTAAAATCACAGCTTCAAGAGTGGTTGGAAGATATTTACATGCTGGTTTACGGATGTGCTAAAGATGATGAACGGATTACTAAAATGCTTTCTCATGCACCGCAAATTTTAAATCTTATTTAGGAGAACAAATGGAACTTTTTTTTAATGAAGAGTATTCTATATTCTGGACTGCTATAAGCTCTATTATGGGTGTTATTGCGACTACTATGGCTGTTTTTGCACTGCTTTACTCGATGCGAACATACAATAAAACCATGCAGGTTGTTCACTACGGTGAAATTGACAAAATGTATTTTGAGATACTCAAAGAGGCACTTGCCAAACCGCATGTAGTAAGACAAAATATAATCAGAAGTGAAGAAGAAGAGGTTGAATACGGGATTTATGCCTTTATTGTATGGAACTTTTTAGAGTCTATATATGACCGTTGCACGCTTGATGAGAGTTTAAAAACAACATGGTTTCCGATTATAGAAACAGAGCGTGCTACGCATCTTGCATGGATACAAAGCCCTCAAAATAGAATAAAATTTAAAGATGAATTTTTAAATTTTATCGATAAGGGAAATTTTCAAATAGCGTAAAAGCGTAATTAAAGTTCAGTTGCTCTTTTATACGCCTTTTCAACGGCATTCATGCATGATGATCTTACTTTTCCATCTTCAAGAGCCGCATATCCGGCAGCAGTTGTTCCTCCGGGACTCATGACGGCATCTTTTAGAAGTGCAGGGTGAATATCTTTGATTATTTCCCCAAAGCCGCTAAAAAGACCTCGCATAGTTGTCATTGCATCGCTTCTTTTCATCCCCTGTTTTACAGCTCCATCGGCAAAGGCTTCGGCAATAAGTGCTAAGTAGGCAGGTCCGCTTCCTGCAAGTGCAGTTGCGATATCAAGCTCTTTTTCGCTTCCTAACCAGAGTGTTGAACCTATCGTTTTAAGCAGTACTTCAGCTTCATCTTTAAATGCCTCGTCTCCGGTGAGAGTTGTCATAGATTTTCCCACACTGGCACATAAGTTCGGCATACATCGCACTGCCGCATGCGGATTTAAATGTTGCTTTAGTTTTTGTATGCTTGTTCCTGCAAGAACAGAGTAGACAACTCTTGCATTTCCATCCATTTTAGCGGCAACTTCTTCAACATTCGCAGGCTTTATACAGAGAAGAAGAGTCTTTTCATTCATATTAAATTTATCCATGAGCACTTTTTCTATCTTGATACCAAGCTCATTTTCAAAGTTATCAAGCTTTTTTAAATCTCTTCCCACAACTTCAATTTTATAGCTATTTTTCAAACCCTTAGCGATACTAAGAGCCATATTTCCGTTTCCGATAAAAGTGATAGTTTTCATAAAATACCTTGATTTTTTTACGATAGTATAGCATTTAACTGCAGATTTTTAGTGATTTAAGTATCGGCTCTACCTTTTTTCTAAAAACTATAAACTCGTCTTTCATTTTTTATTATAATTAGATTTTTGGTAAACTGTCGGTTTTAAAGGGTGAAAAATGAGATATATTATAGACATGATAGATGATATGCGTGAGAATATACAAAACTCCCAAGAGTATACGCTTTTGGCTATTCTTTTAAGAGAAGACGACTCAAAAAACTTTCAAAATGCAGGTGAAAAAGCTATTACATCTTTATACATTGACCATGACGCTAGAGAGTTACAGCTAGGATTTTTAGATGAAAATATTACGACAAAAAATTTACTGAACTCGGTAAACTCTTTAGAGATGCAAGCTATGATGTATGAAGTAGTGATAAAAATCTCGAATGAGCATCCGCTTATGCCTGTTATTGGATTTGGTGAAAACCATGAACAAAAACAGTATATTTTTTTTGTTACGACCTAATTTATATAAATTATTTAAATATTATAGTTCTATTTAACTCTTACAAAACTGCCCAAAATAAACATAGCGAATCTTACTCTTTTTCCA
>MICC01000003.1:0-147 GCA_001829715.1 Sulfurimonas sp. RIFOXYB12_FULL_35_9
TCCGATCTATGCGCAATCATAAATTTAGTCACGTAGGGCGGGCGTCCTCGCCCGCCGCAAAACCTGGTCTACCTTACCCAAGTTCGCCAGTCCTCACCGATATCGCCCCTGAGACGGTAGCGTTCCATGAGCCGGGGACAGGGGCAG
>MICC01000003.1:165-307 GCA_001829715.1 Sulfurimonas sp. RIFOXYB12_FULL_35_9
AGGGCTGGCAGCAACCTGATGATTAACTCCGGCCAGGCCGCTTCCACCGCCCGCACCCGCTCGATTTCCGCCGGGGTGGCCAGCCCTTCAAACAGCACTCCGGGCTGATAAGGCCGGTCCAGCAGGCCTTCGGCGTAATTCA
>MICC01000003.1:535-11916 GCA_001829715.1 Sulfurimonas sp. RIFOXYB12_FULL_35_9
GGATTTAAAAAACAAAACTATAGTTGCTCCCAGCAAAAAACATATGGGCGGTTTTAGAGCTCAAGCATATGAGCTTTATCTAAAAGGTATCGATATTGAAGAAAAGAGTAAAAAAATTATAGAACTAAAAGGCTCTCATCAGGACGTAGTGCGAGCAATTTTAAGCAAAGAAGCGGATGTCGGATTTATACGTGACGGCATTTTAGAAGAAATGACGGCTAAAGGTGAACTCAAAAATGACGCTATTAGGATTATAAACGAACAGAGCAATCCTTATCATCCATATAAGATCTCTACAAAGCTCTATCCTGAGTGGCCTGTTTTTTCAATGCCGTACATGAATGAAGACGACGTAAAAATATTTATATCTGCTCTTTTTTCTATTAAGCCTACAGAGTCAATGAAAAATACCGGAATTTATGATTATACTCTGCCTGCGGATTATCTTGAAACTGAGGAACTCTCTCGTGCTCTTAGGCTTCCTCCGTTTGATAAAGCCGCAAAAGTAACCATTCTCGATATTATGCATCAGTATAAAATCGAGCTTTTGGCAATAGCGTTCTCTTTATTATTAGGACTTTTTTACCATATTCGCGAAAAAAAGAATAAGGATCTTTTTAGTTCACTTCTCTCAAACATGGGAGAGGGAGTATATGGAATTGACAAAGACGGAAACTGTACATGGATAAATAAAAAAGCACTTGATATGCTCGGATATAACGAAAAAGAAGTTTTACACAAAAATCAACATCATCTTTTTCATCATCACAAACCTAAAAAAGAGGAGTATGATGTTGATGAGTGCCCAATTTATCTTACCTCAAAAGATAAAGTAACAAGAAATTTTGATGAATATTTTATAAAAAAAGACGGTTCTCATCTCCCTGTAAACTTAACCGTTACGCCGACAAACAACGATGGAGCAATAGTTGTTTTTAGAGATATCAGCGATCTCTTAGAAAAACAGAAAGAACTTGAAAAAAGTGAAAATCTCTTTAGAACGCTATTTGAGATGTTTCCAGATGCTATAGTCATTACCGATACAGAGACGCAGTTGCCTTATAAATTTAACAAAGTAGCAAATGTTCAACTAGGCTACAGTGCTGATGAATTTGAAAAATTACCTATTAACAAATATGAAGCGATTGAAACACAAAGTGATATTCAAGAACATATTAAACTTATTTATGAAAATAAAGAAGATAATTTTGAAACAAAACATCGTACAAAAGGGGGAGTTATTTTAGATATTGGCGTATCAGTAAGGCTTATTTATATTGAAAACAAAACATATCTTTTAAGCGTTCACAGAGATATTACTCAAATAAAAAGATATCAGAGAGATCTTAGGTTCCAAAAACAGAGGCTTGACTCCATTATAGAGGGGACAAATGTAGGTACATGGGAGTGGGATATTGAAATTGGCAATGTTGTTTTTAATGAGAGATGGGCGGAGATTATTGGATATACACTAGAAGAGCTATTTCCGATTAGCATAGATACTTGGATAAAATATACTCATCCGGATGATTTTTTAGAGTCAAAAAAAATGCTTAAAAGACACTTTGATGGCGAAACCGATTACTATGCATGCGAAAGTCGCATGCGGCACAAAGATGGTCACTGGATTTGGGTGTTAGACAGAGGAAAAGTCTCTCAGTGGAACAAAGATGGCAGACCGGTGCTTATGTCGGGAACTCATCAAGACATAACGGCTAGAAAATTAGAGCAAGAGGAGCTGGCAAGCCTAAATAATCAACTTAATTCTCTTTTGCGATCCATTCCGGATTTGGTATGGATGAAAGATGCAGATGGTGTTTATATCACCTGCAACAAACGTTTTGAAGAGTTTTTTGGAGCGCCAAAAGAGAAAATTTATGGTAAAACAGATTATGATTTTGTTTCAAAAGAACTAGCTGATTTCTTCAGAGAACATGATAAAAATGCTATGCATTCAGAAGTTCCGCTTACAAATTTTGAAGAGATTCCATTTGCATTAGATGGTCATACAGAGTATCTTCAGACAACAAAAACAGCGGTAAAAGATAAAAATGGCACTATTTTGGGTGTGCTTGGAGTAGGACGAAATCTCACTGAGCTGAAAAAAAACGAGGAAGCACTAAAAGAGGCAAAAGAAGAAGCCGACAGAGCGAATCTTGCAAAAAGTGATTTTTTAGCAAATATGAGCCATGAAATACGAACACCAATGAATGCTATTTTAGGTTTTAGCGAACTTATGCTTGACGCAAATTTGAGTGCCAAAGAGAAAGATTACCTCCAAAAAATCCACGGCTCTTCAAAAATGCTTCTTGGTATCATAAATGATATATTAGATTACTCAAAAATTGAGGCGAACAAAATGGAGATTGAGCATAGAGAGTTTAATTTAGGAAATGTTCTCTCGCAGCTAAAGATGATTTTTACACAAAATGCCATCAATAAAGGGCTGAAACTCTTTTTTGAACTAAAAGGCACAACCCCTAGAATGGTTCTTGGAGATGAGCTTAGAATCAATCAAGTCTTAGTAAACCTTCTTAGTAATGCACTAAAGTTTACAAATGAAGGACATGTAACGCTATCTATTGAACTAAAACAGCAGTATAAACATAGTGCCGTAATAAATTTTAGCGTAAGCGATACGGGAATCGGCATAGCTGGTGAAGATATATCAAAACTTTTTGCACCGTTTTCTCAAGCTGATAATTCAACAACTCGTAAATATGGCGGAACAGGGCTTGGACTCTCTATATCGACAAGATTAGTTGAGGCTATGGGCGGAAGACTAAACGTAGATAGCCAAAGAGGTATCGGCTCGACATTTAGTTTTGAGATAGAATTGGGCATTGATTCATGGGATGAAAATAAGTTAGAAACAGTAGATGAGCTAAATATGATAAATGTAAGCAGTGTTGAAGATTTTCCTGATTTGAGCAACATAAATGTTCTGCTGGTAGAAGATAACGAAATAAATCAAGAAGTAGCTCTTGCAATACTTAAAAAAGTAAAAATTGAAGCTGTAGTTGCAAATAACGGAAAAGAGGCAGTTAACATATTTTTGTCAAAACCTAACTACTTCAATATTATACTCATGGACCTTCAGATGCCCATCATGAACGGTTATGAAGCAACAACTGTTATCCGAGAGCATGATAAAGATATCCCTATAATCGCTCTGACTGCCGCCGCAATGGTTGAAGATAGAGAAAAGGTGCTTAGCGTTGGGATGAATGACCATCTACCAAAACCTATCAACAGTAATGAAATGCTTAAAACGGTAGCCAAATGGTGCAATGTGTCTATAAACATTGCAGAGAAAGAAGAGAAAAAGATACTAGGGCAAAATAGTGCAATTCTTGATATCGAATATGCCATGAATATAGTAAATTCCAATAAAGAACTGTTGCATAAAATCCTATCAAAATTCCTTATAGAGTTAGAAAATGAGTTTGCATCTTTGCCTACTTTGCTATCTCAAAATGATTCCTCTGCCGCACCGCTTATCCATGCACTAAAAGGTGTAAGCGGAAATATTGGAGCAAAAGCACTTTCATCAATATGTAATCTGATATACAACAACTATAAAAAAAGTTCTATTGTTTCAAAAGAGAGTATAGATGCTCTTCAGAGTGCCATAGATGCACTAAAAACAGAGATTAAATCTATGCACTTGGATACCAATGTCGTATCACATGAGACAGCTCTTAATGATGACGAGTTACAAAATTTATTTCAAGAAACACTAAAAAATGTTAAAATCGGAACAATGATTCAAACACAAAAGCAGCAGATGCTCTTTAGCGGACTTAAAGATAAAATAAACGGCTATGAGCTTGGATTATGGATGGAAGCGATGGATGAGTTTGATTATGATAAGGCATATAACATTATGAAAGAGTGGAAAGCATGAGAGAAGAAGAGTATATACCTACAGTTTTAATAGTAGATGATATGGCTGCGAATATTGCTATTTTATCAGATTTGCTTCAGAACAGCTATAAAATTAAAATAGCAAAAAGTGGACAAAGAGCACTTGAGATAGCAAAAAGCAAAGAAAAACCCGATCTTATTCTCTTAGATATTGAGATGCCGCAAATGAGCGGGTATGACGTTTGTAATATATTAAAAAGCTCTTCGGAAACAAGAAACATCCCTATCATATTTGTTACTGCCAAAAATGACACAATGGACGAGGAGTACGGCTTAAACTTAGGCGCTATAGATTATATTAAAAAGCCGTTTCATCCTGCCATTATTAAGATTAGAGTAAAAAATCATATGGATTTGAAACTAAAAAGCGACAAACTCGAAGAATTATCAATGATTGACAGTCTGACAAATATCCCAAACAGAAGATTTTTTAATGAAAATTTTGAAAAAAAATACAGAGAAATATTAAGAGATAAAAAAAGTCTTGCTCTTATTATGATAGATGTTGATTTTTTTAAGCTTTATAATGATAATTATGGACATTGGCAGGGAGACGAGTGCCTCAGAAAAGTTGCTCAGACATTGAGAAAAAATTTAAAACGTCCGACAGACACTGTTTCAAGATATGGAGGAGAGGAGTTTGTTGTTTTGCTTAAAGATATAGATAGAGATGGAGCAAAAAAAGTTGTTCAATCCCTAATAGATGCAGTTGCAAATCTCAAAATAGAGCACAAATATTCAACTGTAGCAGAGTTTGTAACCATAAGTGCAGGGCTTTCTATAAAAGAGAGCGATGAAGATATATCAAAAGAAGATTTTTTAAAAATAGCAGATGATGAACTATACCGAGCAAAAGAGAGCGGCAGAAATAAGTTTTGTGCTAAAAGTTAGCACAAAACTATATATTAAAACTGTATCATCCCATTTACAGGCGAAGAGGCAGTTGCATAAGGGCGTTTTGCAATTCTTCCGGAGAGATAACTCATTCTTCCTGCAATAACGGCATGTTTCATAGCCTCAGCCATTAGAATAGGATTTTGCGCTCCTGCAATGGCGGTGTTTGTTAAAACCCCATCAGCTCCGAGTTCCATAGCATAAGCGGCATCGCTTGCACACCCTATTCCGGCATCAACTATTACCGGAACACCTACTGCTTCACGGATAAATACGATGTTGTACGGATTTTGGATTCCAAGTCCGCTTCCTATCGGTGCGGCAAGAGGCATTATTGCATGAGCTCCGGCATCTTCAAGACGCTTTGCCATAATCGGGTCATCCGAAGTGTAAGCCATAATGGTAAACCCCTCACGAGCCAAAATTTCACATGCTTTAATCGTCTCTAAAACATCCGGATAGAGAGTTTTTTGAGTATCTCCGATAACTTCTAGTTTAATTAGGTCAATTCCCGTTGCCTCTCTTGTGAGCCTAAAAGTCGTAATAGCCTCTTCCGCTGTCGTGCATCCTGCAGAATTTGGTAAAAATTTTACATTTGTACCTTTAAATGTATCTCGCAGATTTTCTTTATCGGGATCTGTTATATTTAAACGACGAACTGCAACCGTAATAAGTTCGCTTCCGCTTATCAAAGTCGCCTCTTTTGTAGTTTGAAAATCTTTATATTTTCCGCTTCCGACAATTAGGCGGCTGTTTAACTCATATTTTCCGATTTTTAAGATATCTCTCATTTTTATTCCTAGTTATAAATTTATAATTTGCTTATTTCATTTATCAAATCATCCGGAGTAAGTGAAAAATCATTACCCTTATAATTTAATGCAAGTTTAACATGTGTTAACGAACCGTGTATTGTGGCATCAAGTGCACTATATCCCTGAGCCAGAAGCGAGCCGACAAGCCCGCTTAAGACATCTCCGCTTCCGCCTTTTGCTAAAGCGGCACTTCCATGCGGATTTATAAAAAAGTTGCTGTTTTTGCCGATGATGACATTCGCACCCTTTAAAAGTAACACGACATTTGGAAACTTTGCACAAAATATCTCTGCATATTTAAAACGCTCTTTTTGTAATTCATCAACCGAAATATCAGCAATTTTCGTAATTTTTAAAAGTGAAGTAAACTCTTTTGGATGCGGAGTTATGACAACATTCTCTCTTTTTAATATCTCCAAAACTGCAGGCATATAAAAAATATCCGCATCAGCTATAAGTGCTAGTGTATTATCTAAAAACTTAGCAAGTTCCAGTTCGCTAAACTCTACACCAAGCCCCATTCCCAAAGCCAAAGCGGTCGCATTTTTTGGCACTTCATGTGAGTACATGAGAGTATGCGGTATCTCTATCTTTTCAAACCCCACAAGCGTTACTAAACCGCTTCCAAATCTAAGAGCACAAAGAGCACTTATAATGCTAGCACCGCTCTTCTCTCCGCTTGCAAGCGCTAAATGTCCGTAGCTTCCTTTGTGAGAATCTTTTTTTAATCTTGTCGGAAGTTTAAGATCTTCCAAATCTAGAAGATTCCAACTACTCTCTTTTTCATAAATCTCTCTCTCAACTCCGAGACTTACAACTTCTATCTTACCGACAACATCTTTAACCTCATCTAGATAAAGGCTCTTTTTTAGAGCACCCATTGTGAGTGTAACATCTGCTCTAAAAGTAAAAGCTGATGGAATATCACATGCGATTTTAAGCGCGTCTAGAGAGTTCATCTCATCAATCAAAATAGACATCTCATCGCTTAGTTCGCCATTAAAACCTGTTCCGATAATTGCATCAACTAAAACATCACATCCGCAAAGTTCTTCACACTCTAGAACACCTATGTTCTGAGCACGTTTTTCTTGCAAAAGAGCCATTTTAGACGTAGGTCTTTTTGCCCAAAAAATGGAAATATCGTAACTTTTATGCAGAAGTCTTGCAAGAGCAACGCCATCAGCACCATTGTTGCCGCTCCCGCATACTACGATAATTTTTGAGTTTTTTGAGAAGTTTTGGCGGATATAAGAAGCCATACCGCTAGCGGCATGCTCCATTAAAATATCTTCGCTTAAAAAAAACTCCTCGTAACATCTTCTATCTAAAGATGCTACCTCATCAAAAAGTTTTTGCATCACTACACTTCAAAAGAGTACTCATCTATCTGAACTATATTGCTCTTAATATCGTTAAATAGAAGCGTTTTGTAGTTTGTTCTGTACTGATAGAAAAATCTGTTTTTCGGTAATTTTTTCAAATTTGCCGTGTTAAAATATTCAAAAGTCGAGCATTTTCCAAGATATAAGAAAGTAAAAAGAAGTTTGATCTGCGGATTTTCAAACGTAGAGTGCGGCTGTGTTAGAAATGTGAGTCCGTATTTTTTGAGATTTAAAAAGTTTAACATGTAGAGCAAAAAGTCTTCAAACTTGGTGTAAAAACCATTTAAATTCTCGATATCATGGAAAAAGTAGTAGTAATTATCTAAAAGCCCTCTGATTTGCAACGTTTCAGTAAGCTTGCTTTTTATATCTCTTTTGTTTGAGAAGTAAGCCGGATCCACAGCCATATAGATATGTTTTTTTGCATCCACAAGCTTATTGAACTCTTCTTGAAACTCATCGCTTTCATCAAATCTTATGTAGTTGAAATGCTCATCTTTGTATCTTAACTCAATATTCTCTACCTCAGAGTTGGCAAAATCCAAATAGAGTGTTGCTACATCACTGTCAATAACATAGTTTCTAATCTTACATGCAAGATTGGTTTTACCGGCACCCTCTTCCGCTAAAATCAGCGTATTTAGATACAAAACTCTCTCTTCTACTTTTAATGTATTTATACTGCTTACATACTTGCCTAATATATCTCTCATTTTTTTTCCTCTAAAATCTTTTTTGAAATATTATATCTTATCTCTAATTAATTAAGCACTAAACTACCTTACGCTTTTGCATTCAAAAAGGATATAATTGCGTTATGAATTACAGACAAATAGCACAAGAAACCCTCAAAATCGAAGCTCAAACACTCTTAGATAGTGCCCAAAATATCGGTGATGTTTTTGACAAAGCAGTCGAAATCATTCTCTCATGCAGAGGAAAACTTATCGTTACGGGCGTAGGAAAATCAGGACTTATCGGAGCTAAGATGGCGGCGACATTTGCCTCTACGGGAACTCCTAGTTTTTTTCTTCATCCGACAGAAGCACTGCATGGCGATTTGGGAATGATCGGCAAAGATGATGTTGTTTTGGCTATCAGCTACAGCGGAGAAAGCGAAGAGTTAAGCTCTATTCTTCCGCATATAAAAAGATTTGACACTCCGCTTATCGGTATGACAAGAGATAGAAACTCTACGCTTGGAAGATACAGTGATGTTGTAATTGATGTTATCGTTGAAAAAGAGGCATGTCCGCTAAATATCGCACCGACAAGTTCTACTACACTTACGCTTGCTCTAGGCGATGCACTTGCAGTCTGTTTAATGCGTGCAAAAAATTTTAAAAAGAGCGATTTTGCCTCATTTCATCCGGGCGGATCTCTTGGAAAACAGCTTTTTGTAAAAGTTAAAGATTTGATGAGAACAAAAGATTTGCCGATAATTGGCAGCCAAACAAAAGTAAAAGATGCGATTGTAAAAATCAGCGAAGGCAGACTCGGAACAGTTTTAATTACAGATGAGCAAAATAGACTTCTAGCACTTGTGAGTGACGGAGATATCCGCCGAGCGCTTATGAACGATGATTTTTCGCTAGAAGAGAATGTTTTAAAATACGCAACACTAAACCCGAAAACCATAGAGGATGAAAATATACTTGCAAGCGAAGCACTTGTAATGATAGAAGAGATGAAGATACAGCTTTTAGTTGTAACGGATAAACAAAAAAGAGTTCATGGCATGCTTCATATCCATACTTTGATAGAAAAAGGCATTTCATGAGATTAAACAAATACATAGCACATCACTCAAGCTACTCAAGAAGAGAAGCTGACAAAGTCATACAAGACGGATTTGTCAGGGTTAATGGAGAGATTCAAGACAATCCTGCTACAGATATATATGAGGGTGTAGATATCGTTTATGTAAGCGGTAAACAGGTAACACCGAGAGATAAATATACAGTTATAGTCTACAACAAGCCAAAAGGCGAGCTTGTAACAAAAACTGACCCTAAAGGGCGAAAAACCATCTATGACACTCTAGGCAAAGAGTACAAGCATTATGTTCCGGTTGGCAGACTTGACTACGCTTCTGAGGGCTTGCTTCTTCTAACAGACGCTTCAAAAGTTGCTTCAGCTCTCATGGAGTCGGATTTGGAGAGAATTTATAAGATGAAAATCAAAGGCGAAGTTACTCCTGACATGGAAGATGCCATGTTAAACGGTATGACGCTTGAAGATGCCTCTGCAGGCGGGCATAGCCACTCTAAAGTAACACATATGGAGTTTAAACCTTTTATCGGCTTCATGGTTCAAAAGAACCAGCCTAACTACTCTGTTTTAAAAGTGGCAATCAACGAGGGACAAAATCGAGAACTTAGAAGATTTTTCGCTCATTTTGGAGCTGAGGTTGTAGACCTTAAAAGAATAAGCTTTGCTGAAATCAAACTAAACAATCTTCCTACGGGGAAAAGTAGATTTTTAAGCCGCAGCGAGTATTCGGCTCTAGCAAAATTTTTAAAAGATGAGAAAAAAGCAGAGCTTGACGATGAAAAAAAACCAAGCTCTAAAAAGAGTGAGAAACCGAGTTTTAAAGAAAATAAAAAAAGCATCCCTAAAGATGGCAAAAAGCCGGCTTTCAAAAAAGATGAGAAAAAAGGCACTTCCAAAGACGGCAAAAAACCGGCTTTTATCAAAGATGATAAAAAAAAGAGTTTTAAAGATAAAAAAGTAACTAAAAAGAAGAGTTAAGTTGGCAGATTTTACACACCTTTTAAGACCTGCTGATTTTGATGATTTAGTAGGACAGAGCCATTTAAGCAAAAATGATGCTCCGCTTAGAATTTTGTGTGAAAAAAATGCACTGGGTCACAGCTTCTTTTTCGGTCCTGCCGGATGCGGAAAAACATCAATCGCAAGAATTATTGCAAAAAAAATGGAACTGCCGTTTTATGAGTTCAATGCGACAAGCCTCAAAATAGAGGATTTAAGACGCATTTTTGAACAGTATAAAAATGCTCTGCAAAAACCGCTTATCTTTATAGACGAAGTCCACCGCTTAGCTAAAAATCAGCAAGAGGTTCTGCTTCCCGTAATGGAAACCAACTCTGTTCTCATAATAGGAGCATCCACTGAAAATCCGTTCTTTTCACTCACTTCTGCTATACGTTCGCGCTCAATGCTCTTTGAGCTATATCCAATTTCTAAAGAATCACTACGAGACCTCTTAGAAAAAGCTCTCTCAAACGGCTACGTTACATGTGAAGATGATGCGAAAGAGTATTTGGTTGCAAGCAGTGGCGGAGATGCGAGAGCTATGCTTAAACTTTTGGAGTTTGCTTCAAATATCAATACAAATATAACTCTAAATCTTTTAAAGTCACTCAGACCAAATGCCCTAAGTGCAGGAAGCAGCGAAGCCGGTGTACACTATGATCTTACAAGTGCCATGATCAAATCTGTTCGAGGCTCGGACATGGATGCGGCTATCTACTATTTGGCAAGACTAATTGAAGGCGGAGAGAGTGCAGATTTTATAGCAAGAAGGCTCGTTATACTAGCCAGCGAAGATATAGGAAATGCAAATCCACAAGCCTTAACACTTGCGACTTCTGCCATGACAAGTGTTTCTAAAATCGGCTATCCTGAGGCTAGAATTATTTTAGCTCAAGCCGTTATCTATCTTGCCTCTTCGCCAAAATCGAACTCGGCCTATTTAGCAATTAATGATGCGCTTAGTGCAGTAAGAAGCGGAGTAATTTTAGATATTCCTAAAAATATAAGACAACAAAGCGGGGTTTCTTTAGAAAACAGCGGATATCTTTACCCACATGATTTTGGAGGATATGTAAAACAAAAATATCTCTCGAAACCTCTTAACTTAGTTAAACTAAAAGATATAGGTTATGAGAAAAAAATTAAGGAATGGTTAAGTAATATCTTAGATTTTAGTTAACTTTAATTATAAAAATTATAAACTGCTACAATACACACAAAAAATGAGGTCTTAAAATGGAATTAGAGGTATCGTCAAACACCCTTGTAATCAAAGGTAATATCAAAAGCATTAATGATTTTCAAAACATTAAGCAGAGAGTTGATGCTATGACTGTTGAAAATAAACTCATAAACATCAATATATTAGACTCTCTCTCTATAACATCTTCGGTTATAGGTTATTTTAATAAACTGGTTTTAAAAGACAATATTGACATTTATATGAATGTCAAAAATGAGCAACTTCTGCATCTTTTAGATGACTTAAATCGGCACTGACTAATTAGGTATTCTATTTGCTTATCGAAGGTATGGAATGTAGAAAATGTGGATCACGCCATATCGTGAAAGCAGGAATGAAACC
>MICC01000004.1:0-2538 GCA_001829715.1 Sulfurimonas sp. RIFOXYB12_FULL_35_9
TATTCATTTTTTGGATATCGCTCTGATTGCATTTAGATTAGACTCCTTGCGGAACTCTACAAAGTAAAAAGGAAAAAAGATGTCTTTTTTTAGTAACAATAATAACAAACACTCCCTAAAAATCCAAGAACTCGAAGCAAAGGTTAAAGTGCTTCAAGATGAGTGTGAAAAATTCCGACTTGAAAATGAAGAGTTTAAAAGCCAAGCCAAAGAAGTTAAAAATATTGAACAGGAAAATAAGCTTAAAAAAGAACTTACACACAATCTATCTAATGGTTGTACCAACAATATCCGAGTGATTCAAAACGGTATTGAAAATAACATATCATTTTTAGAAGAGATCGGAAAGTTAACGGATAGTAATGAAGGATTTATGCAAGGCATCAGATAAAATGCCAACTCAATTTTTAACACCGATGCCATTATCCAAATGGCAAATGAGTTAAGAGCAACGGCTGAAGACCTAAACGGGAGTGTTTCTGCCATATCCGAAGTCATAAATCTCATCAAAGATATCTCGGATCAGACAAATCTTTTAGCACTTAATGCTGCGATAGAAGCGGCACGCGCAGGAGAGCATGGAAGAGGATTTGCAGTTGTTGCCGATGAAGTGCGAAAACTTGCAGAGAGAACACAAAAAGCAACAGCCGAGGTTGAGATAAATATCAACACACTAAAACAAAATGCCCATATCATGCACTCAGACAGTGAAAAACTAGAGAGTGAGGCGCTAACATCTTCTACTAATCTTGATGATTTTAAAAGAGAACTAGACGAACTGCTCGGCAGTGCACAAATCATCAAAGACGATAACCGACAAGTCCGGTATGAACTATTTATAAACTTGGCGAAACTAGATCATGTACTCTTTAAGATTGGTGCGTATGATGCGGTATTTAACGCTAAGGATGTTGAGATGACAAATCATCACTCATGTAGATTCGGAAAATGGAAAAATGAGCAAGGAAAAGCTCTTTTTGGGGCTACAAAACAATATGATCTAATAGATGCTCCGCATGCAAAAGTGCATGACAACGCCATCGCAGCTATTGCATGCGTTAAAAGCGGAAACTGCCTAGCAGATATCAGCAAAGTAGTTAACCATTTCAAAGAAGCAGAGAATGCAAGCAGTGAACTCTTTGAGATACTTGATAAAATGCTCAAAGAGATAAGATAGATAGAAAAAAATTAGGTTACGTATAGTTTTTAACAGTCGTAACATTTTAAACTTAAAAAAGGAAAAAAGATGAGAATTGAGTTAAAATCAAAACTGCTTTTTTTAACTCTTATTCCCTCTCTGATGATTGTTTTGCTCTCCATAAACAAAATAGTCCATGAATTTGGACATAAAAAAGATCTTGAGCGGACACGACAGCATATCTTTGAAGTAAAAACAATCTCAGATATAGTTCATTTTATGCAGATAGAAAGAGGTCTTAGCACTGGATTTGTAGCCAGAAACAGTGATGCTGAAGATTTGTTACTTTTAAAAGCAAGGAAAGATTTAGATGCGGCTTTAAAAGATTTAGAGCTTATCCGCTATCTACAAAAAGATATAGACTTAAAATTTTCAGAGGGTATTAAATCAACAAGAGAGGGAGTTGACACTCTTTACCTCTCTGCCTCTGAAGTAAAAAACTACTATACATATAAGATAGCAACACTTCTTGATTTTGCTGGAATTATCCCAGCAATGATGGAAGAGAAAAAAGATAGAAACTATATACAAGCTTATGGCTATCTCTCTTTAGCCAAAGAAAATTTAGGTCAGATAAGAGCAGTTTTACAAGAAACATTTACTAATAACTCGCTTACGCAAGAAAATTCCATACATGTGCAAAGATCTCTTTATGTTTACAATGTCGGTATAAGCAGATTTAAACAATCACTTCATGAGTATCCTCTCTACTCTGATTTATATGAAAAAATCATTCAAAAAGAGAGTGTTAAAGAGACTTTTGAAATCATAAACTCTGTACTAAACACAAAAGAGTCGACTCCTCCAAATATCAATCTTATTCACTGGTTTGAGTCGGCAACAAAGAGCATAAACAGCCTTAAAGAACTGGAAGAGAAACTCTTTATAGATGCAGAAAAATCAATTGATTCAAAAATAGAAGATATTAAAAAAACAGTTCTCTTTGTTAATCTTTTACTTTTTTTGCTACTTGGCATATTTGCTTTTTTCATGCATGCGATTGTAAAAAATATTTTATCTTCCGCACATCTTCTAAATGAAAAGTTTGAGAATTCACTTGTGCTTTTGGATCAGTACAAATCTAGCGTAGATGAGAGTTTTATAGTTTCAAAAACAGATGCAAACGGAATTATACGCTATGTTAATGACGCATTTTGCAAAATAAGCGGTTATCCAAGAGAAGAGCTTGTAGGCAACTCATACAAAATAATCCGCCATCCGGACATGCCAAAAGAGATTTTTACAGATTTGTGGCATACTATCAAAGTTCTCAAAAAAACTTGGACGGGGGATTTTAAAAATCTCTCCAAAGACGGATCTACATACTGGCTAAAAGGTTT
>MICC01000004.1:2631-2773 GCA_001829715.1 Sulfurimonas sp. RIFOXYB12_FULL_35_9
TGAAAATCAGCTAAAAATTACAGAGAAAAATTTTGATGATATGATTCATATCTCAAAAGAGTATGAAAATGCCATCGACAGCAGTACTATCTTATCAAGAATCGATAAAAACAGGAATATAATCTATATCAATGATAAATTT
>MICC01000005.1 GCA_001829715.1 Sulfurimonas sp. RIFOXYB12_FULL_35_9
CACTGCTATGGTATAATTTTTAAGAATATTTGTCAAGGAACTGTAATGCTAGATATGCAACAAAAAATAAAAATATTTAAAGCCCTTGGAAATGAAACTCGTTTTTTAATTTTTAAAAATGTACTTACTGGTGGTTATACTTGCTCAATTGATGAAAAAAAACCTAAAACAAAAATAAATCATCATGCCATTTGTGTAACTACAATCGCGCAAAATTTTGACTTCTCTCTGCCCACTATCTCAAAACATCTTCAACTGTTACGTGAAGCCAATATTATAAAAATGCAAAAAATATCAAACAAGATATATATTGAACCAAACATTGAGATAATACGAGAACTAGGCAGTTGTTTTACAACTTTAGTTGAAAATTTTGATAAAAATAGAGAACTTTTTTTTGATGAAAATATAAAAGAAAGTTTATGATAAACTTAGGATAATAAAATATTTATAGGTAGATTGAATGAACAGAGACCATCTTAAAGAGAAACTCTCAGCCCTTGCTTTGTCAATGTTTAGAAAAGATTTCTTTGGTATCTATCACGGTTCTATCTCAGCAAAAACCGAGTCAAACAGATTTATCATAAATACAAAAGAAGCTATTTTCGATGCACTTAATGAAAATAGCCTTATAGAGCTTTACTTCAAAAAGGACTACAGGTGGAATCAAGCGAGCATCGATGCTAAAATCCATCACAGTATCTACTCTCAAATTTCCGATGCAAAATTTATCTGCTTCAGCATGCCTCCATTTACGACGGCTTACTCTCTCAACCACAATATTATTACTCCCAAAGACTATTTTGGGTACAAAGAGATAGGATCTATAGAGATAGTAGATCCAAAGCATTTTGAAGATTGGTATGAGAGAGCAAGCAGTGAAATAGCATACTACTTTCAGAGCCACAGAACTGATATTATCGTAATCAGAGGATATGGAATTTATACGTTTAATAGAGATATCCATGAAATGGCGAAAAAAATCGCTATTTTAGAGAAGAGTTGCAGGCTTCTTCTGCTCCATAACACGCAAAATGATGCTATTTTTGACTAAAGCAAGCTCTTTATGGCATCATAAGCCGTATCTATCATCTTATCACACTCATCAAGTGTTATAATATATGGCGGCATAAAGTAAACTACATGTCCAAGCGGACGCAGTAAAACACCGTTATCAAGTCCATATTGATACACTTTTAGCCCTATTCTGTCTTCTGCTTTATACCCTTTTAACTCTATCGCACAGATCATGCCTGTTTGCCTAATGGATGCAATGTTTTTCAACTCTTTAAATTTTAAGAGCTTGTCACTCATGTATCTAGCAGTTACTCTGTTTTTTTCTATAACATCATCTCTCTCAAAGAGATCTAAAGTAGCATTTGCGGCGGCACAGGCAAGAGCATTTCCCGTGTAACTATGTGAGTGCAAAAAAGCTTTATGCTCGTTATAATCACAATAAAATTGAGCGTAAATCTCATTGGTTGTTAGTACAACTGAAAGCGGCAGATATCCACCTGTTAAACCTTTTGAGAGAACAAGAAAATCAGGCGTTATGTTAGCACTTTGACATGCAAACAATTCACCTGTTCTGCCAAAACCGACCATAACTTCATCGGCTATCAGATGAATACCATATCTGTTACAAATCTCACGGACTAAAACCAAAAACTCTTTGTGATACATGTGCATAGATCCGGCACCTTGCACTAAAGGCTCTAAAATAATTGCACTTATTTCATCTGCTCTACTTTTACATAACTTTTCAAACTCATTCGCTGCTTCCATTGTGGCTTCTAAGCTCATATCTTTTGGAACAGGTGTTTGAATACTTTGAATTAAAAGCGGCTCATACGTATCTTTGTAAAGTTTTACATCTCCTACACTCAACGCACCGATTGTCTCACCATGGTATGAATTAGTAAGTGAAACAAAAAGTTTTCTCTCTTTAGAACTATTTTTATGCGCATGAAAGCTCATCTTAAGTGCTACTTCAACACCGCTTGAACCATTGTCCGCATAGAAACATTTTTTAAGTCCATTCGGTGCCAATACTATCAATCTTTCAGATAATTTTATCACCTGCTCATGTGTAAAACCTGCTAATATTACATGTTCAAGGGTATCTAATTGCTCTTTAATCTTATTGTTAATATAACTATTTGTATGTCCAAAAAGATTAACCCACCAGCTACTTATAGCGTCTATGTAGCACTTTCCGTCAAAATCTTCCAAATAGACTCCATAAGCCTTTTTAATCGGAATAAGAGGAAGCGTCTCATGATCTTTCATTTGAGTGCATGGATGCCATAAAACATCCAAATCTCTATTTTTTAGCTCTAAATTCGTCATATTTGCTTAATCTTTTTTTGACACAGAAGCTTCATACTCCTCTGTATAATTAAGAGTCGTGCATGAAAGAAGCCCATACAACTCCATCTCTGTTCCGCTTACATCAAAAAGTTCTTCTCCATCTTCTGCCAAAAATATAAATTTTTCATATTTATGATTATTCTTGTCTATATATTTTGAGAAAACTACGTAATGCGCATCTTTAAGCTCAGGTATTTTAGAACATGCGTCAATATATTTTTTACAGTTCTTATCTACGCTTTTTATTTCCAAAACATCAGACTGAATAGTATTTAACAACACTTCCGGCAACTTAGGCAACTCGTTTTCAATATTTGAATATTTTGTAACACCGCTCATAAGAAATCCTTTTATTGGCTCTAATTTTTTGATTTTACCACCTTTTTATTTATATTTCTATTATAATACAGTGATTTGAAGCAACTATAATGTTTAAGCCATCTTTATCAAGGTTTAATGCGAATTTACCTAAAATTACAAAAATATCATACACAAGGCTATTTACTCAATGATTACATGGATGCAAAGACATAAAAAATATCTTATCGTTTCTATCTGGATTTCTACTATCGCTTTCGTCGGAGCAGGATTTGTGGGATGGGGACAGTATAACTATGGCGATAAAGCCGGAGCTGTCGCAAAAGTCGGAAATGTTGAGATAACAATGGGTGAACTTCAAAAGAGTTACTCAAATTTATATGCACAATATAATCAGATGTTCCAAGGTAATTTTGATGAGGAGAAAGCAAAAAGCTTTGGGCTACAATCTCAAGCACTTAAATTTTTAACGCAACAGGCGTTGATTTTAAATTTAGCTGCATCATATGACTTACAGGTGAGCGATGCTGAACTCTTAGCCGATATAAAAACTCGTGATTACTTTTTTAAAGACGGTGTTTTTAATAAAGATGTCTATAAAGAAGTTCTATCAAAAAACAACCTAAGCATAAAAGAGTATGAAGCATCTGCAAAAAAAGATCTTCTAATTCAAAAAACTCTCGCTCTTCTTCCAGTCCAAGCAAAAGATAGTGAGCTTAAAATTTTAGGTACGGCAATGAACATAGCAGATAAAATAGAATACAAAGTTTTAAAAACTAACGAGATAAACATAGATATGTCAGATGAACTTTTAAAACCTTTTTGGGAAAAGATACAAAATAAATTTATGACAGAAGTCAGTTATGAAGTAAAATTTATTAAACAAGCCAAAATCTCTAAAGAGTATGATGATGCGACGATTAATGAGTACTACAATGAAAACAAAGCAGATCTTAAAGATAGCGAAGGAAAAATACTGCCTATTGAAGCTGCTAAAGATAAAATAAAAGAAGAGCTAAATGCAAAAGAGACTAAAAAAGAGGCTCTAAAAGCATACATAGCCTATAAAAAAGGCGAGCTTAAAGATGTAGAAGTAAGCAGTTCTACCATATCTCTTAGCAACAATTCTTTTGGTGCTGAAGCGCTTGAATCTGTGTCAAAACTAACATCTGCTTCACCATTTTCAAAACCTGTTATGGTCGAAGGCGGTGATTTTATTACTTTTGAGCTTATCAAAACAAACCCTTCAACGCCAAAAAGCTACGAAGATGCAAAGGGTGAAGTTATTTCTGTCTATGTTCCGGAACAAAAGAAGGCAAAACTTTTAGAGTTGGCAAAAAGTTCATTTAACACATTCCACGGCAGCTCTACTGATTTTATAACAGGAAACGACTCTAATAAACTAACAGATTTAAGTATCCAAGAAGCAGATGAGTTTTTAGCTGCCCTTTTTACTACACAAGACAAAAGAGGATTTGTTTCTCTAGAGAACGGAAATGTGGTTATATACAATATTTTGGAACAAAAAATGCTTAGCAATAGTAACGTTAACCAGGACAATCCTATTGTCAAATTAAAGAGTGCTATGTTTAATGAAAGTTTAGTTAAAAACTTACAAAACAAGTACAAAACAGAGATTTTTATCCAAGGACTATAAGTTGAGCAGAACTGTTTTAGCCATTGATATTGGTTCAACTAAGATATGTGCAATCATCGCAGAGATAGCCAATGACAACTCCATAGCTATAACAGGTGCAGGGATTTCAAAAGCACAAGGACTTAAAAAAGGAAGCATTACAAATATCGAGCTTGCTTCAAAATCCATAAAATCTGCCGTAAGTGATGCAAAAAGAATCGCTGGAAGTGAAGTTAACACAGCAATAGTCTCTATTTCTGGAGCTTACACAAAGAGTATAAACTCAAACGGTATTGTTAATATTCAAAATAAAGAGGTAACTTTTAAAGAGATAGAAAGAGTTATGCAAACATCTCTTTATAACGCTAACATACCAAACGAGTATGAAGTGTTACATGCCCTTCCTTATAATTTTAAAGTAGATGATCAAGATCATGTAGAAGACCCGATGGGAATGAATGCTTCAAGGCTTGAAGTGGATACTCATATAATTACAACTCAAAAATCAAATTTAAATAATCTTAGAAAAGCAGTTCGCGGTGCAGGTATAGAGGTTGAGAGCATTGTTTTAAATGGATATGCTTCTTCTATAGCAACACTTAATGATGATGAAAAAGAGTTGGGTGTTGCTCTCATAGATATGGGTGGAAACACAAGCAATATAATCATTCATTCAGGAAACTCTATCCGATACAACGATTTCTTGGGTGTTGGATCTAACCATGTTACAAGTGACCTTTCTATGGCACTTCATACACCTTTAAATATTGCAGACAGTGTAAAACTAAATTACGGCTCACTGCTCAATACAAGCAATGACCTAATTGAACTTCCTATAATCGGCGATGAAAATACAACACATGAAGTATCTCTTGAAGTGGTACATAATGTTATTTATGCAAGAGTTGAAGAGACGCTAATGATTTTAGCTCAGTTTATTGAAAACAGCGGTTTAAAAGATAAAATAGGTGCCGGCATAGTTCTAACAGGCGGTTTTTCACAAATGGAAGGCATCAGAGAGTTAGCAGTTGCAACATTTGGTTCTGTTCCGGTTCGTCTTGCTAAGCCTAAAGAGATGAACGGACTTTTTGAGAATCTTCGTTCACCTCAATTTTCAAGTGCAATAGGTCTTGTTCTATATGCTGCATCTGCATACACTCCGTATGAGATAGATGCAAACAAAAGAATACGGCACTCAAATGAAGCACCTGCGGAGCATACGCGCATAGATCTAAGTGATGATCTTGCCATTTTGACTCCTCAGTTGCTAAATGATGAAAAAAAAGAGAAAATGATCTCTATTGTAACAAAAAAAGAGAAGAAGAGTGAAGAAGCGGGAACGATTAGTAAATTTTGGAACTGGGCAAACCAGTTATTTTAAGGAGAGAGAATATGGAACCATTTTTAATTGAAGAAGCAAGCAAAATAAGCGGAGCAAGAATTGTAGCAGTAGGTGTCGGAGGCGGCGGCGGCAATATGATTGGGCATATGATTCGCGAAGGTGTAACTGGGATCGAGATGATCATTATTAACACTGATGCTCAGGCTCTAAAGGATACAAAAAACGCAACTACCATACAAATTGGCGCAAAACTTACAAAAGGTCTCGGTGCGGGAATGAAACCTGAAATCGGCAGAGATTCTGCAATAGAGAATTATGAAGAGATAAAAAAAGCATTAACGGGTGCTGATATAGTATTTATTTCTGCCGGTCTTGGGGGTGGAACAGGAACCGGTGCCGCTCCGATAATAGCAAAAATTGCTAAAGAGGTAGATGCATTAACTATATCAATTGTCACAAAGCCTTTTATGTTTGAAGCACCGAAGAGATTGAAGCTTGCTAAAGCCGGACTCGAAGAACTTAAAAAAGAGAGCGACTCTATCGTTGTTATTCCAAATGACAAATTACTATCAATCATTGATAGAAAATTAGGCATTAAAGACAGCTTTAAAATCGTTGACAGTGTTTTAGCTCAAGCGGTAAGTGGAACTGCCGGGGTTATATTGTCAAACGGTGAAAATGATATAAATCTTGACTTTGCCGACTTAAGAACAGTAATGAGCCATAAGGGTATGGCACTTATGGGTGTCGGTGAGTATGAAGGTGAGAATGCGGCTTATGAAGCTATTAAAGCTGCAATTGAATCTCCTCTTCTTGATAATGTGTCCATTAACGGTGCGATGGGTGTTCTAGTGCACTTCCACATGCATCCTAATTTTCCTATGATAGAAACATCTGAAGCTATGATAGTAGTTCAAGAGAGCGCACATGAAGATGCCGATGTAATTTTTGGTACTTCAACGGATGAATCTCTACCTGAGAATTATGTAAAAATAACTATCATCGCAACAGGTTTTGAAAGAAATTTAAGTTCTAGTTCGAATAACGAAAATTTTATAAGTGATTCAATGGCTCCTATTACAAAAATTCGCCCAAGATTAGTAGTCGGCGGAGATTTTGACGGAAGCCACTTAGACATCCCTTCCTACATGAGACAACAACAAGATTAACTCCTCTAGATTATTTAAAATCCCATACTCTCCTTTGGGGTTTTTTTAATTCTCGTTTATGTATAATATCCTAAAAAAAGAGATAAAAAATGAAATTTCAATCCATACTTTTAGCCGCAATTTTTCCTATTCTGGTATCTGCTGCAGGAGTACAAAATAAAGAATTGCCTTCATCTGAAATGAAAAAACAAAATAAAGAGATTGTTAAGCTAGCTGCAGAAGAGATTTCAAAAACACTTCCTCAAACGGTAGATAAAAAAACAAAACTTATAGGTGTTAAGGCCGACAACACTGTTTTAGTTTATATATATGAAATCAACATAGCTCCAAAGAGTGATGAAGCAGTAAAAAAAGAGGACTATAGCAGGATGAAAGAAGCTGTAACTTATGGTACTTGCAACTCTTCAAAGCGCTTTTTAGATGCTGATATATCTATCAGATATTTGTATAAAAGTGAACATAGCAAATCAGAATTGTTTAAATTTGATATAAATAAAGAGAGTTGTTCTAAATTGTAAGAAATGCATAAAATCATGTCTACAAAAAATATAATATCTTCTCTAAATTTTTTTTCGCTGCTTAGTGAAGAGCAAGTAGATCAACTATCATCCATATCTGTTGTAAGCAAATATCCAAAAGAGTATGTTGTTCATTATGAAAAAAAAGAGAACAACTCACTTTTATTTCTCTTAAGCGGTCTAGCAAAAGCTTATAAAATAGATAAACATAATAATGAAATATTTCTACATTATATTTATGAGAACTCTCTAATATCCGAAATATCGAATATTAGACAAGACACACTAAACTCTTTTTCAAATATAACACTCCTCGAAGACTCTCAGATACTCCAAATTGATTATAAGAAATTTAAAGAAATTTTTTTAGACAAGGGGTACCTCTGTTCTGAGTTTACAAATGAAATTATCTTAAGATCTCAGCAACTGCAATCACTTATAAATAGAGAGTTTATTTTTAATTCTGTTGTTAAAGTTGCTATGATGTTACATGATGATTTAGAGATTTTCAATAAACTTAAAAGAGCTGAAATATCACTAATTCTTCATATACAGCCAGAAACTTTATCAAGAGTTTTAAACAGATTAAAAAGAGATAATATTATAGATTCTAAAAATGGCAAAATCGTTATCTTAGATAAAGAAGCTCTAATGTCAGTATGCGAGGAGTAACTCATGAAAAAAATTAAGATAATTGGCGCACTAATATTTATACTTTCTATAACACTAGCACTGCTTTTTAACCATACTTCAAAAGAGATTGCAAATTACAATAGTGTAGTAAACACGATAAATGAACAGAAAGATTTTACACAGGAGATATCTAAAAATATTTTTTATATTTACAAAAACCAAAGCAACTCAACTCAAACTTTAGATGATTCAATAAAAAAATTTCTACAAAATATGAAAAATAAAGAACATTACTCTCAAAACAGCACACAAATTATAAAATTGTGGAATACCTTTTATCTTCATGTACAACACTTCAGAGATCAAATAAAAAACAAATCTATATACTCAAATATTCTCATTGAAAAAAGTATAAAAGATATTTATAATACAAACTTAGAATTAATCATTGAGTTTGATAGCATCATCACAACAAAACAAAAAAATTTCAATAATAGACAAAATATCTACAGAATAGTTCAATACATGCTTTTTGGCATATTAGTATTGCTTCTTTTATACATATTTACACAGATAAAAATTATAATGACTTTTGTGCAAAAATTTCTCTCTGCATCAAAGTCAATTATTAAAAACTCTTCTATTAGAGAGTTAAAACCCATTGAAATTGACAATACAATAAGTGATATATCACAAGCAAAAAACAATTTTAACACACTTGTAATAGAGATAAACAGCTCTATCTCTTATGCAAGTAATTCAATAGAACACTCTTGCAAATCAATTGAAATAGTAGAACAGAATATAGAAGATCTAGTAGAACTCATTTATACCATGAATGAAACTGCCAGAGATAAAGAGCTAAGAAAAAAAGAAGATGCCGTAATTCAATCTCTTGAAGAATTAAGTACTGCGACAAGAAAACTAAAAAATCTAAAAGATGATTTGGATAACTTAATTTCACACTCAATACAAACTAAACTTAAAAATAACAATTAATTAAATAATTTGACCATAGTCAAATTTTGAGCTCTTAAATTAGATTAATATTATATTTATCATTTGGGAATTATATCTATCCCAAAGGAAAATAAAGGAGAAATCTATGAGTAAGCATTTAATCAAGCTCTCTTCGGTTATTTTAGGTACTTCCCTTGCTGCGACGCTTTTGTCTGCAAGCAGTGGTGAATTACAAGAAGTAATGAAGAAGAGAGGCTTAAGTGAAGTTGATGTGGTTCGTGCTGCAAAAACTTATAACCCTTCGGGCGTTAAAGATGAGTATGTGGTTTTCAGTTCAGGTGGACAAAGTGGACAAGTAATTGTTTATGGCGTTCCTTCAATGAGAATTTTAAAGTATATAGGTGTATTTACTCCTGAACCTTGGCAAGGCTATGGTTTTGACGAAGAGTCAAAAAAAGTTTTAAGACAAGGAAATGTTAGAGGGAGAGAGATTAACTGGGGAGATACGCATCACCCTGGATTATCTGAAGTTGACGGTAAATATGACGGTAAATGGCTGGTAATTAACGATAAGGCCAATCCTCGTATCGGTGTAATTGACTTAGCAGACTTTGAAACAAAACAAATTGTTGTAAATCCTATATTCAAATCTGCTCACGGTGGTTCTTTCTTTACTCCAAATAGTGATTATGTAATCGAAGCTGCACAATATGCTGCACCGTTAGAAGATGTATACTCCCCAATTGAAGATTACAAAGAGACATACCGTGGTGGTGTTACTCTATGGAAATTTGATAATAAAAAAGGTCGTATTGACGAGAAAAATTCATTTACTCTTGAATTGCCTCCATATATGCAAGATTTAAGTGATGCCGGTAAAGCTATGTCTGAAGGATGGGGTTTTACAAACTCATTCAATACTGAGATGTATACAGGTGGAATCGAAGTTGGTATGCCACCAAACGAAGCTGGTATGAGTAGAAATGATACAGACTTTTTACATGTATATAACTGGAAAAAATTAGCAGAAGTTGCTAAAGATCCAAAAAATGTAAAAATAATTAATAATCATAAAGTAATTACTATGGAAGTAGCTGTTAAAAATGATGCTATTTTCTTAATTCCTGAACCAAAATCTCCACACGGTGTTGATGTAGACCCTACAGGAAAGTATATTATTGTTTGTGGTAAATTAGATACACACGCTTCAGTTTATGATTTTGAAAAAATTCAAAAACTTATCAAAAATAAAGAGTATGCAGGAAAAGATCCATTCGGGATTCCAATTCTTGATATGAAAAAATCTCTTCACGGTCAAGCAGAACTTGGACTGGGGCCATTACATAATCAGTTTTCAAATGTTGATGGAGAAGTTTATACTTCACTTTATGTTGATAGCCAAATCGTAAAATGGAACTTTAAAACTCTTAAAGTTTTAGATAAAGAGAATGTTCACTATAACGTTGGTCACTTATGTGGTATGGAAAGTGAGACTAGAGATCCTCAAGGGAAATATATCATTTCACTTAACAAACTTGCAATCGATAGATTTCAAAATGTTGGACCATTACATCCACAAAATCACCAGCTTATAGATATAAGCGGTAAAACTATGGATCTTCTTGTTGACATGCCTTTACCATTAGGTGAGCCACACAATGCGGTAGCAATTAGAGCTGAAAAACTTCATGGACATGTTAGATATCCGATGGGTACAAACTCAAGAGAAGACAAAGTTCATGAAGGTAAAACACTCGCAGGTCAAGAGAGAATTGAGAGAAAAGGAAACAAAGTTACTGTATATGCAACTATGGTTCGTTCACACATCAATCCTGAGAGAATTACTGTAAACAAGGGTGATGAAGTTACAATGTACTTAACAAACCTTGAGCGTGCTCAAGATGAGGCACATGGTTTCACTGTAGATCATTATGATGTGCATGCATCACTAGAGCCTGGTAAAACCTCAAGTATAAAATTTGTTGCTGATATTGAGGGTGTTTTCCCTTACTACTGTACAGAATTCTGTTCAGCTCTTCACTTAGAGATGATGGGTTACTTGATGGTTAAAGATCCAAAGAAAAAGTATGATAGTGCTCAAAAAGTAAAAATGCAAACAATGTCTCCAGAACAATTAAAAGCTGAATATGACAAAACTGTTGCAACAAATACTGCGACTGATGCTGTTATCCAATCAGTTGTTAAGTTCTTAAAAGACAACAAGTATGAGAAACATCAAGTTGTTGCAGACCTTGTAACAGATGCGATGGATCAATACGGCAAAATTCCTGAGCAGAAAAAACTTGCAGATGCAGCGGTAAAAGCAGGCGATATGGAAAAAGCTATCCTTTTTGAAAATATGATCTGGCAGTTACAAGTAAAAACTGCGGATGTTGGTATTAGAGCAAAAGATGCACTTGTTAGACTTATAGCTACAAAACAATCAGAAGCTGCTGCTGCCGGTGAAAAAGCATTCGGCGAGGGTGGATGTGGCGGTTGTCACGTTATCGGTAAAGTTTCATCAGGTCCAGATTTAACAGGTGTTCTCTCAAGACATGGAAAAGATGCTGAGAAATGGGTTAAAGATTTCATAATGAAACCTGAGGCTATGTATAGTGATCCTTATGTAAAAGGTATGATTGATTACTTCAATCTAAAAATGCCTAACCAACATATGGAAGAAAAAGAAACTAAGAATATTATTGAATACCTAAAATGGGTAGATCAAAACGCAAATTTATTCTAGTAAGTAATACTATTATCAAGAGGGGGGGGATAATTTCTCCCCCCTTTTTTTTTATAAATATTTTTTTTATTATTTAA
>MICC01000006.1 GCA_001829715.1 Sulfurimonas sp. RIFOXYB12_FULL_35_9
CAGGTCCTAAACTTTAGGTCTCTGTGTTTGTGGATGGGAATTATAGACAAATGATTCTTAGAGGGGGCTTAAAATATGAATGGGCATTTTAAAAAATCATAAAAATGTTAAGTTTTTTAAGTTTTTATTATACTTTTTTACTAGGAACTCCCTTGCATACCCACTATGTTGCTATTTATTAACTCTTTATGTATAAAATTCTTAAACATACAAATATGTAAATTATTTTGTATTACATATATAAAGGAAGAAAAAATGGGACTTTATGATCGTGATTACGCAAGAGGAAATGCATCTACTTATAGCAGTTATTCTAAAAGTGAGGCACAAATTGTTTCTTTTGTAAAAGAGACATACAAACTTTTCGCAGCCTCGATGATGGCTGGGGCTGCTGGAGCTTATGTAGGCGTTCCTATGGCTGGAACAATTCAAGCATTTTTTTGGCCTCTGTTTTTTCTAGAGATTGGTTTGTTAATTGGTTTACATTTCGTAAAGCACAAGCCTGGCATTAATTTAGCCGTTATGTTCGGTTTTGTATTTATGACAGGGCTTATGCTTGCACCTTTATTATCTCGTACACTTGGGATGAGCGGTGGAGCTACTATTATAGGAAATGCTTTTGCTATGACTTCGGTGGTATTTGGTGCTATGAGTTTTTATGCAATTAAAACTACAAAAGATTTTACAGGATACACAAAACCTCTTATGATTGCTATGTTTGTAATCATTGGGTTTTCTATTCTTAACATATTTCTTGGTAACCCAATATTGCATATAATCATTTCAGGTGTTGTAGTCATACTTTTTAGCATAATGGTAATCTATGATACGCAAAATATTATGCAAGGCACTTATGAAACACCAATTGATGGTGCAATTGCTCTTTACTTAGATTTTTTAAATATCTTTACTGCATTATTGCAACTATTCGGTATATTTGGAAATGATGAGTAATCAACTTTCGCCCGAACTTTTTCGGGTGATTGATGCAAATCTAAACCGTCTAAGAGAAGGTATTAGAGTTGTTGAAGACATTATAAGATACAGAGACAATAACAAAGAACTCTCCTCTCAATTAAAACTCTTACGACACAGAGCAAAAATCAAAGAAACACTAGAGATACTCAAAGAGCGTGACAGCGTAAACGACGTACTTCGTTCTACCATAAAGAGCGAACTCAATCGTACAGATATATCATCTATTATAATTGCAAATTTTAAAAGAGCAGAGGAGTCTGCAAGAGTGCTTGAGGAACTTTTTAAACTATATAGTACAGAGTACAGTGAAAATTTTAAGTACATTAGATACGAGTTATATAGACTTGAAAAAGAAATTCTAACTTAATAAAAATAGCAGTTGGGGGATTTTTTGTACGAAGAGACTATATTTTATAGAGGCGATTTGGTCCAAAGACCAAATCACTTCTTCTCAAGACCCATATCGTATTCCATAAATGCTCTTGACACATTTCCTGCATTTAACAAATCATAAAGAGCTTTATCTTTAAACTCTTCAAGAGGCACTTTTTCAACAATTCCAGTTTCATCTATGCCATCATCAATAGCTTTCTTAACTCTATCTCTTGTTAGAGTAAAATATTGCTTTGCTTCATCGGCAGCCGTTTTATCAATTACAAATCCATGACCAGGAATCATTATCGTCCATGGTAAAGTATTCATCTTTTCAATAGCAGCAATTTCACCCTCAACAGATCCGTCTCTGTTTGATGTAACTCTTCCATTCATAACTAAGTCTCCAGCAAGAATAAGCTTGTTATCCGGCATATAAAGAAAATAATCCTCTTCAGAGTGTCCGTTGCCTACCGGCACGTATTCGAAGTTAACACCAGAAATAGCAAATTTAATTGTCTCTTTATGCCATTTATCAACTGGTATAATTTTTGTTCCTCTGATTGCATTTTCCGATAAAGTTTGAAACATTCTTGTCTTATCACCCGGTTTATAGTTTTTATTTATAGATTCAGGTCCTATAATTTCTGCGCCGTGAACTTCTTTGTAGTAGTTATTACCTAACCAGTGATCATCATGCTCATGACTTAATATAATAGTCTTTGGAGGTAATTTAGCAATCTTGCTCATAGCCTCATAAGCTTGTTTTGCATAAACATAAGATGCACCCGTATCCCACAGAACATAGCTGTCATTTGTTTTAATATAGCAAGTATTCACCATATTACCACCGTTCTCTTTTGTAGGAATTTCTAGCACTCCAAAGAAACACCATACATTTTCGCTTACTTGTTTCGGTACTAACTTATAATCATATTCAGGAGCTACAGCCTCTTTGACAGGAGCAGGTTTTTCAGCTTTAGCACTCTCTTGTGCTTTATTTTTATTATCCGAAGAACATCCATTTATCATCGGTAGTAGTGCTATTGCTGATACTACAAATGGATTCATCATTTTTTTTAACATACGATTACCTTTTGATTTAATTTATTCTCTAAAGAATAGAGTTGATGTGTTACAACAACACATCAAATTTACTCTCATATTTTAAAATTTCCCTCGTTTGAGGGAAATTTATGTAAAAACTATTTAATTGCTTCTTCAGCTTTTTCAGTTTTACCTTTGTTATCGATAGTTTCGATAACAATTTTATCACCCGCTTTAGCACCTTTAAATTTAAACATGAAGTAAGGGTCTTTTGATAAGAATGGACCAGTTGAAGCTTCCCATACAACAGCAGAACCTACTTTAGCAGTAATGTGTGTAATATAGCTCTCTTCAATTTTCTTTGTAGCAGCCTCTTCTTTACCAGCCATTGGACTCTCAAGTAATAACTTGATTTCTGTTTCTTCACCGTTTAATTTTGCTTTTATTTTCATAGTAATCCTTTTTTTATTTTTTTTATTTTTGCAACTATATTGAGAGGTGGGGGTTTATATCAACCTCCACATCCACCGATAGAAACTTCTACTTTTTGTACAGCTGAGTATAACTTGCCGTCTTTACCTTTTGCAACGATAGTAACATCAGCAGTTTTTCTCATTTTGATTTTAGTCATCATGTCCATAACACCGTTATCACCCATTTCAAAAACAACAACTGCACTTCTAGGGTTTGCATCTTGGAAGATAGCAATAGTAGTAAGCGCTACGCTTGATTTAACACCGATTGGAACTGCGCCACCGTTTTCAGCAAGCTTTGGAGCTTTAATCTCAATTTTGCCTTCAGTCGTAACAGATGAACCGAAAAGTGCCTCCATAGCCTCTTTACTTGTTGGAGCTTCCCAAGCTTTTGGAGCCGTCGTTCTAAAATCAGTAGCAGTTAAACTAGATGGTAAAACTGTTACAACAGCAGCTGCAGCTGCACCTAAACTTAAAAATTTTCTTCTTTGCATTTCTTTTCCTTTATGTAGTGTTTAAGCAGATCTAGTAAGCCTTACTTACTAGATTCTACCATATATTTAACAATATCTTTGACTTCATCGTCACCTAAATTCGTAGCACCGCCTTTTGGAGGCATACCGCCGATTCCATTGATAGCGTTATGATTCACTTTTTCCATACCTTTTTCCATAGCTTTTGCCCATGCAGCTTTAGCTCCGACAGCAGGAGCTCCCATTGCATCTGTTTTATGACAAACTGCACATGATTTCTCATATTCTTTAGCAGCAGGAGATGAAGCGGCACCTTTTGATGCATCCTCTTTCGGTAAATCTCTTACAGTAGAGTACGCAGGCACAACAGCTGTAATCTCATTTGCTATTTTCGCTACAGGCTCTTTACCACAATTTGTCATACAGCGAGTTCCTGTAATTGCACCGAAATTTTTCGGATTCTTATAGAAAGCTTTTACATTCTCTACACCTTTTGGTCCATCAACATTGGGATAGAATCCATCGCGGTTTGGCATAACAATCTTTTTGAAGTTATCTTTATTTAACTCTTCAATATCTTCGCCATCTATTTTAACACCGTTTTCTGCCAGTAAGTAAGCCGTCATAGCATACATCTGATTTGGTGTATAGCTTTTTGGATGTGCATATGGCATAGCATCGCGGATATACCAGATAAGCGTACTTGCCTGAGGCCAGTATGAACCAATCGTTCTGTTTGGAGCATCTTTGCCTGGACATGTTCTTTGGTTTTTAAGCGACTCTATGCTTCCGCCTGTTAAAGTCGGATACCCTTTTCCGCCTGCGCCAAACTCACCGTGGCAAACTGCACAATCTTTATCATAAAGTGCTTCACCCTCTTCTACTGTACCGGAACCTTCAGGTAAACCTGTACCGTCGGGCATAATATCAGCATCCCAAGCTTTTAGCTCATTTGGAGTAGGTGCTCTACCGAAGTTTACACCTTTCGTTGATTGCTCATTTACTCGATATGCAGTATATGAACCTTTTTCTCTCTTATAAGTAACACCGCCGTCTAGAGCATTTTTAGTTGCTTTATACATACCAGCAGGAGCAGCTTCAGTTTTGCTTTGAGCAGCAAATGCACTTGTTGTTAAAAGCGCACTTGCAACTATGGAAGCACCTAAAGCAATTAATTTATTATTTAATTTAATCATCATCTTCCCCCCTACTTTGGACAGTTGTCTGTTCTAACTTGAACATTATGAACTGACCCGTCTTCTCTAACTTCCCAAGTACAAATTGAGTTTCTGTGATAAACACCTTCTAATCCCATTATTGCTTTTTCTTGAGTGATTGATGGCTGAATATAACCAGCATCATCCATAGCACGAGATTGAATTAACAATGGTTTGCCCTCATATTTGTACATATAAGAGAATCTTGTCCAAGACTTAGGAAGAATTAAACCTTTTAGATTTGCTTTAACATAGTTATCTCCGCCATCAAACGATACATCTACGGCAGTAATAGTTCCATGTCCACTCCATGCAATACCCTCAACTTCTACTAAATCACCTTTTTTAAGGTCTGACCACGGCTTTTCAGGACATGGATTTGTAATAATCGAGTTTACTTCTAACGGATAGAAGTGTTGGATTGCTTTACCGCTCGGCATTAGAGCAGTATATTTAGAAGTCTCTTCTTTACAGTACCAAGGCTCTGATCCAAATTCAAGACGTTTTAACCATTTAATACACAGATTCGCTTCCCAGCCCGGCAACATTAGACGAACAGGATAACCTTGTTCCGGTCTAAGAGCTTCACCGTTTTGAGCCCAAACTATCATAGCATCATCTAAAACTTTCTCAACAGGAATCGTTCTGCTCATCTCTGAGCCGTCAGAACCCTCTGCCAACATCCATTTTGCAGTCGGCTTAATGCCGATTTCATCAAGGATAGTTTTAAGACGAACACCAGTCCACTCTGCATTACTCATCATCCCTTTTACAAATTGTAAAGAGT
Source organism: Sulfurimonas sp. RIFOXYB12_FULL_35_9 (assembly GCA_001829715.1). Lineage (GTDB taxonomy): Bacteria > Campylobacterota > Campylobacteria > Campylobacterales > Sulfurimonadaceae > Sulfurimonas. The sequence continues at coordinate 5,348 of MICC01000006.1, forward strand.
TGAATTGTGGACCTTTCCACTCAGCAGCACCATTTGCAGGGCACTCTAAGAAAAGAAGTCTACTCTCAGCCGGATACTTTTTCAACTGATCTAGTGTTAAAACGATAGGCTTCTCAACCAAACCGTGAATCATAAGTCTAAACTTATTAGGATCAATATGAGCTACACCGTTATGCGTTCTTGTAAAGTGCAAGCCATTTGGAGTTATGATTCCCTCTAACTCATGTAGAGGTGTCATAGAAACCGCAGCATGCATATCTCCTGCAGATGAAAGAAGAGCCGATGTTCTTCTTACAACGTTATGCTCATATGCCGATGGTATACCGTATGGGTATTTGTTAAGCTCATCACCCAACGTTGTTCCCCACTCTGTATGGTGAACTATGTTCGCATCATCAGCCAACAGCTTAGCAGGTGCTAAAATATTAGCGGCCGCAATCGCGCTTACAGAATAGACCGCAGTTTTCTTGAAGAAATCTCTTCTGCTTGATTGTTCTGTTTTATTTGTAGTAGTTTCTAAATTATTTTCAGAAATTTTACTCATTAATCATCTACCTCCTTCTCTTTAATCTTGTAGATTTTATGGTGTGCATAATTACATTTTATGCAAGGTATAAAATGCAAGACGGGAAGATTATATATGAAAATAAATTAAATTGTCAAGGATTTCTAGTAAAAATGTAACAATTTTCTCACATTTTTATAATTATGCACATTTCTACTCTTTTTTAGTAATAAATTTCTCACAAAGTGTAATAAAAAAATATGATAGAATTTCGCACTTAAACAAAATAAGGTCTTTTTTTATGCCAAACAAAAAAGTAGGACAGATTTTAAAACTTTTTATCTCAGAGGCTCAAAGCTCACAAAGATGCGATAAATCCACTATTACGCTGGATGAACAAGGGGTAATCGGCGATAAATTTTATGCTAAAGATAGTGCACGCTCTATTTTGCTCACATCCATAGATAGTTATGCACTGATAAAAGGTTATGACATTGATATGCCGCATGGATATCTTGGCGAGAATCTTTTAATTGACTACAACCCTTACTCTCTCTACATCGGAACGCAGCTTAAAATCGGTGATACTATTTTAGAGATAAGCCAAAACTGCACCATCTGCAATCATCTTTCCGTAATAGATAATCGTATACCAAAGCTGCTAAAAAACGATAGAGGAATTTTTGCAAAAACTATTCAAGGCGGAGATATACATGTGGGAGACAGTGTCTATCTGCTATAAATAAAAACAACCTCAAACTCCAAATAGTTCAAAGGGTAGTTATTTAGCAGCTCTTTGCTCTCTTTATAACTCAATATTTTTCTTGCTCCGCTTACGCCGCTTCTTTTTATATATCTAAACATATCTCTTGTTGATTCAAACTCTAACTTGTACTCTACAACCTCAAACTCTGCATTAAAATATTTTTTTTGAAGCTCATGTACCTCATCAGCACTCTTTAAAATCGAGTTGATTGATGCTGTTTGATTTATGGTTTTAAAAGTGTTTGACGTAAAAATCGCCAGAGCAAAAGGGATATTGAATTGTTTAATATTAAAAAACACCTTCTCTAAATCATCCGCCCACTGAAGAGCTGAGGATGAAAAAATAAAATCATATTTCTCTTTGAATAATCGCTCAAAGAGTATATCATCATTAAAATCACCGTAAAGGCAATCAATCTTTGAAGATTTTGGATGCAGATCTAGCATACCCTGTGCAAAATCGACACCCATAAAATATTCATACTCCCAATCTATAGTCTTACAAAGAGTTCCGCTTCCGCATCCAAGGTCTAAAATTCTCTTAGGTTTTCGCCCTACTTTGCTTAAAATCCTCTCTATTACACTGTTTTGTATAACATTATAGTTATTGTACTCTAGAGCGTATTTTGAAAATTCAGAGCTTATTTTCATTTTCTATTATTAATGATAAGAGAGAGAATAAAAATTCCAAGCACACATAAAACTATCGTCGCACCTGATGGAAGAGAAAAGTGGAAGGAGAGTGTCATGCCGAGGATTACGCTAAAGAGGGCAATAGATAAAGAGATAACGACACTCTTTAAAAATCCTACTCTAAACTGTAGCGCACTAACGGTAGGGATAACCATAAGCGCACCTATAAGCAAGCTTCCTACAACTCTAATAGAGAGTGCGATAATAATAGCGACTACGCTTACAAGCAAGAAGTTTAAAAATTTTACTTTTATGCCGCTTACCTTTGCGACCTCTTCATCATAAGCGATAAAATAGAGCTCTTTTGAGAAGAAGAGCAGAGTTCCCAAGGCTAACGTTCCAAAAATAGCTATAGTTACGACATCCTCATAAGTTACAGATAATATAGAACCGAAAAGATATGAAAAAAGAGAGTTGTTGAAAGCTCCGCCGAGAGAGACGATAATAACTGCAGCAGCAAGCGAGCCTGAGAGTAAAATAGAGAGGACGGCATCGCTGTAGAGTGAAAAAGCACTTCTTAGATACTCGATTATCCATGCAGATATAACGGCAAAAACAACGGCTGCCCAAAGAGGGTTGTACCCTGCTATAAGCCCGACTGCAACTCCTAGAAGTGATGAGTGGGCTAATGTTTCGCCTATTAAAGAGTAGCGTTTAAGCACCACAAAGGTTCCACTGATTGAAGCAAGAATTGCAATGATAATCCCTGCTAAAAAAGCTCTTTGCATAAAATCATATTCAAACATCTCAAACATTTAGTGCTCGTGCTTGTGATTATGAAGCAGATGTGCATCTATGCCGTAAAGTTCGCTCATCTCTTGGCAACTCAAAAGATGTTTCGGGTCATTGCATATGACAGCTTTTTCGTTTATAGTAAAAAGTCTCGCTATATCGTCTGCGATAACGCCTATATCATGTGTAATAAAAACTATGGTTATCTTATCTTCCTGATTTAGCTTTCTCAAAAGTGCATAGAAGTTTTTTTGTGAAGCTACATCAACACCGGTATTTGGTTCATCAAGTATCAAAATTTCAGGGTTTGAGGCAAGTGCACGGGCGATCATGGCTCTTTGCCTCTGCCCGCCGGATAGAGTTCCTATCATCTTATCCTGTAAATCTAAAATATCCATCTTTGCCATCGCATCATAAACAAGCTTTTTATCCGTTTCGTTAAAAGAGCTAAAAATTCCGCCCTGCGATGTTCTGCCCATTTTTACGATATCTAAAACCGTAGCCGGAAAAGAGCTGTCTACATGTGAAGCACGCTGGGGAACATAACCGATTTTATGCCACTCTTTAAAATCACTGAGTTTTTTCCCATAGATTTTCACCTCACCGCTTGTAGGCTTTTCAAGTCCCAGCAACATTCGAACAAGTGTTGTTTTGCCGCCGCCGTTTGGACCTATGATGGCAATATACTCCGAGCGAAAAATCTCCAAAGAGATGTTTGATAAAATTCTTTGACCTTTAACAATAAAGCTTAAGTTTTTAATATCAAATATCGGAAGATTAAATTTCATTTACACTCAAGTGCCTGAGATATCTTTTGTAGATTTTTTCTCATAATATCTTCATAACTCAGATTTGCTTTTGCTTCATCTGCCGTGATATTACCTAAAGGCTGAAGCATATCTACTTTTACTTTTGCCTCTTTTGCTATACTTTTTATCGCTCTATCGCTTGCAAAACTCTCAAAGAAAAGAGTACCGACTTTATGCTCTTTTACATGCTCTATGATTTTCATCATATTTTTTGCACTCGGTTCAGCTTCCGGAGACAAACCGCTGAGAGCTTCAACATGAAAACCGTATCTATGTGCAAGATATGAAAAAGCGTCATGATTTACGATAATCGTATCTAGTTTACATGAAGAGAGGCTTTTTTTATAATCACTATCAAGTTTTTTTAACATATCTATATAACTGTCTCTGTTTTTCGTATATAAATCTCTGTTTTGAGGAAAGAGCTCGGAAAGCTCTTTAGCAATATGCTCTGCAGCTTTTATCATATTTAGCGGATCTTGCCAATAGTGCGGATCTATGTTATGATGAGAATTATGGGCATTTTTGTGATTGTGTTCATGGTCTGATTCAAGTTCTCTCAGCTCTACATGTTTACTCATGTCTACAGCTCTATTTTTAAAACTAAAGCCTTTAATCCAAGGCTCAAGCCCTGCTCCGTTATATAAAACCAATGCACTTTTATTTATCTTTATCATCTCTTTTGGAGTCAATTCATAGCTATGTGCATCTACCCCAAAAGGAAGAATCATAAAAACTTCTGCACTCTCGCCTGCGATACGCTTTGATATATCATATAAAGAGAATGTGCTTGCCGCAACAGTCGGCTTCTGCGTGGACTCTTTTGCACTCAATGGCATAAAGAGTATAAAAATTGACGCTGCCGCCATAAAAATTTTGTTTTTAAGATTCACTGCTTTTGTCCAGTATTTTTTTGAAATTATAGCCAATTTTCTATAATCTTAATTTGCACCGCAACACTTTTTAAATTTTTTACCGCTTCCGCAAATGCACTTGCTGTTTCTATCAGTATCTTTTAAAACCATGGCTTCAAATGCTCCGATTGCGTTTTCTATATCTCTCATTGTTCCCTGTAATGCGTTGCGTTTTACAATGTTTTGAGGATCGCTTAGATGCTCGATAACTAAAGCGTCTGACATATAAACTTCTACTTCACTAAGAGCTTCAAGAGCATGAATAAATGTTGCCGTTTCAGTGGAATCGTCCATTGCTTTATATATTGTGGGAACTCTTTTATTTTCATATTTCATAGCAGAATCTTCCAAGAACAAAATCTTATCGTATGATTTTGAATACGGAGTTACACATATCAACTTACCACTGCCTGATTTTATTACATTATGAAATTCAGCTTGAAGAAGATACGATGAAGTCTGCCAAATTATCCATCCCAAAATTGAAGATTCACTGCTATTTAGCGTATCTTCTACATTATTGAAGCAGTTTCCGACACTGTTGCCGTCTAAAGGAAGAGAATCAACATATATCGGTTTAGACAATGGATTTATATTGCCGCAGAATTGAACTATTTCATCTGAAATAGAGCGTGGAACCGATGAGAGATTTCTCATATTTTTGCTTCTTTTAAAGCAAAAAGCGTTTCAATATTTTTATGTGACGCACTAATCATCATTATATACTGAAGAAAATCATCATGTCCTAAAAAAAGTTCTTTATTTTGCATTCTCATAACAGCAATTCGCTGAGGATGAATAATATATAACTGTTCAGATAAGCTAGGCTTAAAATTTAAATATAGAGCATTGTTGGCATAATAATTTACATATGGAACTAAAAAGTTATTTTTAACACAAAAATCTACAAATCTGCCTGTAGAAGTAAATATTTCTTCTTTTTGCTCTGTGAATTCTTTGCCGACAAAATTTGAAATGAAGTACGGATTTAATTTTTTCTTTGCATCTAACAAAGAGACTCCACTATTTTTTGAGATACTTATTTTTGGGCATCCGTCATCAAAACAAGGGTTGCCTTGCTCAAAACTAAAAGGATATGAGCGACATGCATAAGGTCTATTTTCATAAACGGAACACATAGTTCCGTTTAAATGAGGACATTTTTCTCCTACCGTTTCACCGTAATAGAAGAAGTAAACAGGAGATATTTTTCCATCAGCTACATAAAACAGTATAGGGAAAAGTGCCGAAGCTTCTTTTAAATCATAAATCGTTGAATAAATAATGTTGCTTGAACAACATTTTGCATCACATGTACTGCATCCTTCAAATATGTAATCTTTATGTTTTTTAGAATTGAGTAGTAAGCGTGCCATTTTTTGCCTTGTATTTTAAGATATTTTAGTTAAATTCACAATTACTGTACATATTTTGGACAAGCAAGGCAAAGAAAGTGTTTTATCTGAACTAGTTGAGACATAGTATCTTAATTATGCATAACTAAAGAAACTATTTGACTAAAAAGCTAACATAAAAGTGTTATACTTTCACAAAGGAAAAAATATGTATGCAGTAACATTTGATATAGACACAAATTGCTTAGGCGACCAATACCATAACGAATCAAGCACTAATGCTTATGGAGATATTCGCAAGTTCATGGAAGCCAATAATTTTGCTTGGCAACAAGGAAGCGTATATTTTGGAAATGATAAAATAACTGCAGTAACTTGCGTTCTTACGATTCAACAACTAGCAAAAAAATACCCTTGGTTTACTGCTTGCGTAAAAGATGTTCGTATGCTCCGCATAGAAGAAAACAACGACCTTATGCCTGCTCTTGGACTAGCTTAAATTCTAATTGCCATCCCTGTACCCCCCCTGCAACTACAAAATGAAGTTTCTTTAGAAAAAACAAGTTTTTCAAAATTTACAAGGTGTTTACGGTAAAAACAAATCTTTACTTCAAATATACCCTTTAGGTAAACAAAAACTTAAAATAAAGTAAAAGTTAATATTTTTTTATTTATCTTATGATAAAATAATTTTTTTGATGAAAGCACCATATATTATAGATTTAAGAGATAAAGAATGCAAAATGCTAAAATAGTTTGGAATGACGAGAAGTTTAGTATATATCCGCAATGTGATGATAAGCATTGTGAAGATATTATTTATGACAATTGCGATAGAGAAAGGGATGAAATAAAAGTTTTAAAAAATAAGAAGATATTGCGCAAACCTGAAATTGTGGATTGGATTATTAGTAGTTTGGGAGATAAGGTTGAGCGTAAAAAAAATATATTTTATTTACGAGGTAGAATAAAAGAAAAATATAAAGACTGTAGTTTAATTGAATTAGAATCAAGCAATACATACTACATCATACTAAAACAAAGCTGTTTAGATTATCCATCAAGGAAAACTTGTGCATAGTGAAAAAATTATTTATGAGGAGATTGTTGGTCTGGATCTTGAAGAACTAAAACAAGGTGCGCAAATGATAGGAAATATTTGGGCTTTTTTAGAAAAAAGCGGCACAAAAATAGATTTTGCCAGATTTGATCCGGTATCTGTAACTGAAATTATCAGAGATGTTTACAGAAGCGATTTAAAACAAGATATAGATGTTTTTCATATAGCTAAATTTTACGGTATCAAAGTAGAAGAAGTTGCCAGTTTGCTGAATGACGATGAAGCAACGGTAGAATATATTGACGATAGTATACGGATATCCTATGTAAAACAAACAGATCCCGAGCGTTTAAGAAAAATTATCGCTCATGAATTGGGACATATATTTTGCCATTTTATTTTAGGGCGTAAATTTAGGTTTGAAGATGTGTTTGAAAAAAACGAGAGTACCAACAATGCTTCTTATAATACAATGGCTCAAGCTTCTTACAATAGTAGCAATAACGATGAATTTGAAAAAGAAGCTCAAGAGTTTGCTATAGACTTACTTTTTCCTGAAAAAATACAAAATGCTTTAATGGAAAAAATAGAAGTTATCAAAGATTCAACCTTTGAAAATCTTAACTCCTTGCGTGGGCAGCAAAGCAAATGAGTACATATATAAAAAATATTAAAGACTTTATATGTTTTCATCAAGGTTGTATCATAGAATTTGAATTCGGTATAGCTTCTTTGCATAAAGAGTTAAGAAAAGAGTGGGACGGAGAAAAAAGAGAGGAAGTTTTAAAAGAAAAGCTTATCGGACTTTATGATGAAAGCAGTGAAAAACTGCAAATAATTTTAGAAAAAACTTTTGAGCAGATAAAAGCTATTTACGGTGAAAATATAAGATTTTCCGTAAAAACAATCGAAAAAAATGAGTATGAAAATCTCTATATAACCGATTATTATAGAGAAAATATGCAGGAAATACCAAAAGAGCTCAAAAGAGCAAGAGATCATACTCCTTTTGCAAATATACTTTTTGACAATGAAGATAAGTATATTTCCAATGATTTAGAAGAAGATTTTAAAAATGCAAAATACAGAAATCCCAGGGTACTCGGCAATAAAATCGGAGATTTAAATAAAGGCGATGTAGAATGGAAAGATTGTTGGATAAAACATTCAGGAGATACGGAGTTAAAATACTATAACTCTCTTTTAGTAATGCCTTTAACTCTAAAGAATAATAACTTTATGGAAAATTTTAATAAAAAGTTCAAAACAGATGCAATTTGGGGATTTTTTTGTTTAGACAGTGAAGAAAAAAACGCATTTGCCGATGAAGCACTTCAAGATATCGGCAGAATTATGGCGGATATGCTCTCTATTTATTTTATATTTTTATATGAACATACGGAAAACTCCGAAACATTCAACCTAAGTTTAGACTATCTGATATCAGAGTAAACTACCAAACTGCTTTAGTAAGCTAAAGCAGTTACACCTCTTGCTTCACAGTTTCTCAAAACTATTTTTTGCAACAAACTTGCAACACTATGAATGTAACATTTCGCAGTTGCTTAATTTTTGAGATATCAAGGGATAAATTTATGTTTTTTAAGAATACTTTAAACTCTTTTATGATAGAGAGAGAGAGCGGAAAGATTCGATAACGATTATCATTACTTGCCTAAAAAAACTATTTTCCTTTTTTCACCTCTTTTCCTTTGATTTCTCATGTCATAACAAAATTTTGCAACAAACTTGCAACACTAAAGATCTACCATTTCTCGTCCCATCTCGACACACAAAATTCAATTTACTTTTAAAGGATAAAGCATGCTAATTAATAAAACTTTAAGGTCTTATATGATAGAGAGAGAGAGACGAGAACTATTCGATAACGATTATCAACACCAAAATCTTCCTCTATTTTTTTCTTTTTTCAATTCTAAACATCAACTTCTCCCAAATAAAAGTCACTCTATTATTTCCACATACTCTAAAAATATTTTTACAAATATTTGTCTTTCACGATACTCGCTATTCTTAAATTTTACATTAGATTTCTTTCATAACCCAATATCGTTTTGTCATAAATTCATATACAACAATTTTTGTCGTAAACAAAAACCGGATTATGAGAGAAATCTATTTCAAGATTCACTTGTTACACAAATTTAATTTAAAAAAAAAGGAGTTTTATGTCTAAAAATATATTAATTGTTGATGATTCATCAATGATGAGGCTTGCGGTAAGAACCGCATTGATTGAGGCGGGTTATACAGTGTTAGAGGCTGTGGACGGAGTTGACGGTCTTTTAAAATTACAAGGAGATATCAAAGTCGATCTAATCGTATGTGATGTCAACATGCCCAATATGGATGGGATCACTTTTGTTAAAAAATACAAAGAGGATCCTAAACTTAAATTTATTCCTGTTTTAATGTTAACGACAGAGGAAGGGCAAGAAAGAAAAGAACAAGGCAAAGAAGCCGGTGTTCGTGCATGGATGGTAAAACCATTTAACAAAACCACTCTTTTAAACGCCGTTAGCAAACTTTTAAGTGTATAAGGCAAGACAATGATTAGCATAGAAGATGAGAGTTATGTCATTAGTCCACCCACGGAATTAAATATTCATACCGTAGAAGATTTTGTAGAAAATCTTAAAAATGAACTTGTTGAAGACAAAGATATCATACTAAACTTGGCAGATATATCTGAAATTGATTCAGCAGGTTTTCAAGTGCTAGTAGCACTAAAAAATGAAGCTCTTAAAAGAAGCGTTTCATTAAAAATAAATGATATGTCACCGGAAGTATATGAGATTATTACTCTATACGGTGTTCATACATTTATAGAAAATAACAAATAAGGAGATTCATGTTTTTTTCAGACGAACAACTGTTAGAAGCCGTCAAAGAGTTTAAAGACGAGGCGCTGGATCTTCTAAACGGAATGGAAGAAGGGTTACTGGAGATCCGTGAATTTGGTATCGGTGGAGATCGTATCAATGCTGTTTTTAGGGCTGCACACACCATAAAAGGTTCCGGTGGGATGCTTAAACTTACTCATTTAGTTGAGTTTACTCATATTGCGGAAAATCTGCTTGATGAAATTCGCAATAACAAGATTTCAATAACCGACAATATGATTGATACATTTTTTCTATGTAAAGATCATATGCAAAGTTTAGTGCTGTTTTATGCACAAAATTCAAAAAAAGAACCTGATGATTCATTAAAAACGATGAGCGGTTTTTTAATGGAAACACTCCAAACCTATCTCAACGGTTCAGTAAAGATAAATGCACCAAAAAAGAAAATAACAAAAAATCAAGAAGGTGTTCAATACTGGCAAATTGACATTATGTTTAGTAAAGAAATTTACTCACTGGGCATGGATCCTGCAAATTTCATACGATATCTATCCAAAATCGGAGAAGTTGTCAAAATTCAACTTAACACTGAGTACATAAGCGATTTAGAACATTTAAATCCCTCAGAGTGTCTCATTGAATGTACGATAGCTTTTCGCAGCAGCAAAAGTAAAGATGAAATTATTGAAGTTTTTGATTTTATAGAAGAGGACATTGAACTCAAACTGACAACTCTCAATGACGCACAAGAAGAACAAAATGATGAAAATCAAAGCGAAGAAGAGGAAGAAGAAAGCGAATCCAATCTGTTATCTTCTCAAAATATTGAAAAACCTATCGCTGTAAATAATGAAAAAGAGACTTCTATCGTTAATTCAAGCTCTTTGAGAGTAGATAGTGACAAAATAGACATTCTCATAAATCTTATCGGAGAGATGGTTATAGCAAATGCCAATGTCGTTCAAAGGGCAAGCCTTATAGAAAACAGCGGCTTAAACGAGTCTGTATCTGCAGTTTCACGAATGCTTGAAGAGATTCGTGAGAGTGCCATGAAGATACGAATGGTACAAATAGGCGAAACATTCAGCAAGTTTAAACGCATTGTTCATGATATAAGCAAACAGTTGGGCAAACAAGTTGACTTAACCATAAGCGGCGGAGAAACAGAGATGGATAAAACCATTGTAGAAAAAATCTCCGATCCTCTGGTGCATATCATAAGAAACGCCATGGATCATGGACTTGAAACCATAGAAGAGAGAATTGCAAAAGGCAAAAATCAAAAAGGTACACTAGTCCTCCATGCATACCATGATGCAGGAACTATAGCTATAGAAATAAGTGATGACGGCAAAGGCTTAGATGAAGAAAAAATCTTTAAAAAAGCTGTTGAACGAGGAATCATCAGCGAAGATAGCAAGTTAACGCAGAAAGAGATTTTCAACCTTATCTTTGAAGCAGGTTTCTCAACCGCCGATGCAATAACTTCTATTTCGGGTCGCGGTGTAGGAATGGATGTCGTAAGAAGAAATATTGAAGCGTTACGCGGAACTGTTGATATAAAATCTACAAAAGACAAAGGAAGCACTTTTACCATGAGGTTGCCATTAACACTGGCAATTATAGACGGGTTTTTAGTAAAGGTCGGAGCTACTCATTTTGTCATACCGCTTGATATGGTACTGGAATGTATAGAACTCTCGGCACGATACCGCAATGAAATGCATGGAAACAACTACATCAATTTACGAAACTCTATCCTTCCTCTACTTAATGTCAGAGAGCATTTTAGTACAGGAAATGATTCAGAAAACCTGCGAGAAAACATTATAGTGGTTCAGTATGCAGGAATGCGGTTTGGACTCATTGTTGAAGAGCTGCACGGTGAATTTCAAACAGTTATAAAACCTCTAGGCAAAATTTTCCGCCAAATTAGAGGCATAAGCGGATCTACCATACTTGGAAGCGGTGAAGTTGCGCTCATACTAGATATTCCCATGTTGATGAATCATATAGTAGCACTACAGGCTCACAATGAGAAAGGAGACGCTAATGAAGTGAAAGAGAACTAAGAAACAGCTGTCTTCAACAAAAAATAAAACAAAATAAAAGGAAAAACATGAGTATCTTAGAAACATTAGATTTAGATGAATTAGGTGTCGAGGTTGACGAAATCCCTGGACTAATCGAAGCCGGTAAACGCTACAAGTCGCTAAAAAAGTCATTTGACAAACAAAAAAGCGATATAGTAACCCTAAAAGACACAATTGTTGCCATAGCAAACGGTCGTTTTGATGTCAATGTCAAAATAATAGAAGGAGACCTTAAGGACATTACCGTTGCCATGGGTACTCTACAAAAATCATTATCATCGTTGATTGATGACTCTAACATGATGAATGCAGAAGCTATCAAAGGTAATCTTGATGCTTCAATCGATGCGGCTAAATATCAAGGCGACTTCGGAAAAATCTCCGGCGGTATCAATGCGTTTGCTCTTCAAATGAAAAATACGTTTATGGATATTAACGATAATGTTGACAAACTTGCAAACGGTAACTT
>MICC01000007.1:0-29751 GCA_001829715.1 Sulfurimonas sp. RIFOXYB12_FULL_35_9
GCTCTAAACATGAAAGCGATGTTTGGGAGAGTTTTTAATAAATACACAAGCAAGGTTAAAACAGACGAGGATAAATCCTCGTTTCCGAAAAAGAAAAAGTACGGAAGCAAGGTTTTAACCTTGCCTAAATGTCAAATGAATTGCTGAAACAGACGAGGTTAAAACCTCGTTTCCGATTTTAAGAATAAATAATAGGAATTTTTATGAAAAAAATAAGCATAAAAGCAAGACTAACGGTATTGGCTGTAGTTCCCATCATAGTTATTATGGCATTATCTGTAGGTAGAATACTCTATGATATAGGCGTAAAAGAAAATCTTGTTATCACAAAAAATCGTATTTTAGAAGTTGAATCTTTAGCCAAAGCGATTCATTTTTTACAGATAGAAAGAGGTCTTAGTGTAGGTTTTGCCGCAAGCAACGGAACTAAAAACGGCGATAAAATCCCAGATGTAAGATCTAAAGTCGATAGCGCAATAATAGAGATAAAAGATCTTTACGCAAAAACCAAAGGTGATAGCTCCGTTTTAAGCAATTTAAGCGAGCTTAGCCAAAAAAGATCTTCCGTAGATTCTCTAAAAATAAGTGCTCCTGATGTTGGTGCATACTATACTAAAACTATCGTCACTTTTATTGATGCTGCCGCTGTCATACCCACACAAATGAATGATAAAGACGGAAGAAATACTATACAAGCATATACACATGTAGCCTCTGCAAAAGAGTCTTTAGGTCAAATTAGAGCTTTGCTTAATCAAGCTTTTAATCAAAACTCTATAAATTCTACTAATTACTCACTGGCTATCGGCAGAGAACTTGTCTATGATGTAAACAGCCGTAAATTTGAAACTCTAGCTCCAAAAGAGTTACAAGATTTTTACAAAAATAACTTTAAAGGCGAAGCGGTAGATAAAACTTTTACTATGATTGAAACGGCAAAGAGTAAAGGTCTTGGAGGAAACTTTGAAGTCGATGCAACTGTCTGGTTTACAAATGTAACCGAATCTATAGACATCCTTAGAAATGTTGAACTTGAGCTTTACAAATTTGTTTATAAAGCTATGGATGAAAAAATTGAAGATTCCTCATTTAATATTATGATGCTATCTTTAGCCCTTATAGTCGGTATTACTATTTTTGCGACATTTATTTTTTTCCTTACAAAAATTTCTATATCTCAACCTATAGAGAACTTTAAAAATACTTTGCTAAAGATTAGCGCAAACCATGATTTGACCATCAAAGCGGATGAAAACGCACCTCTTGAACTGTCTCAAATGGCGCATAGTTTCAATAGGTTAATCACTACTTTAAAAGATCTCATAGAAACTTCAAAACAAAGTTCAAGCGAAAATGCTTCTATTTCACATGAACTATCGGCAACAGCGATGGGAGTCGGAGAGAATGTTGAAAAGAGCGTTATCGTAATCAGAAATGCGGCAAAAAAAGCGGATGAGATCAAAGAAGAGATTCAAAGAGCTATATCCGATGCGCAAGAGAGTAAAAAAGATATTATCAAAGCGAATGAAAATCTTAGAACTGCCAGAGAAGAGATTGTCCATCTTACTTCAAAAGTTCAAAGCAGTGCGGAACTTGAAGTCAATCTTGCAGAGAGGATGAAAACACTTTCAAACGAAGCGAATGAAGTAAAGCAAGTTCTTGAAATCATCTCCGACATTGCGGATCAAACAAATCTTTTAGCTCTTAACGCCGCTATTGAAGCAGCACGAGCAGGTGAACACGGAAGAGGATTTGCAGTCGTTGCGGACGAGGTTAGAAAACTTGCAGAAAGAACGCAGAGCAGTCTAACGGAGATAAACGCCACCATAAATATCATAGTTCAATCCATAGTAGACGTAAGCAATCAAATGGGCGATAACTCATCAGAGGTTCAAGAGCTGGCAAACAATGCTACAGAAGTAGAAAAAATGATAAATCAAAGTGTTGTAATTGTAAATGATGCGGTAAAAGCAAGCGATAAAACCGTAAATGATTTTGAAAAAACGGGCAAAGACGTAGAGTCTATCGTCGCTCAAGTTTCACAAATCAATGAAATATCTTCAAAAAATGCGAGAAACGTAGAAGAGATCGCAGCAGCGGCAGAACATCTAAACTCTATGACGGATGAGCTTCATACAAAACTTGAGACTTTTAGAACATAAAAAACTTTCATAGCTTAGTAATGAACGGCAAGCCAAATGCTCTCTTCGTTTGGTCTTGTCCAAGAGACTCTGTGCTTTTTATGTGCCGCAATATTTATAAAATCTCCGGCTTTTAGTCTAACGTCGCTCTCGTCTTCAAATGAGACAACTGCTTCACCTTTGAGCAAAATCACCCATTCATCGCTCTCTTGATTATACCAATCAAACTCTGTCGTTGTATGCCCATAAGAGACGATTCTCTCAATTTTTACTCCATCTTTTGAAGCTAATTCTTCAAAAAACTCATTTATGGATGGCTTTGGAATATTTTGAAAAATATTTTTACTCATAAAAGCATGCACTTACATATCCGACAACTCTCTGTGTATCACCGCTAGCATCCGCACTCGTTCTATAATCAAGAAGAAGCGATTTCAATCCCTGTTTTTTAGCACTTAAAAGAGCTGCTTCAATCCCAATCATTCCGCAAGCTTCACATCCATCATGTAGCCTCTTTGTATCTAACCTCTCGATTGCTTCTAAACAGATATTGTCCAGTCTTGCGGCATTGCTAAGTGTGTAAAAATGGCTTAAATCCGTACTTATGATAACTCCACACTCTTTTTCATTTAAAACAAAATCTATAATTTCGCAGAGCATTTTAGCAGAAGCATAGGAGTATACCAGCTCAACTATCTCTGCATCTTCGATATAGTGCTTTATAAACGGAAACTGAACTTCCGTGCTGTGTTCGGCATGTGCCTCAACAAAACAAGAGAGATGAAAACGTTCTTTTAATTTTTGAAATAAAAAATCTGAACCATTTATATCTCCAAGCGGAGTTTCATAAGCAGTAAAATTACACAAAGAGACGCCATCAAATCCTACTTTGTGAGACGGTCCGATAACTACAAACTTTTTAACTCCACTCTTTTGCAGAATTCTGTAGGCAACATTTGCACTATATCCAGAGTAGATATAGCCTGCATGCGGAACGATTACAGCTCTGCTTTGCACATCAGGCAAAACCGTCTCTTCATCGTATGTAGTGCTAAAATGCTCAAAATATCGCTCTATCTCAATGGCTCGCCCCGGATAAAAAGCACCGTTTGCACTCATCTCTCGTCTCATATTCTGCTCCTAAAGTTTTATAATGAAGCTATCTCATCAAATTTTTCTTCTATCGCATCTACTCCGTATCTGTATATCATCGGATGTTTTTCATATACGGACGGGTTCAAACCTGCTTTCATGCTTAAATGCTCTAAAAACTCTCTAGGTGTTTTTAGCTGCTCCCAAACTTGAGGCAAAAAAGTACCTTGCCTTCCATTATAATTTATAATAAGCCCGTCAACATCCGGTCTAACCTTTTGAAGCAGATCACTAAAATCTTCATACTCTAAAATTTCCGCTTTACTAAGAACCGAGACTTCTACCTCTACATGTGAGAGTTCACTCTCACTAAGCGGATAAAATCTTGGGTCTTCAAATGCTGCTGCAACGGCATTGTGCACTATGTCATTATAGAGAGAGCGGTGTGCGATTATGGATCCTATGCAGCCTCGTAAACTCTGCTTATGCTTTAGCGTTACAAATGCCGCACCCTCTACCAGCAACATCGGATAAGCTTCAAGCAAACTTTTTTCATCAAATTTGTATGAGTCGTCAAACTGACGCATTATCGCACTTTTTGCAACTCTAAGTAAAATTGGATCTAGCATCTTTTTTACCTTTTATCTAATTATCTCTTTGAGAGCATCCTCAAAATCTCCATATTCAAAAGAAAATCCGCTCTCAAGTAACTTTGTAGGATAGACCTCTTTTGAATCGAGCATAACAGTAGAACCCTCTCCGAAAATCAACTTCAATACAAAAGCCGGAAGTGGAAAAATCGTCGGACGATGAAGAAGTTTTCCCAAAATTTTTGTCTGTTCTTTATTTGAGAGAGGATACGGTGCCGTAAAATTAATCGCACCGTTTATATCAGGTGTTTTCATAATAAAATAGACAGCCTTTACAAGGTCGTCCAAATGAATCCAAGAAACTATCTGCTTTCCGCTTCCCATTTTGCCGCCTACTCCCATCTTAAAAGGAGGAAGCATTTTTTGCATTGCACCACCCTCTTTGGCATAAATAACCCCGAATCTCATCTGCACATTACGCACACCGAAATCTCCGGCTCTTCTCGCCTGCGCTTCCCAATCTCTACAGAGGTGAGACAAAAAGTCATCCGCATATTTTTGAGAACCGTCTTTATGTGAATGAAAAGAGTCATAAATGCCAACAGCAGAAGCGTTCAAAAAAAGCTTTGGTTTCTCATGGCATAAGCCGATAGCGTCAACCAGCTTTTTTGTAGTATCTATGCGACTGCTGTAGAGCTTTTTTTTGTACTCATCATCCCAACGTCCAAGAATAGTTACTCCGCTCAAATTTATCAAAACATCACATTTTTCTATCTGTGCAGCCACATCTTCTACAGATACATCATCACGAATCTTAACGCCTACAACCTCATTGTTCATGGAGTTAAAAAAACTCTCCAGCTTTGAGCCGACCAAACCGCTTTTACCGCAAATGGCTATTTTTAGTCTATTTCCTACCGCCATGTTAAGCTCCAAAAGTCAAATATGCCTCATTATAAGTCTATCTATATAAAAGAGCGCTTAGAGTTCTAGGAGTACGGTATCTCTTCTTGTGATTTCAAGCTTTTTACATGCACTCTCAAAAGCCATACTCTCGCCTATTAGGATACATTTATGTTTTGCTCTTGTAATGGCTGTGTAGATCAGTTTTGTGTTGTGCATTATGTAGTGCGAAAAGCTCATCGGTATAACAACTATGTCATACTCCATGCCTTGAACTTTATGGATGGTAAGCGCATAAGAGAGCATTAGATGCGATTTTAACTCCTCATACTCATAAATAACCACTACATCTTCATTCGGATAGAAAACATACGCTTGTTCATCTTCCTCTTCTATCTTAAAAAGGAGTCCGCTCATGCCGTTAAATATACGTCTTTGCGCAGAATCTTCACCACTTTTAAAACCCTCACCGCTCCATGAAGTCATGTTTTCATTTTTGGTGTGAACCACTTTATCCATAAGTCTAAACTCCACACCGCCCTTTTTTACGGACTTTTTAGGGTTCGGGTTAAAATACTCTTGCAAAACTACATTTAAATTGTTAGATCCGAGAGTTCCGCCTTTCATGGGCGTTATAACCTGAAAATAGTTGAGATACTCTTTTATGCGTTTATTGCTTAGTCTGTACCTTGCTTTTTCGATAGACTCTACGACTTTATGGGCGATCTCTGCGACTATCTGAGCCGCATTTTCCTCTCTTAGGTTTTGAAGTTCGTTTTGTGAGAGCTGATTTTTGAGTGCATAATAGTTACTAATATTTACGTCAATAAACTCAAAATCCTCATACTCTTTTTTATACTCCGGAACAGTTCCCTCTCTAATATCATTTGCAATAACCGTTATGGCTTTATCTTCGCTCTGTCTGTAAATCTTTGTAAGTTTCACTATCGGGGCAAGATCCAGAGCCAAAACATCGCTAAGAACATTTCCTGCTCCTATCGGCGGAAGCTGTGCATCATCCCCGACGATGACGACTACGGCATTTCTGTCTATTTTTGATACGAGTCTTGCGAAAAGAGAAGAGTTTATCATGGAGGCTTCATCTATCAAAACAACCGAATAGGGGAAGTTGTCGCTATCTTCAAACTTCACTAACAAACTCTGGATGGTCGCACTCTCATACCCCGTCGTATCGGCGATGCGTTGCGAAGCTATACCGCTAAGCGCACATGTGATGATTGTTTTTTTGTCATATTTTGTGCTTAGCAAATCCAGTATGGTTTTAGAAGTCGTACTCTTTCCTGTTCCTGCATATCCGACCAAAAAGAGCAAAGATGCTCCCTCATTTATCTTTTGCACCGCCTCTTTTTGCTGTTCGCCAAGCTGAAGTTCGTTATCTTTTAAAAATGCATCCAGATCTTTGACAAATCCGCCGCTATCAAGTTTTGCCCTTCTCTTAAAATCATCATGTAAAAACTTCTCCGCATCGTAAAGTCTTGAGGGAGAGACACGCTCATTTTTCATCAAAACGATACTTCCCTCACTTACTCTCTCAACCAAAGAAGCCTCATAGAGATAGCTTTTATCACTAAAAGTGAGCAGTTCGTCTAGCTTGCTAAAAAGTATCTCTTTTGCCACACATGAGTTGCCCTGCTGTTCGCAATAATTAAGAAGCACATAGTCCATAGCCGAACTTATACGGTTTTCATCATCCTTTTTTACGCCCATCTTAAGTGCCAGCTCATCGGCTCTTTTAAAACCTATGGAGTTTATGGAGGTTAAAATGTAAGGATTGTTCTTTATCTTCACACAAGGCTCTTCAACATCTCTCATGGCAGTTGCGATAGTTGTTAAAAATGCCGGAGAAACATCATAAGGGCTTAAGAACTCCCCGATCTCTCTCATGGAGCGAAACTTTTTCCAGCTTGCTTGAATCTTTTTAAGTTTTTTCTCTTTTATACCCTTAAACTCTAAAAGCCGCTCAATGTCGTTGTCTAAAACTTCAACAAGCCCCTCACTCCCAAAATGCTCTATCAGATCTGCAGAGAGCTTTTTTGTAAACCCTTTTACGATTTTGTTCAGAAAGAAAAAAAGCTCATTTTGATTTACTTTTATATGCTCAAACTTAAAAGTTTTTCCGTACTTTTTATGCTCTTCCCAATGCCCCTTAAGCGTTACGGCAGAATCTTTCAGATGTGAGACCGCACTCTCATAGTAAGAGCCGCTAACCTTCTCGCCGCTCTTTAAAACGGCTATAAAAAAAGCTTCTTCTTCAAAAAGGATTTTGTCAATTTGACCTATTAGGGTTTCATTCAATATTTAGACCTTCATCAGCCTCAAGCAAAAATCTATCTATGCTTAAAACTTCCACATCGAGGATTGTTTCATTTGCATCATAAGTTATCAAGGTGCATCTATCACCCTCTTTTTTAAACTCTCCAAAAGCGTTTAACTCTCTTTTTTTTGTTTTTTCATCGCTTATATCATACGCCACTTGATACAATCTATTTTGCGTATAAAAATCGACCTCTTGATTATCTTTCCTGTATGTAACCTTTTCATCTTTTTTATATAGTTCGTTAAACACCAAATTCTCTAAAGCTGTCCCTAGATTTTTAGTTCTGTTTACTCCTAAATTTAAAAAACCGTTATCGCTCAAATATAACTTTTTAGCAGATTTTATTTGTGAAGTCAGTTTATCGTGATAAGCAGAAATAGTATGGATTAAAAAATTATCTTCAAAATAGCCGATGTACTCTTTTATCATTTTTGGGTCAACGCTGAGTTTTTTAGCCAATGAACTATAGTTGAGCGTGGTTGCGGCATTTGAGACAAGATAGTAAAAGAGGTCTCTTATGATTTGAGAGCTTTTTATATTGTATCTAGGAACTATATCTTTAAGTATGATATCTTCAGCCACATTCATGAGATACTCTTTTTTTAGCATCTCATCGCTGTTTGATATCACGGAGTAGTATCCGCCCCATTTGAGGTACTCATCCATAGCCCTGCTTATCTCGATTTTATTTGCCGCTCTTTGAATCTTCGTGGAAAAATCTAACTTTTTAAACTGTAAAAATTCTCTAAAATTAAAACTATATATCTCAAGCCTTAACACTCTGCCCGTTAAAACTGTTGCATAGTTTGAAGTTAAAAGCGATGCGTTTGAGCCGGTTATGATAAATTTGATATTGGAGTTTTCATATTTTGATTTTACAAATATTTCCCAATTTTGAAAAATTTGCACCTCGTCTATAAAAAAATATATCTTCTTCTCTCTGTTTGGATTTGCAAGTTTTAAGTACGCATCAAAAATCACTCCAAGATACGAAGCATCATCTTTGTACGGAATAAATTCAGGCTTTTCCAAATTAATGAAAAATATATTTTTTGCTTCAACGCTTTTCAAAAGCTCATGAATAAGCAGTTTTGCCAAAGTACTTTTTCCTACTCTTCTAGCACCAACAAGAGCCAAAATCTCTTTTGTGCCAAGGTATTTGATGGCTTTATCTAAACTCTCTCTTGAGACAAAGTCGCCGTATATACTCTGATTTACCCAATGCCCATTATCTTCTAAAAGAATTGAATCCATATTTATGTCCTAAATAAAGAATGTATTCCTAATAATACACTATTTTTAGGAATTTTTAGCTTTTTTTGAATACGAACAGATGTTATTCGTAGTTTTTAGATATATGCTCTTTTAAAATTTCCAATGATTCTTCAAAACCTTCTGCTTTGCCGCCAAAAAATTCATTTAAGCCGTATTCTTCAATATTAACAGATTCACATAAATTCATTTTCCACAATTCTCGATAGCCTTTGGCAGATTGTTCAATTGAATCTATTGCATTTTCATTGATTATTTTTTCAATAAAGCCTTTTGACATCAATTGCAATGTTTGTAAATCTAAATGCTGTAAATTTTCTACTAGCTCAAAATCTTTAAAGTCATCATTGTTAAGAACTTCATCAAGCATTTCTTGAGAAACCTCAACATCATATAACTCATCATCTTCATCAAAATTTATACAAACTATTTTAAATGGAAAATAAAAAGATGGATTATCAAGCAAGTATTTTAAAATTCTTACTGCTAATTCTTTTGAGATAGGCATAAAAAATCCTTTTATTAGATCCTATCATAAAATAAATCATTTATAAATTCAACTACAGATAAAGTTTGTATTTACCACGACTTTCAAATTTCAAATAATTTTTATCTCTCAATAATTGTAATTGCTGTCTTATTTTTGCTTGGATATTATTGTTATCTGGGTGCTTTAATCTTAAATAATTTTCAAACTGATATAACTCATTTAGGTTAAAATTTTGTTTATTTAATTTTTCTATACATGTGAGAACATCCAACAACCAGCTTTTAGAATTTAAATCATGTGACCATTTTAGAAAACTTGTTTTATTCCAATCTTCTAATATTTTATCTTTACTTTGTTTTTCGCCATCTTTAATATAAAATATTTTTCCACTCGCTGGAATCGTGTCAAGCAGTATATTGCAACCAATCCAGCCAGCTCTTCTTGCTGTCGAAGATAGAGGTTTTCTTTTTTCTATCATTTGAGGTATAAAAAAATGTTTTGGTATAACTAGGAAATTTGTTACATCAAAGCTATTCTTGTCATAGTTTAAAAAGAAAAAATTTGGATTGGAATCACTTTGTAATCGTTCTATCATTGTAGAATATGCACCGTCTACAATTTTCTTACCCATCTTGTCTTTTTTACTTTTCAACTCATAATCTTCATTACATGCAGCGCAATAAAAATCAGCAACAGGCTTGTTATTTTTATATTCACTAACATTTTGACCACAACTGGGACAATAAATATATTCATTAACCCAATTTTCTGTCAATACTCTTATTTTTTGCGAATTACTATTATATGAATCGGAGATTGAAGAATAGAGGTTTAAGCTCATTACACAGCTTTGAAGGTATTGTATATAAATAGAATAATCTGAGAGAGCAGACCTCTTTTGCCGCCAACCCACTTTACAAAAGGCTGATACTTTGTAAAGTTGGATTGGTTTATCGGTGCGGTCATCTTTTATCCTATAAATTTATCTCAGCAAAAAGTCTAATAAATTATTTTTAAATATCTACAAAATATGACAATTTGTCATATTTTTACCCCTTAACCCTCTTGTTTCTCTCAACTTCTTGTGATTTATAAAGCTCCGCGCACCCTTTGGAGAGTTCACGGATTTTTAGGATGTAGTTTTGTCGCTCTGTTTGGCTGATGGCTTTTCTTGCATCAAGCACATTGAAAGTTCCTGCTGCCATCATGCATAGGTCGTATGCAGGAAGAGGAAGTCCTGCTTCTATGGTTTTTAGGCACTCTTCGCTTTTTGCGTTAAACTCCGCAAATAGCATTGCCGTGTCTGCCACTTCAAAGTTGTACTTGCTAAACTCTATCTCTGCTTCTTTGTGAACATCACGGTAAAGCGTTTTTCCATGCTCGTTTTCGCCCCAAACGATGTCAAAAACGGTATCAACGCCTTGCAAGTACATCGCAAGTCGCTCCGTTCCGTATGTTATCTCAACCGCTACGGGATTGCACTCTATGCCGCCTACTTGCTGAAAGTAAGTAAACTGAGTGACTTCCATTCCGTTTAGCCAAACTTCCCAGCCAAGTCCCCATGCGCCAAGCGTCGGAGACTCCCAGTTGTCTTCCACAAAGCGGATATCATGATTTTTCACATCAAGTCCTAGATACTCTAACGATTTTAGATAAAGCTCTTGAATGTTGTCGGGAGATGGTTTTATAAGTGCCTGAAACTGATAGTAGCTTCCTAGACGATTTGGATTTTCACCGTATCTTCCGTCTGTCGGACGACGGCTCGGTGCGACATAAGCAACCGACCATGGAGTAGAATCTAGTGAGCGTAAAAATGTAGCCGGATGAAATGTTCCTGCGCCAGCAGCAATATCGTAAGGCTGTACAATATTGCACCCTTGCTGCATCCAAAATTCTTGTAGTTTTAGTAACATTTGGCTAAAAGTTATCATAAAATTGCCTCTTTAAAAAATTTCGTAATTATATCAAAGCAAA
Organism: Sulfurimonas sp. RIFOXYB12_FULL_35_9; assembly: GCA_001829715.1. Taxonomy (GTDB): domain Bacteria; phylum Campylobacterota; class Campylobacteria; order Campylobacterales; family Sulfurimonadaceae; genus Sulfurimonas. Next base: position 10,801 of record MICC01000007.1, read on the forward strand.
ACTTTATCCTCTCAAGTAAAAATAAGAATTACACCCTATAATACAAAAAAAACTAAGGAAAAAAATGGCACATATTAGACTTCCGGACTTTGAAGAAATGACTCCTGCTATCCAAGGAAGAGCGCTCCCAATCTTAGAAAAAACAGGAAAATTAGGCGAAATTTTCAAACTTATGGCAGTGGATGAAAAGGTCTATTTTGCAACGGACATGATGATTCAAAAATATCTTCTTGATGAAACCGCTTTATCCTACGATATAAAAGAAGCGATAGCACTTCTTATTTCAAAAGAAAACGGCTGTAAAATGTGTGTCGATGTACATAAAGGCATCGCAAAAATGCTGGGTTTATCAGAAGAAAGAATCGAGGAAATTTTGCAGGGCGTTGATGCACTAAATGCAAGCGATAAAGAAAAAGCACTCCTTAATTTCTGCATAAGAGCGTCTAAAAAAGATAGCTACAAGATACTCAAAGAGGAGATAGATGCTTTAAAAGATTTGGGTTACAGTGATGTAGAGATAGTTGAAGCTGTTGCAATTACTGGGTATTTTAACTATATCAATACTTTATCGAATGTTTTTGGGTTGGGGCAGTAAAACTTTATATCATCTTGCAGATTATGTCGCCAATCTCTTTTTTTAGGGAGGCTGCGACGACTCCGCACTTTATCTTTAGCAAAAAGCAGATATCCATTCTGTGTGAATCATTCATGCACTCATAATTTCCCATCCCTTTGCTTATTATCAAATCTGCTCTGTTAAAAAGTTCTTTTGAGTAACCATTTGCTCTGCCATAAACAAAACCGGGTGTATTTACTCCGCTGTCAACCACTTCACAGATTTCGTCAAATCCAGATTCAAGAGCTTCTTTCATAGTTACATCGTTGATGATGGGATTGCCTCTGACCATGTAAAAATATGCGTTATTTGGGTAGAGCTCTTTTAGTGTTTTAATATACATGTAGTCAAATATATGCTCACCCACATTATCACCGATAAGTAAAACTGTTTTTGCGCTATAGAGTTTTTTTTGCAACATATCAAAATCATCATGAACAAATGGAGTATCAAAAATCTTATCTAACTCTTCTTCAAGGTCAAACTCTACTGCGGCTGCAAGATCTATAACATTTCCTGCTACGGCAATTTTTGTAGCGGTTAAAAGTTTATCGGTTGAGTTTTTGAGTTTTTCTTCTAAATGCGGAACAAAAGAGAGCGCTTTTTTCGTAGAGATCTCTTTAACCTCATCGTAAAGATCTTTTTTATTGGCAATCTGTGCCATTTTCTCATAAACATAAGAGGCTATTTCAGGAGGGGTGTCATTGTAAGAGAATGATTTGCTCATATCTGTTACGGTAGATGTCAGTTCATTTGCGAGAGGTTCAGAGGCATGCAGGGCATCTGCAACTCTAACACTTTGGTTTATTATGCACCCTATACATGCTTCATCAATTTTCATACTATAAAATATTTTTACTTTTCTGTATGTTCTTCTATAGCTTTGTTCCACATGAGTTTATATTTTCTTCTCATAAATTCAACTTCTTGCTGAGATAGTTTTAACTGTTCTTGCAGAGTGTGGATAGTTGTTCTATCTTCATCATAAAGCTCTTGAAGAGAAGCAAGAGCCTCTCTTAAAAACTCATTTTCTACTCTTACCGCAGCAAGCGTCTCCTCTTTTGCGTCAAGAACTTTCTCGTGGAGGTTAATGATAGTGCCTATGGTTTTTTCAACAAACTGGGGCTGAACCAACATCTCTTTTGTGTTGCGAGAAGAGAGTTCTCTAAGCTGAACGGGAACTACTTCACCGCTGCCTTTTGATGGGTCAATATATCTAACCCCGCTTTCTACTTTTATAGTAAGCTTTCCTCTCTCTGCCAAATCATCAATCGCCGATAAATCCAACCCTGTGAGTTCCATATACTCTTCATCGCTCATCCACTTCATTTGTGCCCCTGTTACAAATTTTTTAAGAAAGAATAGTCTCTATCTCCAGAGAATCCATCTCAACTTTTTTAGCTTTTGCTATACGATCCTCTTTTAGTTTGATAGCCAACTCTTCATTCTCAAGTGCTAAAATCTGCATTGCCAGATAAGCAGAATTTATAGCTCCGGCTTTTCCTATTGCAACAGTAGCAACAGGCATTCCTGCTGGCATCTGAACGGTTGATAAAAGTGCATCGATTCCGCTTAGAGCTGAAGCACTCATAGGAACACCGATGATAGGTTTAACCGTTTTAGAAGATAAAACGCCGGCTAAATGTGCAGCCATTCCGGCAGCGGCGATAAATACTTGAGCACCTTTTTTCTCAGCTTTAATGATATACTCTTTTGTTCTCTCAGGCGAACGGTGTGCAGAAGATATAATCATCTCATACTTAACGCCAAAAGCCTCTAATGTGTCTGAACAAGATTTCATTATCTCATAATCACTTTTTGAACCTATTACAATTGAAACAAATTTCATTTTACTTTTTTCCTTTTTTTATATTTTATATTTTATATTTTTGGATATGTTCCCATATCTTCATGAGACGGGATTCTTAAAAATGTATGCGGCGGAAGTCTGAGTGGAAGTGTTATCGGATTTACATTTCCGCTATGCACTTCATCCCAAACTTTTCTATTCTCTGCCAAAAGCTGTTTTAACTTCATGTAGACTCTTCCGTCACGCTCATAAGTCATACCTATCTCGTTATCTACTATCTCTACATGTGAGCCAAGAGGAGCAACAATCTCAAGTTCATCATTAGGAAGAGTTTTATATTTGCATAAAAAATGCGTGCCCTCTTCGCTAACTTGTCCGCTTACCTGATGAGTTCCAAGCTGCATGGTAAAATCCAGACTCTGCGTATCATGCTTTTCAAACGGTCTTGAGATAAGATACGCATCCGTATAACCACGATTTTGGAGAGAATTGAGTTCATACTGATACTTCTCTACATCGTTTATGCCCTTATAGTAGTCATCAATCGCCATTCTATAAGCTTTTGCAGTAACTGCGGCATAGTAAGAAGTTTTGGTACGCCCTTCAACCTTGATCGAATCCACCGCACCCGTATCTAAAATCTCTTTTATATGTGAAGCAAGGTTTAAATCTTTTGAGTTCATGATGTATGTTCCTACACCTTCATCCTCTTCAAGTCTAAAAAGTGTTCCTGTCTCAGGATTCGCAGCATACATCTCATAAGGAAATCTGCAGTCATTCGCACAACTTCCGCGATTTGGCACACGTCCGCTTTGAAGCGTTGAAATAAGACATCTCCCACTGTATGCAAAGCACATTGAGCCGTGAACAAAAACTTCCAACTCCAAATCAGGAAGCTCTTTTTTTATCTCCACCAAATCTCGAAGAGATATTTCTCTAGCCGTAATGATGCGTGTAGCACCCATGTCATAATAAACTTTAGCATCCAAAACATTCATAACATTTGCTTGTGTTGAGAGATGAAGCGGCATATCCGGTACTAATTCGTGACAAAGTTTAAGTACCCCAGGAGTTGCAACTATAAAAGCATCCGGCTTTAACTCTGCCATTTTCAAAATATGTTTTTTCAAAAGGTTCAGCTGAGAGTTAAACGGAAAACCGTTAATTGTCGCATAAACTTTTTTAGCGCGGGAGTGTGCATATGCAATCCCCTCTTCAAACTCCTCAAAACTAAACTCTTTTCCCGCACGAATACGTAAAGAGAAGTGACTAACTCCACCATATACGGCATCCGCACCGAAATCAATAGCAATTTTTAATTTTTCCAGCGTTCCCGCAGGAGACAGTAGCTCAACTTGACGCATTATTTTGTAAAGCTGGCTAGCAGAGCTTCGATATCTTCGTTTGAAGCTAGTTCATTATGAGTATCTCCGGCAATATGTGTTGCAGAGGAAACCCTTTTCTCATCATCAATTCTACCCTCAAAGAGAGTGTTCATGTAGTTAGAAAGAGCACGCATAACATTGATTACACGTTCAATTTTTTGACGATGAATATCTTGGTATTGCATAATATCCATAACATCCATTATCGCTTCTCCGCTTGACTGAAGAACTTCTAATGCTTGGTTTGCGTTATCAAGCGCAGAGTTGTTTTGCTCCAACTGTTTTGCAAAAGCTTCAACATCAGGAAATTTGCTATTTAATTTTGTAAAGAGTTCAATATTGCCGTTTAACACTTCAATAATATTGCCGAGCATCTCCTCTTTATCCATGAGATTATTAGAAACGCCCTCAATGATATCAAAGATTTCACTTGCCTTCTCTTCACTCTCTTTTGTGACATCATCAAGCTGATGCACCATTTTATTCTCTTTTGTCGCAGGCATAGGGAAAAGGACACCCTCTTTTTTAGAACTTTTTACAGGAACCTCATCATCAGCTACACTCAACTCCTGCTCATCTAAAAGATCCTCTGCAGAAACATCATCTTCAAAACTGAGATCAAAATCCGAATCTTCACTTATATCATCGTCTTCTAAAGATCTTAAATCATCTATATCGCCACTCATTAGAGCATCAAGTTCTTCTTGAGTCATAAACAAATTCTCCATTTTTTTTATAAAATTTCGCTACATTTAATTTTTACCATTATAATATCATAAATTATATAAATACGAGAATTGATTAAATGATAGTTGACCTGCATAACCATACGAAACTTTGCAACCATGCAGAGGGTGAAATCTTTGAGTACATAGAAAAAGCGATTGAATGCAATATAAAATATTTCGGCTTTTCCGAGCATGCCCCGATGAATTTTGATGAAAAATATCGCATAAATTTTGAGCAGATGAAAGAGTACGAAAATGCTGTTTTAAGTGCAAAAAAGAGATACGAAGAGAAAATAGAGATACTTTTAGGCTATGAGGTTGATTATCTCAAAGGCTACTTGGATGAGAGAGTTTTAAATGCAGATGTCGACTATCTCATTGGTTCGGTGCATTTCATAGAGGAGTGGGGATTTGACAATCCTGAGTTTATAGGTAGCTATAAAAATCATGATATTGATGAAATTTGGCAAAAATATTTTGATGCTATAGAGGAGATGGCAAATAGTAGGCTTTTTGATATTGTTGCCCATATAGATCTTATAAAAATTTTTAAATTTATGCCAAAAAGAGACATTGCTGATATCGCAAAAAATGCCCTTTTAGCGATTAAAGAAGCTAATATGTCGATAGAGATAAATGTTGCAGGATTTAGAAAACCCATTGGTGAAGCGTACCCATCGTTATCTCTTTTACTAGAAGCTAAAAAACTTGATATTCCCATCACTTTTGCTTCCGATGCGCACAAACCTGAACAAGTCGGGCTTTATAGTAATGAAGCCTTGAATATGGCTAAATTTGCAGGGTATGAGGAGTGTGTATTCTATCGAAAGAGAGAGATAGAATTTGTGAAATTTTAATTTCAATCTCGCTTCAAAGAAGCTTTAGTAGATTAAGTGACAAGCTTAAGCAAGCACGGCTTCGCTGGGTTTGGCGTTTAAAAAAAATGATAAAGCAATTTTAAAGAGTTAGCCTTGTATAATGGCTTCACTTAAAATTAAATAAGGAAATAACAATGGGTAAATATATAGAATTAACTAATTCAGATTTTGAATCAACGCTGAGCGAAGGTGTATCATTGGTAGATTTCTGGGCACCATGGTGTGGTCCTTGTCGTATGATTGCTCCTGTAATCGAAGAGCTTGCAAACGACTATGAAGGCAAAGCTAAAATTTGTAAAGTAAACACTGATGAAGAGCAAGATATTGCTGTTAAATTCGGTATCCGCTCTATCCCTACAATCATGTTTTTCAAAGACGGCAAGATGGTAGATCAAGTTGTCGGAGCACAATCTAAAGCTGCTCTTTCACAAAAAATAGACGCTCTTTTAGCATAATTTTAAATAGTAAGAGAGGCAATTGCCTCCCTTATATAATCCAAAAATTTTAACTTCTCCCTGCAAAACTTCTTTTACTCTTTTATTTAAAAAAACAAAGATTTTCTTTATAAACAAGATAGTATGATGTGAAAACTAAATAACTTAACGTAGGTTATCAGATAAAAATTTATAAATTAAGGTGTTTTGGATGATTTTAGATTGTGCGATTATCGGCGGCGGTCCTGCAGGACTAACGGCTGGAATGTATGCGACTCGCGGTGGTTTAGAAAATGTCGTTATGTTTGAAAAAGGGATGCCGGGAGGACAAATCACTCAAAGCTCAGAGATAGAAAATTATCCCGGAGTTACAGGTGAAGTAAGTGGTATGGAGTTTATGATGCCATGGCCTGCACAGTGCCAAAAATTTGGTCTAAAACATGAAATGGTTGCAGTAAATCGTGTAAGCAAAGAGGGTGAGATCTTTAAAATCCACAAAGAAGACGGAACAATCAGCCAAGCACACAGTGTTATCGTGTGTACAGGATCATCTCCTAGACGTGCCGGTTTTGCAGGAGAAGATGAACTATTCGGAAGAGGTGTTAGCACATGTGCTACATGTGACGGATTTTTCTATAAAGGAAAAGAAGTTGCGGTAGTCGGTGGTGGTGATACCGCTCTTGAAGAAGCACTTTATCTGGCAAAAATATGCTCTAAAGTTTATCTGATTCATAGAAGAGACAGCTTTCGTGCATCTCCAAATACTGTTGAGAGAGTGAAAAATGCTCAGAATATCGAACTTATTTTAAACTCTATTCCGCAAGAAGTCTATGGCGACAACATGGGTGTCACAGGTCTATTGGTAAAGGGCGACTCAGGAGAGATTCGTGATATAAAAGTTCCGGGAGTATTTACATTTGTCGGAAATGACGTAAACAATCAAATTCTTATTCAAGAAGACGACAGCTTTTTGTGTGATGTTAACAAGCATGGTGAAGTCATAGTTGATATTAGCATGAGAACATCAGTTCATGGGCTTTTTGCGGCAGGCGATATGCGTCTGTCTGCTCCAAAACAAGTTGTAAGCGCAGCAGGAGACGGTGCAGTAGCGGCACTTCAAGCAATCTCTTATGTTGATGAAAAATTAAATTCTTAAGGGTAATAGATGATAGTAAAAGTTGGTGTTTTAGGTGCAAACGGCAGAGTCGGGAAACTTATTATTGATGATTTAAAAACAACGAAAGATATAAATTTAAGTTCAGTTTTTGTGAGAAACTCACTTGATTTTTCAATAGATCCTTCTGTTTTGGTAAGTACAGACATAAAATCTTTTCTAAATGCATGCGATGTTGTTATAGATTTTTCACTTCCTGAGGCTTGCGAGTCTCTGCTTGAGGCGTGTTTAAAAACCCCAAAACCTCTTGTTATCGGGACAACCGGACTAAATGCGCATCAGTTAAATCTATTAAAACAGGCAAGCGAAAATATGCCCATTCTCTATGCTACCAATATGTCTTTAGGTGTGGCACTTTTAAATAAGCTCGTTTATCAAGCTTCTGCCGCACTAGAAGGTTTTGATATTGAGATAGTTGAGATGCATCATAAGCATAAAAAAGATGCTCCAAGCGGAACGGCACTTACTTTAGGCGAATCGGCAGCTAAAGGTCGCGGTCTGGATTTGGATAAAGTCCGTATAAGCGGTAGAGACGGCAATATCGGTCAAAGAAGCAAAGATGAAATAGCAGTAATGGCACTTCGCGGCGGTGATATAGTCGGTCGTCATACAGTAGGCTTTTATAATGAAGGTGAGTTTATAGAGTTAAATCATACGGCAACTTCAAGAAATACATTTAGTAAAGGTGCTATAAGAGCTGCATCGTGGCTTGTAGGCAAAGAAGCCGGACTTTACTCCATAAGTGATTGTTTGGAGATCTAAATCAATTTTATTTTAATTTGGTTTGAGTATAATTCCAAAATTATTTAACTACTCTATCAGGAGAAAAATGTGCTAGAAGATATGAATGAAAAGTGTGCAGTTGTAGGAATCTATGGCAATAAAGAGGCTTCGAAACTAGCTTATTTTTCACTACATGCACTTCAGCATCGTGGTCAAGAAGCTGCCGGAATCAGCTCTTCAAACGGAACAAAACTCCAAACGATTAAAAAACGCGGTTTGGTTATGCGTGTATTTGACGAGAAAAAACTTGAAACACTAAGAGGTTCAAGCGCTATCGGACATACTCGCTACTCAACCGCAGGCGATGACTCTATACTTGATGCTCAGCCTGTTTTTGCTAGATATGATTTAGGCGAGATGGCAATCGTTCATAACGGGAACTTGACCAATGCAGAAGAGATTCGTAATCGTTTAATAGACAAAGGCGCAATTTTTCAAACTTTTATGGATACTGAAAATCTTATTCACCTTATAGCAAAGAGTGAAAAAAGAAAGCTTCTTGATAGAATCATAGATGCCGTTCAGAGAATAGAGGGTGCTTTTTCACTTGTTTTTTTAAGCAGAACAAAAATGTTTGCTATGCGTGACCGACATGGTTTTCGCCCTTTGAGCCTCGGAAAACTTCCGAGTGGAGGATATATCGTAGCAAGTGAAACATGTGCATTTGATTTGGTAGGTGCAACGTTTATGCGGGATGTTGAGCCGGGCGAGCTTTTGATTTTTGATGAAGACAAAGAACCTGAGAGTATAAAAGTTTTTGAACCTACTCCAAAGCACTGTATTTTTGAGTATGTTTACTTTTCAAGACCTGATTCAAGGGTTTTTGGTCAATCTGTTTACCAAACCAGAAAAAATATGGGCAGAGAGTTGGCACATATAAAACCTGTCGAAGCAGATATGGTAATTCCGGTACCTGATGGCGGTGTTCCAGCAGCTATAGGATACGCTCAAGAAAGCGGTATACCTTATGAGATGGGGATAATGAGAAACCACTACATCGGTAGAACTTTTATCGAACCTACCCAAGAGATGAGAGATTTAAAAGTTAAAATGAAGCTCTCTCCGATGACGGACATTATAAAAGGTAAAAGAGTTATTGTCGTAGATGACTCGATAGTTCGCGGAACAACATCAAAAAGAATAGTAAGAATGTTAAAAGAAGCAGGAGCGAGTGAAGTTCACATGAGAGTTTCATCCCCTCCGACAACAGATCCATGTTTTTACGGAGTTGATACACCGAATAAAGATAAACTAATCGCCGCAAATATGAGTCTCGATGATATTTGTAAATTTATCGAAGCGGATTCACTTGCATATTTGGATGAGGCATCACTTTTAAGAAGCGTAAATACGAAAGAAGACAACTACTGCACTGCCTGCTTCACAGGAAAATATATAGTTTAATGGAACAGATTTACACCTTTGGCAACTATTTAAAAAATAAATTCGGTTGCAAAGTCTATAAAGTCGGCGTTAACATATCCGGCTTTACATGTCCAAATATCGACGGTACAGTAGCAAAAGGCGGTTGTACATTTTGTGAAAACGACTCATTTAGTGCGAGTACCGGAGAGACAAAAGATCTCAAAGGTTTTCATCTTAATCTTCACTCCAAATCAAATCCAAATCTAGAAAAACAGCTAAAACAGCTGGAATTTCAGTTTAATGCAATTAGTAAAAGGCAGCGTGAAGAGTACGGTGCACAAAAGTTTCTAGTCTACTTTCAATCATTTACAAATACCTATGCACCGATTGAAACACTCAAAGCTCTCTACGAAAAAGCTCTCTCATTTCCTGATGTTATAGGTCTTAGCATCGGCACACGCTCGGATAGCATAACCGATGAAACATTAGATTATCTTGCATCGCTTAATAAGGAAAAAGAGATATGGATTGAGTTTGGCATTCAATCCGTATTTGATGAAACGTTAGAAAAAATTAACCGAGGGCATACGAGCGAAAATGTAAAAGAGTGGATATTAAAAGCAAAATCCAAAGGCTTGCATGTATGCGGTCATCTTATATTCGGTTTACCGGATGAGAGTAAAGAGATGATGCTCTACACGTCAAAACAGGCTTACATGTGGGGGATTGACTCAGTTAAGTATCATCCGCTCTACATCGTGAAAAAAACAGCTCTAGCAAATGACTTTTTAAAAGGAAAATTCACTCCTATCTCTGAAGAGGATTACATTGATATTTTGATAAAATCTCTACAGATGAAGCCTAAAAACATATCTGTTCAAAGAGTAACGGCAGGAATAGATGATGACTCTCTACTCGCACCCCAGTGGTGTAGAGATAAAAAGAATCAAATAAAAAAGATAAATGCGGCTCTTAAACCATTAAAACTCAAATACTAGTGAGCATAAATAGCCGAAGAAGAAGCAAAACCTTGAAAATGTGGCGGGTAGTCAATATAAATTATAAAATCCTTTGTCTCGCCCGGTTTTAGATTCTCTGCCACAGTAAACTTCTCTTCTATCCGTGATGGCTTATCATCTTTACTACCAAAACCTAGAAATGAGTATAGAAATCCGCTTGGAACAAAATAAGAACCCCTGTCTACGTTGGCTGCGTTGCTAGTGGTATTTTCTATTTTAATTTCCAAAATAACCTCACCGATTTCATAATTTCCCTCATTTCTTACTACTCCGCTAAACATAATTTTTTCAGTATTTAAATTTCTCTTATTCTCAAGTCTATATAGTTTTGCCACTTTGGTATTTTTATCCACAGCATATATTCGAATACCGCTTAAAAACAAAAATACTAAAAAAAACGATACTATAATTTCAACCCTATACTTTGAATTTTCGTCCTTTAATGCAAGAAAAACCCCGCCAACTAAAACAGGTAAGAGCATAAAAATAACCAAATAGTGCCAAATATTAAAAAGTGTAATCATTTGCAATCAGCTCCTAGCGAAATATTATAATCATATGCATAGGTAAAAGGCTCAATTATAACTTTTATCTCACGCTCCTGACCTACTGCAATATCATTCTCAATAATCGACATTTTATTAATAGGCTTAAATTTTAGCAAATAATCTTTTAGTTTATTTTCGCTTATCTTATATACTTTGGCTGTTATTTTGCAACTTGAGAAATCTTTTTTCGATACATTTTTTATGGTTCCATAAAGGACAATAGCTTGCGTAAAAGTCAATTTTTTTTGGCTGGTGATAGAAGTTTCGTTTTTAAATAGATATTCATGCATTTTCAAGTATCCATAGGTAGAGCCTACGATAAGCTGTATAAATGCAAAAAGTATTAAAAAAAGTGCAACCCCAACTCTATGTCTAAGAATAATTCCTATTATAATGAATAGAAGAAAGACAAAAAACAGAATACCGAAAAGAATATAATCATAAATTATCAAATTATTTATAAAATTAGTGATTATACCCTTCATATTTAGGTATCTCTTGAGTTTTTCTCAGCGATTCCGCTTATATTAAATCTACGAGCGAGTTCCTGCTTTACCCTATCAGGAGAGATATTTTTAGCCGCAAGAGCAACAAGCACATGATAAGTTAAATCTGCAGCTTCGTATATAATCTCATGTGTCTCATCATCTTTATATGCAAAACTAAGCTCGCCTGCTTCCTCTACAATTTTTTTCAAAATTGCATTTTCACCTTTGCTTAACAGTTTTGCCGTCCATGATACCGAAGGGTCTGCATTTTTTCTCTCTTGAATCGTATGATAAAGAGTATCTATAACACCGTAGAGTGCCTCACTGCTCATCTCTACTTCAGTATGAATTTCTCCACTTTCAAGTTCCGTAAAAAAGCATGAAGGACGTCCGGTATGACACGCAACACCATGCTGTGTCACTTTGATAAGAAGCGTATCATTATCGCAATCTATATTAAAAGAGTGTATCTCTTGAATATGTCCGCTACTCTCGCCTTTTTTCCAGATTCTCTGCTTGCTTCTTGAGAAGTAGTGTGCAACTCTGGTAGATAAAGATAGTTCTAATGCCTCTTTATCCATATATGCCATCATTAAAACTTCATTGCTTGTTATATCTTGAACAATAACCGGCAAAAGTTCTATCTTTTGCCAGTCTATTTTATTAATAATCTCTTGCATCTACTTATTTACTCTGCTGCAGCCGTTGAAGTTCTCTGCTTAGCATCTTTCATATCAACCCAAATATTTGGAGTAGAGCCTCCCGGTGTTAAGAAAATCTTAGCATCTTTATTATCTCTAAGTGCTTCGTTAAACTTGCCTTGAACTTGAATCTGCTCAAGTTTTAAAAGATCTGGTGTTAATGATTTTGAGATTAAATGATTTGCTTTTGCTTTTGCGTCAGCTTCAATAGTAACCGCATCTGCCAAACCTTGTGCTTCAATTCTAGCTTTCTCAGCAATACCTCTTGATTCTGCAGCACGTCGTAGAGCTTCTTGCTCTGCACGTTGCACCTCTTGCTCTGCACGTTGTACTTGCTGTTTTGCTATTTGAACATTCTCAATTTGCTCTTTCACTTTTGGAGGAAGAACTATTTCACGAAGCTGAACGGACTGAAGATCTGCAGGTGCGTTTTCTAAGCCGGTAACACTATCTCTTATTCCGGTATCTATCTCTGTAGCTATAGTATTTCTCATCTGAGGAAGAAGCTCAGCATCATATTTACCAACGATATTACGAACGACATCTCTAACAACCGGATTTATGATTTTATCTTCCCAGCTAAAGCCCCAGTTTGAAATAGTTTGTGCGGCAAACTGTGCATTAAGTCTATATTGAACCGTAAGCTCTATTGAAACCGGTAGACCACGCTTATCAAGAACAGTAATAGCAGGTTTTACGCCTATTCCGGATGTTGTACTACCAGTTCCGGCTTCAATGCTAGATGCATAGTTAATGATACGAACTTTAGTATCAACCACATAAACTTTTTGAATTACCGGAATGATAAAGTGAAGTCCCGGAAGAAGTGCTTGGTCAGAGTATTTACCGTTTGTACTTAAAATCCCTCTCTCACCCTCTTGAATAATCGTAAAAGGTTTTGCCAAAACTAGGATCAACACAATAGCAACTAGGAAGTAGGCAATACCGGCTTTTGAACCGCCAAAATTAAAATCTATCTTTGGCATTTGCGGAATATTTCCGCCACCGCTTCCACCACTTGGTTTCTTATCAAAACCTCCGCCCTCACTCTTTTTTTTATTAAAGTAGTCATTCATATCTGATGCCATTAATATATTTTCCTTCATTTTTTTTCCTTTTACTCTATTTTATTACGCTTGTCGAAAGTAGCTATATCAACTAATGTATGTTAAGTAGTGCTCATATTTTTCATTGCGTCCAAAAACGATATCAAAATATGCACTTTGCAGTTTTTGGGTTATCTCGCCGCGAGAGCCGCATCCGATATCTCTGCCGTCTACATGACGAACAGGAGTTATCTCAGCAGCAGTTCCCGTTAAGAATGCCTCATCGGCAGTGTAAACATCCTCTCTTGAAATGCGGCGGCGTTCAACTTTTATACCCATGTCGGTAGCGATTTCGATTACTGTTTTTTGAGTAATAGACTCTAAAGAGTTATCATTTGGAGGAGTTATTAACACGCCGTTTTTTAACATAAAAAAGCTTGCTCCGCTTGCCTCTGCCACATAACCTTGGTCATCCAGTAAAAGTGCCTCTTCATATCCGCAATCAATCGCTTCATATTTTGCCATTTGAGAGTTAAGATAGTTAGCAACCGCTTTTGCTTTACCCATGTTTGAAGTGTTTGCAGGTCTAGTCATAGAGACTATTTTAAGTTTTATACCTTTTTTCATCCCCTCTTCACCTAAATAAGCGCCCCACTCCCATGCAGCTACTGCCGTTTCAACAGGAGCATGTTTATGATAAACACCCATAACGCCGTAACCCAAAAATGCAAACGGACGAATATAAACATTATCGCCTGTAAACTCATTTTTTGCGATTAACTCTACTTGAGCTTTATTAAGTTCTTCAACAGAGTATGGAATATCCATCAAAGTGATTTTTGCAGACTCTTTTAGTCTTTTTGTATGGTCGTTTAATCGAAAAATTGCATAACCTTTTTGAGTTTTATATGCTTTTGTTCCCTCAATTACGCCGTTACCGTAATGCAAAGTATGTGACAAAACATGTACTTTCGCATCATCCCAAGCTACAAATTTTCCATTCATCCAAATATATTTAGCCGCGTCCATTTATAATCTCCATCTTTCATAGTATTAAAAATTTTTGTATTCTATCCAAAATGGTATTTATATTGCATTAACACTTCTTAAGTGTCTATTTTATGAGTTTTATTGAATGATATAGAGCCGGCTTGGCTCTATATTTAGGGGAGAGAAAAAAGAAAATACGGGGTTGAAAAATTTTAAAAGATTACCATTTCACTTCGGTAGTAAACATGTAGACATCTTTTGATTCGCCTGTGTCAAAACCTGCTTTGCTCTCTTCATCTATAAATTTTCCTGAAGCGATAAAGCTTACATTTTTATTGTATTTATAAGCAAGAGCCGCTATCATTTTTGTACCTTCGGTGCTTGAGCTCATTGCCGCACCGCTAACCGCAGTATCGTCCCATTTATAATCATCATATCTTCCGATAATAGTCCAATCTTTTATAGGTCTGATTTCAGCATTTATTGACATTAAATCATACTCACGCTTATCCCAGCCTGCAGTTGTAACTTGATCATCACCGCGAGCACTGTCTTCTGCCATAATATATTGAGCAGCGATTAAGAAAAGCGGTTGGTTATAGACTGCATGGATACCGTAAAATTCACGATCGTACTCAACTTTTAACGGGCTGTCGCTTGCTTGGTCAAATATACCCTTATCGTCTTTATGGTTAGCAGAGAGCAAACCAAATGTAGATATATTTGCATAAGTGTCTTTTAGACGATCATTTTTGCCAAGTTTATTTCCACTTCCGATTAAGTGCCCTGTTAAACGCCACTCAACAGATAGTTTTTCATCATTTTCTTGGTTTGCACCACCCTTATCTGCATGGTAACCCTCACCGTTAAATATACCGATTTCTGAACTAAACATATCTGTTTTAGTTTTAAAGTTTACTCCAAGGTCTGCAGAGTTTACAAGATCCACACCTGATTCGGTAGCAGTTCCTTTCTCTTCAATAGCAACTTTGTTAAATGAACGATAATGCCATGCGTTATGTTCTTCATAATCAATCCATGGGCGATGAGCAATACCAAATTCCATACCTGTATATGGAAGCACTTTATCCAAATAGAGGTAAGCATACTTTACGAATGGTTCTGAATATCCCTCTTTTGTGTCATCCGATGAGTTGTTTGCAAGCTCTTTTGTTGCATCAAATGTTACACGCCAGTAATCTTTATCATTAAAGAAACCCTTTACCTGAACGTAGTTACGGCGTAACTCTAGTCCACCTGAGTTTCCATCATATTTTGATTGATCTCCACCTGATACATCTTTTAGAGTATTAGGACGAGCGTTTGTATAACCAAAGTAGTGTGTACCGCTAAATTCCAACTTTTGTGCTTTAGAAAAAACAGGTGTTGACTCATCGCTCTTTAGGGCAACACGATCTGCAGCCGATGTTGTAAAAACTTGACCTTTGTCATCTACGTAAAATTGTGAAGCACTTAAGCTCATTGAACCTACTGCTAAAGCAGCTACAGCCGATAAAACGATTTTTTTCATGTTTTGATTCCTTGTTTTTTTGTTGCAGAAGTATAGAATTGTTATGTTACATAAAGATTACAATGTTATCTGTCCGTTTACTTTAAAAGTGTTGACGGCATAAATAAAAAAAGCCCTTGCAGTCACTACCTGCAAGGGCTTTTAGGAGAAATTTTTTTAACAGGAGGTAAATAAGAGTTGACGGCTATTTTATATTTTCAGCCCAATACTCTCTAATCATCTTTTTAGTATCTTCAGGAAGAGGAATGTAACCGAGTTTCTTAGCATTTTCATCACCTTTTTTAAAGGCATAATCATAAAAAGCGATTACTTTTTTATTTACGTCACTCTTTTCTCTAGGAAGAAGTATAAATGTAGCCGCTACGATAGGGTATGAAGTGTCACCTTGTTGAAGTGCCAAAACAGAGTGGAAATGTTTATCTTTTGTCCAACTTGCATATTTTGCTGCAGCTTTAAAGTTCTCTTCATTTGCCACTACCCATTTACCGCTTGCCGTTTTTAGAACTGCAGCACTTAAGTTGTTCTTCTCTTTGTATGCATTTTCTATATATCCGATTGAATATGGAGTTTGCATAATTAAGTTTGTTACACCCTCGTTTCCTTTGCCACCGATTCCAGTAGCCCAATCAACGGCTTTACCTGTTCCAAATTTATCTTTCCAATTTTTTGAACTTTGAGTAAGGTAGTATGTAAAGTTGAAAGTAGTTCCTGAACCGTCTGAACGGTGTACTACTACGATTTTTTGGTTTGGAAGGTCTAATCCTTTATTCTCAGATACTATAGCAGGATCATTCCAAGAAGTAATCTTTCCTGCAAAAATATCTGCAACAACTTCATTACTTAGCTTAAGTGTTGCATCCGCAATACCCTTAACATTGAATGCAACAACTATCGAACCGATAACCGCAGGAAACTGAAGAAGATTGTCTTTTGCAAGGTCTAGAGTATTAAGGGCTTCATCAGATGCACCGAAATCCACTGTTCTTTTTGCTATCTGTTTAATCCCACCGCCTGAGCCGATTGACTGATAATTAACAAGATTTTTGCTATCTGTTTTATAGTTAAACGCCCAATCATAATAAAGAGGAGCAGGGAAAGTTGCACCTGCACCGTTTATCTTATCTTCAGCTAAGAGGGATGTAATTGAGATGGAAGCCGCAAGCGTAACTAAAGCTATTTTTTTCAACATTTTCGTACCTTTTTTATATTTAAGATGCGAAAGTATAAGAACTCTATGTTACGAAAAGATTACATAAAATTAAATTACTTGAGTGAGAATTTAAACTTTTTCTCCATCTCTATCGCTTCGTCTCTTCCAAAAACGATAATATCCCTATCTACCATAATCTTTCTGCTATCAATTTTATTTGGATAATCCACATGATTTAAAATATGCCTTATTGCATTGATTCTTGCTTTTTTCTTATCATCACTCTTAACGATAGTCCAAGGTGCAACTTCCGTGTGAGTCGAGCTTAACATCATAAATTTTGCCAGCGTATACTCATCCCACAGTTTTTGAGATTCTTTATCCACGGGAGATAATTTGTACTGTTTTAGTGGATCCGTTTCTCTCTGTAAAAATCTTCTTGCCTGCTCTTTTTTAGAGACGGAAAAATAGAATTTAAAAATCTTAATATCCTCGTCTACTATCATTTTTTCAAACGCAGGAGCATCTTTTAAAAACTTATGGTGCTGTCTTTGGGTACAAAATCCCATAACCGGCTCTACCATCGCTCTGTTATACCAGCTTCTATCAAAAAGCACTATCTCGCCTGCTGCAGGCAAATGTTGTACATATCTTTGGAAATACCACTGCGTTATCTCTTGATCACTAGGCTTTACAAGTGCGACAACTCTCGCACCTCTTGGATTTAGATGTTCCGTAATTCTTTTGATAGTGCCGCCTTTGCCTGCGGCATCACGTCCCTCAAAAATCATTAAAATTTTAAGACCATTCTCTTTTACATGATTTTGAAATTTCAGAAGCTCAACTTGAAGATTTTTCAGCTCTTTTTCATAAGCGAGAGTCTCCTCTTTCACCCATATTTGGACTTTACCATTTTTATCTTTTTTTCTTTTTTCTTTCATCTCAATTCCTCCAAAAAAATAAGTATACATAAATATTTTACTTATCGTAACCTTTATGTAACCAAAGCTATCTAAAATTGCGAACTTTTAAAAAAAGGGGTGTAAAATTGAATAATATAGTAGATAAAATTTTTGCCAATTCAACAAAATTTATAGCTTTTGGCGTACTATTGCTGGTTGCTTGGATATTTGCGGTTCTTTTTGAGCACTCTTTAGAGTCTATAAAAGCTTTTGGATTTTCATTTATAGCAGATGATAAATGGGCGCCAAACTTGGAAAAATTCGGTGCACTTCCGGCAATTTACGGCTCTGTCGTCTCAACTTTTTTGGCAATGATTTTAGCTGTTCCGGTGGCTATAGGAATTGCAATATTTTTAAGCGAAATAGCACATGCAAAGCTTAAAACTCCAGTCGGCATATCCATCGAGCTTTTAGCAGCCATTCCATCCGTCATCTACGGCATGTGGGGACTTTTTTACTTTGTTCCTATTATTCGTGATACTTTTGGCGGTGTAGGAATCAGCATGTTAACCGCAGGTATTGTTCTCTCTATTATGATACTTCCTTTTATGGCGGCAGTAACTCGTGATGCCATGAACACGACTCCAGATATACTTAAAGAGTCTGCTTATGCACTTGGAGGAACAAAATGGGATGTCATTAAAGATATTATCATTCCGTATGCCAAAGCCGGGATTATCGGTTCATTTATTTTAGCTCTCGGACGTGCAATCGGTGAGACTATGGCGGTTACTTTTGTTATGGGGAATGTTCATAAAATCTCTACAGATTTAAGAGATCCGGCAACTTCAATCCCCGTGACACTTGCAAATGAGTTTGCAGAAGCTGATAGCGAACTTTACTACTCATCTCTATTTGAGTTGTCCCTACTGCTCTTAATTATCAGTTTTACGATTATCTCTATCGCAAAATTTTACTTTCTTCGTAGAAAAAGGGTTGGCGCATGACACACACTCAAAAAAGAATTTTAATCAATGACATAGTAATGGCACTTTCTACTCTCTCAGCGATTATTGGGATAGGTTTTTTGCTTTGGATACTAGGGGTTTTAGTTACAAACGGTTTAGAAGCTCTTAGCACGACTATTTTTACAGCTGAGGGAGCGCCTCCTGGAAATAGCGAGGGCGGTTTAAAACATGCTCTTATCGGTCAGCTTATACTTGTCTCATATGCGGCACTGTTTGGTGTTCCGCTTGGGATTTTGGCAGGAACATATCTAAGCGAATATGGTTTAAAATCTAAAATGGCAGAAACCATACGCGATATCTCAGATATTATGATGTCGGCTCCATCCATCGTTATCGGCGCTTTTGTTTATGCAATCGTTGTTGCTCCAATGGGAC
>MICC01000007.1:29773-76603 GCA_001829715.1 Sulfurimonas sp. RIFOXYB12_FULL_35_9
GCTGCTTTTGCTCTTGGCGCACCAAAGTATAAAGTGATTATTCAAGTAGTTTACCGTGGAGCAAAAGCCGGCATCTTAACCGGTGTTTTACTCGGAGTAGCTAGAGTTGCAGGAGAAACGGCACCGCTTCTCTTTACCTCATTTAATGATAACTTTTTAAATACGAATATGAATGAGCCAATGGCATCTCTAACCGTAACCATATATAACTATGCGACAAGCCCTTATGAAGATTGGCAACAACTTGGATGGGCAGCGGCATTTATTTTGAGTATGTTTATTTTGACTCTAAATATAATCGGACGACTATTTTTATTAAAACGAAAAGGTAGATAATGGCAACAATTGTTGAGATAACTGAACCAAAAGCGCTAGAAGTTAAAGATTTTGAATTTACTTATGCAAAAGCAGATGCACCGAGCATAAAAAAACTCTCAATGCCTATTGCAAGACACAATATAACGGCTCTTATAGGACCATCAGGATGCGGTAAAACAACACTTCTTAGAAGTTTCAACCGCATACATGATCTATACCCTGGAAATAAATATGAGGGTGAGATAATTTTTAAAGATAGGAATATCTTGACCCCAAAAGAAGATCTCATCAAACTTAGAATTCAAATAGGAATGATTTTTCAAAAACCGACAGCTTTTCCGATGAGTATTTTTGATAATGTTGCTTACGGAATGAGACTTCAAGGGATAAAAAACAAAACCGAACTTCAAGGAAGAGTTGAAAAAGCACTTCAAGATGCAGCGATTTGGGGAGAGGTTAAGGATAGACTAAAGCATGACGCAAACGGCTTATCGGGCGGACAACAGCAAAGACTCTGCATAGCAAGAGCAATTGCGGTTGAACCTGAAGTTTTACTTTTTGACGAACCGACTTCCGCACTTGACCCAATTTCGACAGGCGGAATTGAAGAGCTGATTGTCGAGCTTAGAGAGAGGGTTTCAATCATAATAGTAACTCACAATATGCAGCAGGCTGCAAGAGTAAGTGATTATACAGGGTTTATGTATCTGGGAGAACTTGTAGAACTTGGTCGTACCGAGGAGATTTTTGTTACGCCAAGAGAGAGACTGACAGAAGAGTACATAACCGGTAAATTCGGTTGATATAAAAAATATTAGACTTCTTTCATAAACTCATTTTGAAAGAAGTCGTCTTGCTTTAAAAAAGCAAGCTTTAGTCGCCACAGCGGCGCAAGCGTAGCTTAACGGACGAGTTCGTTAAGCGTTCTAAATTAAGTTATAAAATAACTTTATTTATAAAGAATAAGGGGCAAAAATGTCTACAAAATATCATGAAAAAATAAGCACAATAAGAGGAAAAATTTCCCTTCTTTTAGAAAACATAACAGTTGCCGATGAACTCTCTTTAGAAGCGTTTAAATCTTCTGATGCGGCTAAATTTAAAGAAGTTGAAATTAAGCTTGATAAAATCGGGTTAAAGGGTGATGATATCGATAATGAGATTATCAAAACATTTGCTCTTTTTGGACCAGAGGCAAAAGAGCTTCGGTTTCTAGTATCCTATTTAAAAATGACAAATGAGATTGTCCGCATTGGAGAAGGCGTAAAAAAATATGCACGCAGAATGAGTGAACATACAAGCAGCGGATGCAATCTTGAATCATTTAAGCCTAGTATTTTGCTTCTGCATAAAAGCAGCGTAAATGCTTTAAAATATATTTTAGAGTGTTTTAGTAAGCAGGATGAATGTAACTATGAGGATATCTACAGAAAAGTGCTTGTTGAAGAGAGCATGAATGATGACCTTTTTGCAGTTCTTGAAAAAGAGATTCTTAATAAAATCATAGATGAGAAAGAGCTGTCTATCGATTATGTGAAAATTTTGGGAAGTCTAAGAAAACTTGAGAGATCTTGCGATAGAAGTGTCAATATTGCAAATCTCATGATGTACGCTGAACAAGGTGGAGAAATTAAACTCTTTAACTAAGCTTCTTTCTAACTGCTTAAAAATTAAGCAGTTAGCCCCTTTTTTTTAAGAAGCCTATTTGGGTATACTATTGTCAATAAAATTTAGGAGATTAATTAAGATGGGAAAATTTGTAAACAACATAGAAGAATTTTTTGCCTTTTGCGAAGAAAATGATGTTCAATTCGTAGATTTAAGATTTACGGATTTAAAAGGTACATGGCACCATGTTACATACAGAGCAAGTGCTATAAATGAAGGAAACTTAACAAACGGATTCCCATTTGACGGCTCTTCAATCGATAAATGGCAACCGATTAACAAATCTGACATGCTTTTAAAAGCTGATGTTCCAACTGCGTTTTTAGACCCCTTTACTGCAGACCCTACCATAATTATTTTTTGTGATGTTTATGACATTTACAAAGGTCAAATGTATGAAAAATGTCCTCGTTCAATCGCAAAAGCAACGCTAAAACATGCTGAATCTTTAGGTATTGCAGATGCTGCTTATTTTGGACCGGAAAATGAATTTTTTGTTTTTGATGATGTAAGATTCATCGACAACATGAACGAATCAGGATACAAAATTGATACTGAAGAGGGCGAGTGGAACTCAAATACTAAGTATAAAGATGGCTACAACACAGCTCACCGTGGTGGTATCAAGGGTGGTTATTTTCCTGTAGCTCCGATTGACACACAGGTAGATTTAAGAGCCGAGATGATGCAAGTTTTAGAGCAAGTTGGACTTGAAGTTATTTTGGGTCACCACGAAGTTGCTCAAGGTCAAGGCGAAATCGGTATCGTTTTCTCTGATATCATCGGTGCAGCCGACAATGTTCAAAAACTAAAATATGTAATAAAAATGGTTGCTCACCTAAACGGTAAAACTGCAACATTTATGCCAAAACCACTTTTTGGTGATAACGGAAACGGTATGCATGTTCACCAATCACTATGGAAAGATGGCAAAAACCTTTTCTACAAAGAGGGCAACTATGCTAATATCTCAGATATGGCTCTTCACTATATCGGCGGTATTTTCCAACATGCAAAAGCTGTTGCAGCACTTACTAACCCATCAACAAACTCATACAAAAGACTTATTCCGGGATTTGAAGCTCCTTCGATTTTGACTTACTCTATGCAAAATCGTTCAGCATCTTGCCGTATCCCATACGGTGCAGGTGAAAAAGCTACTCGTATCGAGATGAGATTTCCAGACTCAACTTCTTGTCCATATCTTGCATTTGCAGTAATGATGATGGCTGGACTTGACGGAATAAAAAATAAAACTGTTCCGGTTGGTCCGATGGATGAAGATTTGTTTGAGCTGACACTTGATGAAATTCGTGAAAAAGGTATTCCTCAAATGCCTCATACTTTACGTGAAGCAACTGAAGCGCTTATTGCCGACAATGAGTTCTTAAAACCTGTATTTACTGATGTATTTATTGATGATTATCAGCACTACATGTTTGAGAGACAAATCTGGCCGGATGAGAGACGCCCAACAGCTTACGAGTTCAAAACAACATATAGTTGCTAACAACGGCTTTACTCTTTTTTGTCAGGCTTGCCCCTAGACAAAAAGGCATAGTGCTATAAAAAATTTAAATCCCGCTTTTTTTGCGGGATTACTTCGCTTTTAAAAATAATCAACTAACCACAAATTTGCTATAATTCGCGCCACAATAATTGTATGTAAGAGTGCATTATTGAAATTCAAGTTTAAAGGTATATCATGAAAAATATTCCAGAGGGGAAATATCGTCCCTATCCAAAAATAGATTTGCCAAATAGAAAATGGCCAAGCAATAGCATAACAAAAGCTCCTAAGTGGTGCAGTGTAGATTTACGTGACGGTAATCAAGCACTTATCAACCCAATGGACATGAACAAAAAACTTGAACTTTTCGCACTCTTACTCAAAATCGGATTTAAAGAGATAGAGGTTGGATTTCCCTCTGCATCGAAAGTTGAGTTTGACTTTTTACGCCGTTTGGTTAAAGATAATCTGATTCCCGATGATGTGACAATTCAAGTTTTGGTTCAAGCAAGAGAGCACTTAATCGCTAAGACTTTTGAAGCACTTGAGGGCGTAAAAAAGGCAACCGTTCATCTTTACAACTCAACTTCGAGTGCCCAGAGAAAGATGGTATTTAAAAAATCAAGAGAAGAGATTATCGCACTTGCTTTAGAGGGTGTAGATTTGGTTAAAAAGTATGAAAAAGATTTTAAAGGAGAGCTTTTCTTAGAGTATTCACCTGAGAGTTTTACCGGAACTGAGCTTGAGTATGCAGCAGAAATTGCAAATGCAGTAACTGCCAGATGGGGGATAAGCGATAAAAGAAAAGTTATCATCAACTTACCTGCAACGGTAGAGATGGCAACACCTAACATCTATGCAGATCAGATAGAGTGGATGAGCAACCATTTGGATAATCGTGAAAATGTAATTATCTCAACCCATACACATAACGACAGAGGAACAAGTGTTGCAGCAACCGAGCTTGCGCTTTTGGCGGGAGCGGACAGAGTTGAGGGAACACTTTTGAGTAACGGTGAGAGAACGGGCAATGTAGACATTATAACGCTTGCGCTTAACATGACCACTCAAGGCGTTGACTCTCATCTTGATTTTAGCAATGTAAATGAGGTTTTAGATGTGGTTGAGAGATGTACGGAGATGAAAACCCATGCTCGTCATCCATATGTAGGAGAGTTGGTTTATACGGCATTTTCAGGCTCTCATCAAGATGCCATCAACAAAGGTTTGGCTCATAGAAAATCAAACAGAGACGCTTTTTGGGAAGTTCCTTATCTTCCTATAGATCCTGAAGACGTCGGAAGAAGCTATGAGAGCATTATCCGTATAAACTCACAATCAGGAAAAGGCGGAGTTGCATACATTTTAGAGAAAAACTTTGGATACCAGCTTCCAAAAGCAATGCACCCGGAGGTTGGAAAGCTTGTTCAAGATGTGAGCGACAAGAAAGGTCAGGAGCTTAGTGCAGAAGAGATATTGGACATCTTTAATGAAAACTATTTTAATACAAAAGAACATGTATCTTTAGTTGATTTTACTCTTGCTTCACTCAAAGGAATCTCAAAATGTACTTTAACGTACATTTATAACGGTCAAGAGATTGTATCTGAAGGTGAGGGAAACGGTCCTGTTGATGCATGTAAAAATGCTCTTATGAAGAACTATAAAAATGATTTTATCATCAACTCATACTATGAGCACTCATGTGGGCATTTAAGTTCTGCAAAAGCCATAGCTTACATCGAGATTCAGTCTGATACTACGCTTTCATGTTTTGGCGTAGGAGCTGACAATGATATAGCAATGGCTTCCATAAAAGCACTATTTTGTGCGCTAAATAGAGCATTTAACTAAAAAATTGCTAAAGGAAGCAATTCCTTTAGCTTCTCTTGCATCACTGTAGCTACAAAATAGTGTTTCTTTAGAAAAGCTTTACACATTTCGTGCATCATAAAATTATTCTCTTACTTTTTTTGATTTTTAAAATACAAGGTACTATATGATTCTTTTTACGTTGGCAATTGTTATCGGTTTTATACTCTTGGTTTGGAGTGCAGATAGATTTGTAGAGGGCGCGGCATCGACGGCAAAACATCTAGGCATGCCAACTCTTCTTATAGGCGTCTTGATAGTCGGATTTGGAACCAGTGCACCAGAGATGGTAGTATCGGCAGTAGCTGCAATGGAAGACAATCCAACTCTTGCTCTTGGAAATGCAATAGGCTCTAACATAGTAAATATAGCTCTTGTATTAGGTGTTACAGCCCTTGTTTCCCCAATTGTAGTGCATTCGAAAATAGTAAAAAAAGAGCTTCCTCTTCTTATTTTAATTGTTTTGGTAACCGGATACCTGCTTATAGATGATACGCTAACCCTAATCGAGGGTATTGTGCTGCTAGGTGCTTTCTTTGTCCTTGTCGGATGGTCTGTTTATGCTGCTATTAAAAACAAAGGCGATAGCTTAGAGGATGAGTTGGAAAGCGAACTCAAAGAGCATATCATGAGCTTAAAAGATGGGATTGTCTGGGTTGGCATCGGTCTTATTTTATTAATCATTAGCTCAAGAATTCTGGTCTGGGGTGCCGTGGGTATTGCACATGAATTTGGAGTAAGCGACCTTATCATCGGACTGACAATAGTAGCACTTGGTACATCACTGCCTGAGTTAGCCGCATCGGTCATTGCCGCAAAAAAAGGAGAACATGATATCGCTATAGGAAATGTTGTAGGTTCAAATATGTTTAATCTGCTTGCAGTAATCGGCATCGCTACAGTTATAAATCCTATGCAAAATATTCCGTCTGAAGTACTGCAAAGAGATTGGATTATCATGCTTCTTCTTAGTGTTATGCTCTTAGCAATGGCATACGGATTTAAACCAAAAAAAGATGGCGTAATTAGCAGAGCCATGGGAACTGCTTTCATTCTCTGCTACATAGCTTATAACAGCTATCTCGCTATAAACTTAGGCAATATCTAAAAATAAAAAATATAGTTTGAGAAACCATCCTAAAAAAGGAGTTTCTCTTCTGCATTAGCCTTAGATTCTGCACGAGGCGGCTTTGATATCTCGCTAAAATACTCTTTTTTGCCGTTTATATCTACTGCTATAATTCCATCAGGAACATCAAATTTTCTCTGAATCTGAGGATACAGTTCAATTAATCGTTTATAGTACATTGCAAAAGCAGGTCCGGCGATTCTGCCTCCCGTCTCCATTCTATACATAGGTGTGTTATCGTCATTTCCAAACCAAACAACGCTCTGCACGGTAGGCGAATACCCTGCAAACCAAGCATCAACATTGCTATTTGTCGTTCCTGTTTTTCCTGCGATCTCTATGCCATCGACTCTGGCCTGTTTTCCTGTTCCTCTCTCTACAACATCTTTTAAAATCGATGTCATAATATAAGCTTGTGTTTTTTGGGTAATAAACTTACTACTCTCTTGTTTCTCGTAAACTCTTTTCTCTTTTTTATCTATATATCTTATTAGATTAGGCTCAACCTGTACGCCTTCATTTGAAAAGGAGGTATAAAATTTTGCAAGTTCCAACGGCGAGAGAGAGATAGTCCCAAGTGAAAGAGAGAGATTTTCCGGAATATTTGACATGCCGAATTTCTTAAGTTCTTTAACAACCTGCCCTAGTCCGATATCACTTACAAGATTAATTGTCGCAAGATTTCTTGAGTGAACCAGTGCTTCTCTGAGTGTTAGAACACCCTGATAATCTTCTTCATAATTTTTAGGCTGCCATGTAATCACTTCACCGTCTCTCTCGTAGGTGTATGTTTTGGCAATGTCAACAAGTTCCGTTACACCGGAGTAACCCAAATCTATTGCGACTTGATATATAAAAGGTTTAAATGCAGAACCCGGCTGACGACGCCCCTGTGTTGCTCTGTTATATGAATTTTTTTGATAATCCACACTACCCACAAGTGCTAAAATGTCTCCTGTTTTGGAATCAAGTGAAACAAATGCGCCATTTAAAAGTTTTATCTTTTCCTCTAAAGTTTGAGCATCAATCTTATAGCTCTTCATTCTCTCGATAGACATGTCATAAGCTTTTTTAAGTGAATCTCCGGCTGCCTCTTGAAGCCTCATATCAATCGTTGTGTATATCTCATAACCACCGGTTTTTATATCATCTATGCCCAACTCTTGTGCTCTTCTTAAAACTTCATCAACTACAAAAGGAGCACTATTTTGCGTAAGCGTGTCATCAAAAACAATCGGTTTTTCCAAAAGTGCACGGTTGTGTGTATCTTCATCTATCCAGCCAAGAGCGTACATCCTTGAAACTACACGGTTTGCCCTGCCCATAGATATCTCATAATTTTTAGTAGGCGTATATGTGCTTGGGGCTTTAGGCAGACCTACAAGAATTGCCATTTCTTTGAGAGTTAGTTCAGATAATTTTTTATGAAAATAACCGTCCGCTGCGGTTTTTATACCATAATATCCATGTCCGAAATAGATCTCATTTAAGTATCTCTCAAGTATCTCCTCTTTTGTGAGTGCCACCTCTACTCTAAGAGAGTAGATAACCTCTTTGACTTTTCTTGATATCTTTTTCTCTCTGCTCAGTAGTCTGTTTTTTACCAACTGTTGTGTAATAGTACTTGCACCCTCAACCAACTTTCCGGCTTGAATATCTTTTATAATTGCTCTAAAAATAGCATCTACGTTTATACCGGGATGTTCAAAAAAAGTTGTATCTTCTATTGCCAAAAGAGCCTCTACCGCTCTCGGCGGAATCTCATCAAATGTCGCATAGTATCTATGCTCTTTATCAAAAATATTTGCTATTTTCTCACCGTTTTTATCGTAAAATCTTGTCGTAACGGGAGGATTGTACTCAATAAGTGAAGATATGTCATAATTAAATTCACTCAAAAAATAGCCAAGTATCAAAAATGGAGCTACAAGACCAATAAAAAGTGTAGTAAAAAATAATTTTTTTATAAATTTCATATTCTAAATTTCCTATTTGCAAAATTTGCATCGATTAAAATTTTTGTATATTCGACAAACGGATTTTGCAATACACTATCCATCTTTCCGCTCTCTACAACTCTGCCCTCTTTTATAACACAAATATCTTGACACAAAATTTTAGCAGAATTCATATCGTGTGTCACAAAAAGTATCTTAAAACCAAACTCACTTTGAAGAGTTTTTAATAAAGTCAAAATCATCACCCTAGTATCAGGATCTAACGCCGTTGTCGGTTCATCAAGCAAAATAAGCTTCGGTTCATGACTTAGAGCCATGGCAATAACCACCCTTTGAAGCTGTCCGCCTGAAAGCTCCGGCGGAAATCTCTCCAAAAGTGTGCTATCAAGCCCCACCTGCATAAAAAGTTTCTCAACTTTTGGCAGCGGAATAAAAAACTGCTTTTTTATCTTTGTAAGAGGAGAGAGTGCCGTAAAAGGGTTTTGAGGCACAAACGCCAGAGTCTCTCCGGTGATTAGCTCAAAGCCGCTGTCATGTTTTAACTCCAACTCCATGCCTCGAGGCAGCATTCCAAGAAGTGCTTTTATAGTCAAACTTTTACCACTTCCGCTTTGCCCGACAAGAGCAAGTGAAGAAGAGATATCAAAACTGATATCCACCAATTTTTTTTTGTCAATTGTTATTTGCAGTTTTGAGATATTCATTGTTTTATTTTAGCTAAATTTATGCACAGCTCTCTTAACTTATCGCAACTAATTCCCACCCTTGCTATAACTCTTATAATGGCACGCTCAACCGTCGGCTGTCTTATACCGCCGACCGCATAGCCCAGAGATTTTAGAGTATCACGGATTTGCATCACTTTTTCATTATCATTGATAACTATCGGAGCTATTAGACCATCTATGTGAATTCCCAACTCCTCATAAACAATCTCTTGTCTCTCCTTTATCTCACTCTTTAGCAGCTCAGTGTTTTCTAACATGTATCTTAATGCATTGTGTGCCAAAAGCGTGTCGTAAAGAGAGAGCGAAGTTGCGTAAATAATTGGTTTTGCACGATTTATAAGATACTCTACGATGTGTGAAGATGCAAGTATAAACGCTCCGAAACTCCCATACGCCTTACCCAGTGTTCCCATTTTTATATGGTTTGGTTTTATCGATATGTCATAGTAGTCAAAAACTCCCATAAGCTTTTTGCCCACAACACCGCTGCTATGTGCTTCATCAACTATCAAAATAGCATCATGCATATCGCAGATTTCAAATACCTCTTTTGAGACAAGATCGCCGTCCATGGAGTAGATCCCCTCAACTGCAACTATTTTTCTCTTTGAATTAGATGCCCCCAGCAACTCCTCCAACTCTACCATGTCGTTATGTGCAAAAAATTTAACATCCATCCCGTTAAGTCTTGTTGCTAAAACTCCTGAAGCATGATACTTCTCATCCATAAAAAGAGTATCGCCTCTTCGCACAAGTGATTCAATAAGAGCCAAATTCGCATTAAATCCGCTTCCTAAAATAACTCCGTCTTCAAAGCCGTTTGCCTCACATAAAGCATCTTCAAAATCTTTGTGAATTTGATGATAGCCATTAACCAATAGTGAAGCTTTTGAGCTGTGTAGAGGCATATTTGAAAGCACTCTACATGTAGCAACATGTAGCTCTTTGTTGTGGGAGAGTCCCAAATAATCATTGGATGCAAAATCCAAAATATTGTTATCTACAACTTCTCTAGTTCTATATCTTTTAGATTTTTTTAGAGCCATCAGCTCATTCTCATAATACATCATTTAACCATAACCCTGTTTCTACCGCTATTTTTTGCCTCATACAGAGCTTCATCAGCTCTTTTGAAAAAAAGCTCCAAACTCTCATCTTTTACATATTCAGCAACTCCGAAACTCATTGTAACGGGAACTATCTCTTTATATGCTTCTATTTTTCCTCTCATCTTATCAATGATGTAATAAGCATTTTCTTTGTTTGTATGTGGAAGAATAATTGTAAATTCTTCTCCTCCTATTCTACAAAAAACATCACCTTCTCGTAAATGTGAACTTATAAATTCTGCATATTCAATAAGAATCTTATCTCCGATATCATGCCCATGTTCATCATTTATTTTTTTAAAATAATCTATATCAAATATAACCAAAGACAGCGGATAGGAGTAACGGTTTGAATTTGCGACCTCTTTTTTTATCTGTTGATTATAGTAATAGCGATTCCCGATTTTTGTCAATGTGTCGGTTACATTTATATATTCTAACTCTTGTTGGTAGATTTTCTCTTTTGTTATATCTGCGAATATAGCGCTATAGTGCTCATCTTGCTCAGATATAAGAGAAACTCCGGCGCTAAAATAGTACTCTTTTGAATCGTAGCGTATTTTAATCTGATTTTTATGAGGGTTTTTTATTAGGCATTCAATCCAGTCTGATCCATCTGCATCTTCACAGACATATCCATCCTCTTTTACAAAGAAATCGCTTATGGATTTATGCTCTTTTTTAAACCCTTCTAACGTTGTATAGTTATAAAAATATTCAAAAAATTTCTTGTTAACGTCTATAATGCTGTTTTTATCAAGCACAATCACTATGTTTGAAGATGAATCTATAATATTTTTATAGTACATTTTTTGTTTTTTATTTCTAATATAAATTACATTTACTATCACCGCCACAAATATCAAAAGCCCAAGCACTGAAAGGGCAATCCATTTAATCATAAAAAAATCTAAATTTTTATTGGAAACACTCTCTAAATCTTTAAACATAATGTAGTAACCGATAACTCTATTATCCATATCTTTTAATTCATTTGTAGCTATTATATAATTGTCTTTTATTTTATATGAAGAGTTAAAATAGTTTTCAATACCCTCTTTTCTTAAATACTCTCTAATGGCATCGGATGCATCAAAGTTTGCAACATAATATTTGTCAATAAACATTTTTGTAAAAGGATTTTTCAAATACTTATTTTGCTCTTTTTCTAAAACAACAACCGATTCAATACCAAAATTTTGCATCTCTTTTGATATTGAATTAAAGTGAGATATAACTTCAATAGCCCCAATATTTTCGTCTTCTCTAAATAGCGGCACAATGGCACGAATCGAGAGGTCATGCATTCCTGAGTTTATGGAGAAAAGCGGTTTTTTCAGCAATACTGCTTTAAGTATATCCCCTCTAAACTCTTTTTTATTTTCACCTTTAGTCTTATCCCAACTTTTATACATGGAGTTTAAATCTTTATCAAATATCTGCACCCAAATATTTTTATAGAATGTGTACTCATTCAACTTTGAGATTAAATCTTCATAACCGTGTTGAGATATGTTATTTTCTAAGATGTCATTTGAAAGATTTTTATCATTTGCCATACTTAGTGCAATCGCAACAGTAGATTTTTGTTTTGCCAAAATCAAGGAGTCTGCTTTTTTTTGCATAAGAAGTGCTTCTGATCTGTAATTTTCGTCTCTTAGTTTGTTTTTTTCTTTGATGATAAACTCAAGATAAAACCAACCAATGAAAATGAAAATAACAATAATCCCAACCATTGAATATTTTTGAAGCTTTAAAATAACTAGTCCCTTAAATCATATGATTTTTATTATATCACTATTTATTTAGAATAAATCTTTTTAATATTTCTACATTTAAGCCCATAGCGGTACTCTCATGCCCTTTTACGCTTTTGATGTAGCGTTTGCAAAAGCCCTCAACCATACATGCTCCGGCTTTGCCTTGCCAATCCCCATTTAGAAGATAAATTTCTACATCATCCAAATCAAAAGTATCAAAAATATAATCAGTCGTAGAGATATCTATAATTTTCATATTTTTTGATTGATATATCATACATGTAATTATGCTTGTTATATTTCCGCTTTGTGTAAGTAAAATATTGCGTGCATCATCAATGCATTTTGCTTTTCTTAAAATCCTGTTTCGTGAAGTTACGACAGTATCGGCAACCAAAAGCGGATAATCTTCATATCCAAACTTTTTTAGATTTGCCTCATATTTTCCGATAGTCGCAAGGTAGACAAAATTTTTAGCAGAAGTTGCGATTATGCTATCCTCGTCAAAATCAGCACTCTCTTGCATAAACGTAATTCCGGCATCACTTAAAAGCTGTGCACGGGTTGTTGAAGAGGAAGCAAGTCTTATCATTATAGACTGCTTGAGAGGTACGTTCCTATAAATATAGCGGTTATTCCGAGTATTATATTTAGAGGCACCATGAATTTTCCGATAAGTTCTATCTGAGCTTTAGCGCCTACCATATCGCCTTTGTTTAGGAGCATTTCACCTCTGTTTCTTCTATAAATCATAATCGCTAAATTTACAAACATAAGAGTCCAAATACCCTCTTTTAGATGCGAAAATGGGGCAAAATTGCTTTGTGAGAGTCCATACCCTTTTATCATAAAAATTGCGGTTACTATTAGAATAATTACAAAAGGAAGTACTATGTTAAAGAGTCGCCCTAACGCATAAGCGATATGCTCTAAGCGTTTATGCGGTGATTCTATTTTTAGAAATGATTGATGTGCGGCAAATCGCATTGCTATCATACCGCCAACCCACACGACTGCACTTATAACATGCAAGAAGACAATTATGACTTTGTATTCTAAAAAAAATTCTTGCACTAAGATAAAATCCCTGTTATATATTTAAGAGCCTCGGCTTTAGCCTCTTGAAGTTTTGTAATATCTTTTCCGCCTGCTTGAGCAAAATCTGCTCTACCGCCGCCGCCGCCGCCAAGTAATGGAGCAATGTGTTTTATCCAATCACCCGCTTTTGCATCTGAATTTTTTACACCAGCAGCCATCATCACTTTGTCGTCTTTTACCTGAAAAAGTATTGCGCAAAGCTTCTCATTTTGGTTTTTAAGCTCATCAATCTTCTCTTTGATATCGCCGTTTGCAAGCTCATCTACAACAACGCTTACACCATTGATTTGCTCTATTTTTATATCTGTTTTTATACTGTTTTGAGCATCATGAAGCTCTTTTTTAAGCTCTGTTATGTTGGATTTAAGTCTGCTTATACCTGCCATAACATCAAGATTTTTTACCTCTGCTTCTATCTCTTTTATGAGAACTCTCTGCTGTGTAAAATGCTCATACGCCGCATGTCCGCAAACAGCTTCTATACGTCTCACACCTGCACTTACACCGCTCTCTTTTGTGATGATAAACGAGCCGATAACTGCACTATTGTCTACATGTACACCGCCGCAGAACTCTATGCTCGTATCTCCAAAACTTACAACGCGAACCTCATCGCCGTATTTCTCGCCAAACTGAGCTTTTGCACCAGATTTTTTCGCTTCGTCTATGCTCATAACCTCTGTATTTGCTGAGATTCCACGCATAATTTCATAATTTATTCTTGTCTCTATCTCTACCAACTCTGCATGAGAAAGTGCTTTTGGATGAGAGAAGTCAAATCTTAGTCTTGTCGCTTCCACTAAAGAACCTGCTTGAGAAATATGGTCTCCCAAAACATCGAAAAGAACTGCATGAAGCAAGTGAGTCGCCGAGTGGTGTTTAGTTATCTCGCCTCTTGAAATATCTACAACAGCCTCAACTTCATCGCCGACTTTTAGCTCTTTTTCTACCAAGATTTGTGACAAGTTCAGTCCAAAAAATTTCTTAGTATCGCTTACTTTTGCAAAGCCTGCCAACTCCCCGCTATCTCCGCACTGCCCACCACTTTGAGCATAAAAAGGAGTAATATCTAAAAATACCCAGCCGTTTGTGCCTGATGAGAGTTTCTCTGCATGATGGTAGCTCTCATCTAAAAGTGCCAAAACTTTACTTTTTTGTTTTGTGCTCTCATATCCCACGAAACTGTTTTCGCCGAATTTCTCTAAAAGCTCTTTAAAATCTCCGTGAACTGCATCGTCTCCGCTGCCTTTCCAAGCAGCTTTTGCACGAGTGCGCTGCTCGCTCATCAACTCTTCAAATTTAGCAGAGTCCAGTTTGAGATCTTTCTCTCTCAGCATATCTTCAGTCAAGTCAAGCGGAAAACCAAAAGTGTCATAAAGTTTAAACGCAACCTCTCCGCTGAAAACCTCTTTTGTATTTTCAAGTTCAGCATTGAAAAGCTCGATTCCAGATGCGATAGTTTTGAAAAATCTCGCCTCTTCAAGCTCTATCTGCTCTTTTACGGCATTTGATTTTAGAGCCAAATAGTCATACTCTTTACCCATAATCGCTACAACCGTATCTACGAGTTTGTGCATAAACGGTTCGCTAAACCCTAAAAGATATCCATGTCTAACGGCTCTTCTTAAGATACGACGAAGAACATAACCACGTCCCTCGTTTGAGAAGTTTACACCTTGAGCAAGTAAAAAGAGTACCGTTCTTATATGGTCGGCTATAACACGGTAAGACGCGCCGCTAGCGTAAACATACTCTTTACCTATAAGTGCTTCAACTTTTTTGATAATCGGCATAAAAAGAGATGAAGAGTAGTTGCTTGTAACGCCCTCGCTGATTGCGACAACACGCTCTAGCCCCATGCCTGTGTCAATAGATGGTTTTGGAAGAGGAGTCAGTTTGCCGTCCGCACTTCTCTCATACTGCATAAACACAAGATTCCAAATTTCCAAAAATCTGTCGCCGTCTCCGCCCATATAATCTTCAGGTCCGCTAAAACTCTCTGCACCTTGGTCAAAAAATATCTCGCTGCACGGTCCGCACGGTCCTGTATCGCCCATCTGCCAAAAGTTATCTTTATCGCCTAGACGCATGATTCTGTCAAGACTTACATGCTTCTGCCATAGCATCTCAGCTTCATCATCGCTCTCATGAACGGTTACCCAAAGCTTCTCTTTTGGAAATTTCATAACCTCGGTTATAAACTCCCAAGCATAGTCGATTGCATCTTCTTTGAAGTAGTTGCCGAAGCTAAAATTGCCAAGCATCTCAAAAAAAGTGTGGTGTCTTGCGGTGTAACCTACATTTTCAAGGTCATTATGCTTTCCGCCTGCACGAATACATGTCTGACATGAAGTTGCACGCGGATTGTGAGGAGCCGGTACTTCGCCTGTAAAAATTGACTTAAAAGGCACCATGCCCGCATTGTTAAAAAGCAGTGTTGCATCATCAGGAACAAGCGGAGCACTTGCTACTCTATCATGGTTTTTTGATTCAAAAAATCTTAAAAACTCTTCTCTAATATCCATAAGCATATCTCTTATTATAAAAATTGCGCGATTATATCTAAAAATCGTGATATAAGTGTTTAAAAGACACAAGCATCTCTTTTGAGTTACAATGAAGTGCCTTTAACAGATTACGACACTCTTAATCTCGCTCATCTCTTCAATAGCAAATCGTGGACCTTCTCGTCCTACACCGCTAAGCTTTACTCCGCCGTACGGCTGAATATCAAAACGCAAAGTCGGCATATCGTTAATAACGACTCCGCCTGCATCAAGCTCATAAATCGCTCTTTTTGTGAGAGCCAAATCATTTGTAAAGATTGAGAACTGCAGACCGTAAGGTGAATTATTTATCTTTGATGCTGCTTCGTCAAAACTATCTACTTTTATAAGCGAAACTATCGGGGCAAAAACCTCTTCGCAGACAATCGCCATATCATCACGAACATCCGCCATTACACATGGATAGAAGATTTTCCCATCCTTTTGCGGAGCAAGCATAGGCACTGCACCCTCTTTTATGGCACTCTCTACCCAGTTCATAGCCCTAATGCAGGCTTCATCATTAATAAGCGGACCCATAAAAGTATCATCGTTATATGGAGAGCCGACAATGAGTTTTTTACTCTCTTGCGCCATCTTTGCCGCAAACTCATCATAAACTTTCGCATTGACATAGATACGCTGAAGAGAGATGCAAACCTGACCGGAGTTTACAAAAGCACCCAACGCACATCTTTGGGATGCCAAATCTAGATCTGCACTCTCGTCTATGTAAGTTGCTGCATTTCCGCCAAGCTCTAGAGATATCTTTTTTATTCCTGCACTTCTTGCGATTATATTTCCTACAGTTACACTCCCCGTAAAACTTATAACCCTTGGAATATCGCTTGTTACTAACGTATTTCCAACCTCTGCATCTCCGTAAACTACGCTTAGCGCATCTTTAATGGCATATTTGCTCTGGATAAATAGTTTTGCAAACTTATAGGCAGTTAATGGGGCTTCAGGAGTCGGCTTAAGCACAACTGCATTTCCGGCAACCAAAGCAGGAGCTAACTTATGTGCCACAAGATTTAGCGGGAAATTAAAAGGAGTGATTGCCACGACAACACCTGCAGGCTCTCTTACAAAATAGGAGATTGTTTTTTTTCCGCTGTTCATCGCATCGGTATTTATAGTCTCACCGTGCATCGTTCTCATCGTCTCGGCTGAGAGTGTAAGAGTCTCAATACATCTCTCAACTTCAATACGTGAAAATGTTATAGGCTTACCCACTTCGTCTGTTATGGTTTTTGCCATCTCCTCCTTAGACTCTCTTAGCTTTTGAGCAACATCCAAAAGCCAGTTGCATCTCTGCGAAAGTGTTGTTTTTTTTGCCTCTTTTGCTGCCTCTTTTGCTATATTTAAAGCCTTTTTTGCATCCTCCGCATCACAAACATGAGATCTTGAAACTACTTCGCCGCTATATGGACTTACTCTCTCTTGATACTCTGTTTTTGCCGCTTCTTGTGAGCCAAAATAAATCTTCGCCACCATAAAATTCTCCAACTAAAATTTTTTATTTTTTGCTTTTTATATTTATGTTATTATAGTGTAAAAAGAAGAAGGAGGAAGTTATGGAAGTAACTCGCTATATTTTTCAATCACCTTATTCAAATCAAGTTCAAATCGGCAAACCCGATGCAAGTTCGTCGCAAGAAACAAAAGGTGAGGAGCCACAAATCATACAGCAGCCCTCAGGAAAGCAGTTAGGTGATATCCCTGCACCAAAAGCGGCACAAACGCAAACCGACACGCCATCGCAGACTACTCCCGAACCTGTGATAGAGGTCAGTTTGGATACATATGCATAAAATAAAACTTTTTATTGTTGCATCTTTGCTCTTTAGCTCTGCTCTTTTTAGTACGGAGCTGAATTGGCTTAATGATTATGATGCGGCACTCAAACAAGCCCAAAAAGAGAAAAAAATGGTCTATCTTTTCATCGGTGCGGACGTATGCAGATGGTGCGAGAGATTTAAAGATATGACACTATCAAAAAAACATGTGATTAAGAGACTAAATCAAGAGTATGTTTTACTCTACATGTCAAGAGACAGACACAAAATACCAAGTAAATTTACGACTCAAGGTGTGCCAAGACACTACTTTTTAAAGAGTGACGGTACGATTATCTACGAAGACAGAGGAAGCCGTGAAGTGGATGGATTTTTAAGTCTGCTTGAAGAAGTGAGTTTGAAAAAAGAGTAGTCAATTCACAACATAGGCACTTTATGCCTATGAGTAAAACTATTTAATTTTTTCTAAAACACCCTCAACCGAAAAACCAAATTTTGCAAACAGTTTATCCGCAGGAGCTGAAGCGCCGAATGTATCCATGCCGATAACTTCATCGGCAAGTTTATACCACTCTAAACCTCTTGCTGCTTCTATAGCAACTTTTTTACTATCTTGTTTAATTATTGAGTCTATATAAGATTTATCTTGCTCTATGAAAAGGTCATAACATGGAACTGAAACTACATTTACATGTACGCCTTTTGCGTTTAGTGCCTCTTTTACTTTAAGGCAGAGTTCAACTTCAGAACCCGATGCCATTAAAGTCAATGTTGCATTCTCATCACTTGCTAGCAAATATCCGCCTTGTGCCGCACTTCCTTTGATAGGAGTCGGAAGGATAGAGAGGTTTTGTCTTGAACAGACGAATGCTGATGGAGATTTTTTCATGCTAAGTGCCACTTTCCATGCTTCAATATTTTCCGCTCCATCAGCAGGACGCCATACGTAGAAGTTTGGAAGTGCACGAAACTGGCTTAAATGCTCTATGGGCTGATGTGTCGGTCCATCTTCACCTACTCCGATACTGTCATGCGTCCAGATAAAGAACTGCTGAATTCCCGTAAGTGCGGCAATTCTAGCCGCCGGCTTTAGGTAGTCCGAAAAGACAAAGAACGTAGCCGAAAAAGGCATAAGCGGTCCGTAAAGTGCCATAGCATTTACAATTGAAGCCATAGCATGTTCACGGATTCCAAAGTAGATATTTCTGCCTTTTGGATAAACACCCATATCCACAAGTTCTGTTTTGTTAGATGGGCTAAGGTCTGCACTACCGCCTAAAAAGCTCGGAATTGCTCTTGCAATTGCGTTTAAGATTTTTCCGTTTGTGTTTCTTGTTGCATCAGCTTTGTCAAAAGTGGGCCACTGAATTCTTGAAAAATCAGGATTTTGCAGAGCTGCTAAAGCTTCATTTTGCTCCATCAAAGGAAGAGTTTTAAGACTATGAATCCACTCACGCTCTGCCAAATCTCCCCTTTCAAGGGCACATCTGAAATGAGCAAGCACATCCTCATCTACATGAAAACATTTTGTCGCATCAAATCCGCAAGCACTCTTTGCCTCAGCAATTATTTCGTCTCCAAGAGGAGCGCCATGTGAGTGGTGAGAACCTTCAAGTTTGCCTGCACCCTTTGCAATAGTTGTATTTGCTATGATAATAGTCGGTTTTGAGTTGCCTTTTGCAGTTCTAATAGAATCCTCAATCTCATTGAAATCATGACCGTCACACTCTAAAACATCCCAGCCTTGCGACTCAAAACGAAGGCGAATATTTTCACTTATACTCAAACTTGTTGAGCCCTCAATAGTAATGCGATTAGAATCATAAATAAGGATTAAATTGTCAAGTTTATTGTGTCCTGCTATTGAACAAGCCTCATAACTGACCCCCTCTTCTAAATCCCCGTCACCACATAAGCAGTAAACATTATGGTTGATAAGCTCTGCCGTTTGGGAATTTACCTGTGCGCCCACAAATTTTGAAGCCATCGCAAAACCGACTGCATTTGCGACACCCTGACCCAAAGGTCCAGTAGTTATCTCAATACCTGCAGTATGCCCAAATTCAGGGTGTCCAGGAGTTTTTGAGTCTAGTTGACGAAAGTTTTTCAAGTCATCAATAGTCAAACCGTACCCCCAAAGATAGTAAAGAGAGTAGATAAGTCCCGTAGCATGTCCGCCTGAAAAAACCAATCTGTCACGATTTAACCATGATGGATTTTTTGGATTGTGGCTGAGCTGTTCACTTAAAATTACAGCAATATCAGAGAGTCCCATCGGTGCGCCCGGATGACCTGAATTTGCAGCTTGAACCATATCGGCTGCTAAAAATCTTATAGTGTCTGCCATTTTTTGGCGTATTTGATTACTCATGTTAGTTCCTTTATTTTATTTCATAAAATGAAGGAAACCCTTCATCTTATTAAACGATGTCGGAAGTAATTCCGCCATCTTCGCTAGCCGCTATGGCACTAAAGCTTGACGCTATAAAGCGTCAGACCGAACCCTTATGTCTGTTTATATACTCAATGAGCAGTAAAGACAAGCCGTCTCTTAAATTTTTATCAAAACTTTCCAACTCTTTTGTAAGTGTCTCTGCCAAAGCATCCGCCTCTTTTAATGCCTTATCTAACCCAAGAAGCGTTACAAAACTATTTTTTGCTTCATCATTATTTGTAAGTTTTCCTGCCGCCTCGCTACTTTGTGTAACATCTAAAATATCATCTTGGATTTGAAACAGAAGCCCAAGTTTTATACCAAAATCATAAAGCCTATCAACCAAATCTTCACGACCTACAATGATAGCCCCCATTTTAAGCGATGCCGCAATAAGTTTTGCAGTTTTATTTATATGTAAAACTCGTACATCTTCAATGGAAAGCGGTTTGTTTTCAAAGTAGCAGTCTATCGCCTGTCCCAAAACCATTCCATTTAACCCGCCATTGATTGCCAACTCCCTGATTAAAGCAACTCTTGTGTAGTCGCTAAAAGGCGCATTGCTCAAAACTTCAAAAGAGTATGTATTAAGTGCGTCTCCGACTAAAATCGCAGTTACCTCATCAAATACCACATGCAGCGTCGGCTCTCCTCGGCGGAGAGGCGAATTGTCCATGGCAGGCAAATCATCATGAATAAGCGAATAGGTATGAAGCAACTCAATAGCGTATGCCGCATGATATGCTCCGTCTCTCATCAGAGGATTATATGCATTTACCACACCGAGTAAAAGTGCCGGACGAAATCTTTTTCCGCCTGCAATGAGCATCTTTTGAAGTGCAGTTTCATAAATTGGATGAAAGCTTTGTGATTTCGGTAAGTGGTTTAATAAAAAATTCTCAAAATTTTGCATTCGGAATTCTATCTAATTAAGTTTCACAAAAAACTGAAAGTGATCTCTTTCAAAAAGAAGATTTATTGATTTTTTTCCGCCCTCTACAGCATTAGATATATCTTCATCGTTTTTAACACTCTTTGTACCGATTTGAATAAGTTTATCGCCCACTTTAAGACCATAAGGCTCGGCACTTTTTTCAATTTTTATTATTACCAAATTTTTATCAAACGAGATGCCGAAATACTCCAAGAAGCTATCGCCCATAAAACCGCCGCCCACTCTTTTTTGACTTTTTACAGCCACAACGAGTGTCTTCTCACCCCTTTTTATCTTTACATTATGCATAGAGCCTATTTGGCTAAAGAGGATATCACGTGCAAGTTTTGAAGCATTTTTTACTTTTTTTCCGTCAAGTTCTAAAATAATATCATCTTTCATAAACGGATTATTTTCCATAAAAGGGTTAATGCTGCCAACAACAGAGAGAGAGCCAACGGCTTTAACTCTTATACCAAAATCTGCATAAGAGATGATTTTTGCTTTTAAAAATCTATCTATATACTCTTTTTCGATAATTCCTCGCTCTGTTACGATTCCCTCAAGAGCACAGCAGCTGTTTAAGAGTAAACTTGGAGTTGAGAGCTTCTCGCTAAATGTTGCAAAACTCTCTAAGCCTATCTGTTTTTTTAAAATCTTTCCCTCAACAACTCTATGATTATCGACGCCTAACGTTCCCATCGCATAATTCATATTGATTCTAAAAGGATATTTAAATTTTTTCGTATCTTCTACTAGATAGAGAGAAAGGTATGGATCATGTTTAATAATTTTCATATTTGGAGCAGTTTTAGAAAAAATGATTCTTTGATTATTTTGTACTGGAATTTGAAGTGTTTGATTTATGATTGACTCAGAGTCAACGACTTTTGATCTGCAAGACTCAAAACCGCCATCACACGCAAAAAGGTTTAAAAAAAGAAAGTTTAGTGCTAAAAATAGCCTAAGCACCTTACTTGCTCCCAAACGGATTTATACCGCCTAGCATCCCAAATGCACTATTTTGCCTATTATGCTCTACCATCTTATTTGCATCGTTGATTGCACCGATAAGCAAAATCTGAAGTGACTCTTTATCATTCAAAAGCGAGTCGTCAATGTTTATATCTATGACTTCCCCCTTGCCGTTCATTTCAACTTCGACCATACCGCCGCCGCTTTTTACTTTAAAAATTTTAGACTCTAGTTCTGCTTGAAGTTTTTTAGCATTCTCCTGCATTCCCTCAAGCATCTTGCCCATGTCGCCTAAATTTCCAAACATTGTTAAATCTCTTCTAAAATTTCTTCGATATCGTTGTTTTCATCTACTAAAACAACTTTCGGCTTATAGTTTGACAACTCAGATTCATCATATGTAGCGTATGCAACTATAATGATTTTATCGCCTTTGTGAACTTTTCTTGCAGCTGCACCGTTTAGGCAAATATCTCTCTTGCCTCGCTCGCCTAAAATAACATAAGTTGAAAATCTCTCGCCGTTATTGATGTTTAGTATCTCAACTTTTTGTCCAACTCTCATCTTTGAAGCTTCAATAAGCTCTTCATCTATTGTTATAGAGCCTACATAATTTAAGTTGGCATCCGTTACCGTAGCACGATGAATTTTGCTGTACAACATTTCTATCATCATTTTTTTACATTCCCATCTGTTTTTTCATCTCACATGGAGAGATTGGATCATCCCACATGTCAGCACTTATTAGATACTCTTCTACAACTTTTCCGCCGATTAAATGCTCTTCTATAATTCTGTCAATCTTCTCTTTTGTAAGAGCGGCATACATAAAATGTCCCGGCTCAACAAGCATAACAGGTCCTGCAGTACAACGATTTAAACATGACGTACGAATCGGTTGAATCGTGCCCATTACGCCCTCTTTCATCAGTTTTTGTGCCAAATGCTGAAATAAATCTTGCGTTTGCGGTGTAACACATGATGGTTTTGGCATACCCGGAGGAGCCGATTGTTCACATTTAAATATATAAAATGCCGGTTGAGGAATTCCCATAATTATAGTACCCTTTTTAAAATTTTTCGCAATTATATCAAAAAATAACATCATAAAAAATAATGCATATCAAGAAGTTTTTTCACTTCTATTTTTTATAAGCTCTCTTACAACTTCTCTATCATCAAAAGGGAACTCTTTATCATAAATGATTTGGTAAGCTTCATCCCCTTTTCCCAGAATAACGACAACCTCATCCTCTTGCTGATCACTGAGTGCCATTTCAATAGCTTTTCTTCTGTTTAACTCAACATTTACCATACTTTTATCTTCAATTCCGACCAAGATCTCATTTACAATATCTTGGGGGTCTTCGTTTCTCGGATTGTCACTTGTTATGTAGAGTTTTTTCGCCAAACTTGCAGCTACTCTTCCCATAAGAGGTCTCTTCGTTTTATCTCTGTCTCCGCCTGCTCCAAAAACGACTAAAAGTTCTTTCTCTTTAAGTGCATTTAAAACTTGCTGTATCCCATCAGGCGTATGGGCAAAATCGACAATTACATTTGGAGTCTCGCTAACCTGCTCCATCCGTCCGCTCACACCTGCAAAATTTTCAACTACATCACAAACTTCTTCCAGTTTTTTTCCGCTTAAGATGTGTGTCGCTGCAATTGCCGCCATAAGATTGTAAAGGTTGAAAAATCCATGCAAAGAAGCTGTAAAAGGAACCATTTCGCCGAAGTACTGGATAATTCCGCTTGTTGCGTTGTTTAGAGAGTAGGCGATTAGTCTATATGTTGCCGAATTTTCTATACCGTATGTGAAAGTATTTTTAATTGTAAAAGAGGCTTTTGGCTCATCTTTGTTAATCAGTTTTTTTCCATCATCTTGAAAAAAACTATTCTTTACGGCTATGTACTCGCCTATAGTTTTATGATAATCCAAATGATCTTGAGTGATATTTGTAAGTATTTTCAGCTCAAAGTTTAAACCCTCCACTCTTTTTTGAGCGATTGCATGTGAACTTACTTCCATAATAAAAAACTCGCATCCTGCACATACTGCTTGATAAATGTGTCTATATGTATTTAAAACGGACGGGGTCGTAAGTGTTTTACCCTCTATAATCTCATCATTCATAAAAAAGCCGCGCGTTCCCTGCATAGC
This sequence comes from Sulfurimonas sp. RIFOXYB12_FULL_35_9, assembly GCA_001829715.1. Lineage (GTDB taxonomy): Bacteria > Campylobacterota > Campylobacteria > Campylobacterales > Sulfurimonadaceae > Sulfurimonas. The sequence goes on from MICC01000007.1 coordinate 53,773, forward strand.
AGCCTTGTAGCCCAAATCCAGCAAAAATGAGTAGATTGCACTTGCGATAGTAGTCTTTCCGTTTGTTCCGGTAATTCCAACGATTTTTATCTTATCTATTCCGAAAAGTTTTGCAACGTCTTTTATATCGATAATCGAATGAGCACCGTTATCTTTTGCATTTTGAAGAAACTTTTCGTTTTGAGGAGTAAGCACAAATGCGGTTTCAGAATCACACTCTTGTGAATTTTCTGTTATATATTTAAACTTTTCATCACTTAGCTCAATTTTCAATTTTAGTGCCTTTTGCTAATTTTTTGAGTAGTTTTCTAAGAAGCTTATCGCTTGGATAGATGCTCAGTGCATTTTCCAAGTAAGAAAGCGCCATCTCTGCAAAATCGTGTTCTATCAGGTTGTCTAAAAAATCGATAAAATCTTCTCTTTGAGTAATAATAACTTTTGTAGAAAACATAATATTTTCAAAAGTTTCCTTAAAACTCTCGCCACTGTCGATGATTGCTTTAAAATCTTTATATAAAATTCCGTCTTCATACTCTAATCTGTCGCGAAAAGGTTCTGCAAACACTTCTCTTAGTTTTTCTAGCGAACCGTCCATATTTTGCAAAATATTGCTCATTATGATGTCAGCTTGCTCTTTATCTTCTTCTTTTAATATTTCGTAATAGTCAAAAAGGGCTTCAGCTCCACCCTCTCCGCTCATTGCCATCTCCGCCAAAATAACGCCGTTATAGGCCTCTTTTGAGTTAGGAAAATTCTGTAATACCGCTGCAAATTTTTCCAATGCATTTTTATAATCTGACTTGGAAAAGCTATCCTTAGCCTGTGATAATGTTTTATATTTACTTATTGCCATACTATTTTCTGTTCTGCACTTATTTATAATTTATCTATATCGTTTTCCATACCCACAGGTACATTAATAACCGTAATTTCAGGATGAATATCTATTTTAAGTTGTCTCTCTACGCCGTATTTTAGAGTTGTTCCACTGCTTGCACATCCGATACATGCGCCTTTTAGCTGTATGTATACTTTTGAATTTCTAACAGTCAAAAAATCTATATCACCGCCATCTAATGCCAAAGATGGACGAACTTTATTTATAACGCTTCTAACAGGAGCCATTAACTCTTCATCTGTAAATGGAATCATATCCATCCTTTAAAATTTATATCTTTTTATTGCGTCGACAAGATATGAAAAATTGGCTTAACAAGTGATAAAAATTATTGCTTATTCTTCTAAAGAAAGAATTTGACCGATATATGCACTCTTTCTCATACCTACAAGTATATAATCTATGCTTTCTCTTTGCATTAAAAATCTTATTGCGCACTCCTGCATAGTAGAATTGCACTCTTTAAAAAATTCTTTTAGCTCTTCTCTTGTCTTTTTTGAACACTCGCTAGCTACCATTTTTCTATACTCTTGAAGATAAATATCTATATAGCTTAGTAGAGCTTGCACATCTTCTTCCCCAAGATTTTCTAATATTTTCTTCATGTGAGGCAAAATTTGAGACAACAAAAAGAGATCATAATCCCCAATCCATGCAAACTTATGTTTTCTAATATCCAACTGCTCTAAGAGATTATACATGGGTCTTAATGTTTCATTGTTACATGTCTCCATAAGTTCATTGAGATAGTAATAGTACTCTCTGCTCTCATCATAATCACACAGGCGAAACATTTTAGAGTCGTATTTTGCGTTTAACGGTCTGTTTGCCAAAACCCTCAGAGCGTTTTTCTTCGCCCATGAAGCACATTTAAATCCTTCTCTCTCTAAAATATTTATAGGAAGTTCAATAGTCGTAAAACTATGCTTTGCATTTTTGACTATATTTGCCGCATTTTGCGCAAGCGTGAGGAGATCTTCATATGGCAAAAACTCTTCGCTTGATTCAGGAAGCGAAAAACTGTTTGAACTGACTCCGTAAGAGCCGATTCTGCCTTTTTTCACCTCTTCTTCAAGGCCTACAAATGCATCTTCCAATCTCCGGTACATCTCATCAAGTCTCTCATCTTTTGAGACTCCTTTGTTTATGGCATCTAAAATATAATATTCAGGATTGTGAATTAAATAGCAATCTATCTTTTGAGTCTCTAATCTTTTCAAAGAATCGCTTAATTGCTCATGCATAAACTCTTTTGATATAGCGTGATAGCACTCTGGGCTATATTTCACAACATCTTGTTCATTTTTTATTTTTAAGAGCTTATTTTTATAGTTTAATAAATTTGTACCTTGCAGATAACCGTACTTGCTTACTATCTCAATTTCATCTTTTTTATATGAATCTAGCCCTCTAAATGCAGCTGCTATTGCTCTCTCGGCACCGCCGTCCATGTAGTTGGAAGATGTGTCAATCATGGTTATGCCTGAGGCTATTGCTTCTCTTAATGCTTCAATATGCTGTGGATTTAAGTCGCTGATTCTGTAAGTTCCAAATGCGAAATTACTCATAATGTCTCACTTTAAGTATTTTGGAATGTGGAAAGTTTGGAGGTTATAGCAAGAGAATCTCTTGCTATTATTATTGAATTTATACTAATTCAATAAATGCCATAGTAGTAGCGTCACCACGGCGAATACGTGTTCTAATAATTCTAGTATATCCACCAGGACGATCAACGTACTTAGGTGCTATCTCATTCACTAGAGTCTTTGTTGCTTCTTTACTTTGAAGCGCCGCGAATACTGCTTTATGAGCGTTTGAATCATTCTTACCAGCAATTGTGATAAGTTTTTCAACATAAGAGCGTAACTCTTTTGCTTTTTCTACAGTAGTTTCAATTTTACCATGTTCAATTAACGAAATGCTAAGGTTTTTTAGTAAAGCTGCACGATGCGAGCTTGTACGACCTAGCTTACGATATCCATGACGATGTCTCATATCTAATTCCTCTTTTTACAAGCTTATAAAGCTTCTATTTTCTTTTTTAATGCACTTACAACATCATCTGCAAGATGACCGCCAACTTCATAGCCAAACTCTTGAAGTTTCTCGATAATCTCATCATATGATTTTTTACCTAGGTTTTTAACATTTTTAAGATCATTGATACTCATCAATGCTATTTCACCTATTAATTTTATATTTGAACGATCAAGACAATTAAAACTTCTCGCACTTAAACCTAAGCTGTCAATATGAGCAGTCAGCTTTTTTAAATCTGGATTCTCTTCAACTCTCTCAATTGTAGTCGGAGCTTTTACACTAATCTCACTATTAAATACCGCTAATTGAGCATACATAACTTCTAGTGAATTTCTAAATGCATCTAATGGAGAAATTTGTCCATCAGTTCTAATATTTATAATTACTCTTTCAAAGTTAGGATTATCCTCTACAAGTACATTCTCAATTTTATAAGTTGCACTGCGAACAGGAGTAAAATATGCATCAAGTGCTATATATCCGTCTTCTAACTCGTCATGAGTATCTTCACTCGCTACATAGCCTATACCCTGTGCGATTTTAATACTAAAGCTTAATATAGAGTCTTCATTTAATGTTGCAAGATGAGCTTCCGGAGTTACTATTTCTACTTCATTATTTGTAAGATCACTTCCCTTGATAGTACATGGACCGGTAAAGCTATAGTTTATTTCTGTTTCTGTAGCTTTGCCAAGTAATTTAAAACGAATCTCTTTTAGATTTAATATAAAATCTGAAATGTCTTCAAGCATACCACGCACAGAGTCAAACTCATGCTTAGCACCTTCAATTTTAATAGCTATCGGTGCATAACCGACTGAGCTACTTAACAAAAAACGGCGAAGTGGATGAGCTAAAGAGATAGCATAACCCGTTTCAAACGGGTATGCCATAATGTTAGCTTCATTTTCACTAATCTGCTCTACCTCAAACTCTTGAGGAGCAAGTGGAGTAGTTTTAATTTTTTTCATTTAACGCCTTTAATTTAACTATTATTTCGAGTAAAGCTCAACGATTAAACGCTCTTCTACAGGGATAACAACTTCTTCACGTTCAGGTAAACGAGTAAAGATACCGAATTTTTTATCAGCATCAATATCAACCCATGGAGCTAAACCAGTTTGATTAGTAAGTTCAAGAGCACGAACAATTTGAGAATTGTTTTTGCTACTCTCACGTATCTCTACTTTTTGCCCCGGTCTTACACGGTAAGAAGGGATATCAAGTTTTGCGCCATCTACTAAAAGGTGACCATGAGTTACAAGTTGACGTGCAAAACGACGAGTTGTTGCAAATCCCATACGATAAACAACATTGTCTAATCTTTGCTCAATTAAAGTAATAAGGTTTGTACCTGTATTTCCTTCTCTTCTTTTAGCTTCAACGAATAATGCACGGAATTGCTTCTCAGAAACACCATACATAAATTTTGCTTTTTGCTTTTCGTTTAATTGTAATCCGTATTCAGATACTTTTTTACGACGCTGACCATGTTGACCCGGAGCATATGGACGTTTTTCTAATGCAGATTTACCTGCTAAACGACGCTCCCCTTTTAGGTTAAGGCTAACTCCAAATCTTCTTTCGATTTTTTCTACTGGACCTCTATATCTTGCCATTAGTAATCTCCTTAAACTCTACGACGCTTAGGCGCGCGGCAACCATTGTGTGGCAGTGGAGTAACATCTTTCATAAATGTTACACGGATACCTTCAATAGAACCTACTGCTTTTGTTGCAGTTTCACGACCTGAACCTGGACCTTGAACTTTAATACCAAGTTCTTTAATACCATGCACTTGAGCTTTTTCTACCGCTGCTTCAACAGCTGCTTGAGCTGCAAACGGAGTAGATTTTTTGCTACCTTTAAAACCAAGACTACCAGCAGAGCTCCAAGCAATCATATTGCCCATCTCATCTGTAATAGTTACGATAGTATTGTTAAATGATGCAGAGATATGAACTATACCGCGTGCAATGTTTTTCTTTACTATTTTTTTTCTAACAGCTTTTCTTTTTGCCATGTGCTAATCCTTACGCTGCGCCGACAGTTTTGCGTTTACCCTTACGAGTACGCGCATTTGTCTTAGTTTTTTGACCACGACATGGTAGACCACGACGGTGACGAAGACCTCTGTATGAACCTAAATCCATAAGTGCTTTAATGTCCATTGCAACTTTTTTACGAAGATCACCCTCTACTACATGGCTTGCGCGAATCTCTTTAGTGATCGCAGCAACATCATCTTCGCTTAGTTCGTAAACTCTTTTGTTATAGTCTATACCTGTCGCATCTAATATTTTGCGAGAAGCATGAAGACCGATTCCATAGACATATGTTAGACCATATTCTATTCTTTTTTTCTTTGGTAAATCAACACCTGATATACGAGCCATGGTTATCCTTGTCTCTGTTTATGTTTTTTAACTTTGCAGATTACTCTTACAATGCCTTTTCTTTTGATAACTTTACAGTCATCACACATCTTCTTAACTGAAGCACGTACTTTCATAGAAAGCTCCCTGTTTATAATATCTCATAAAACCCGAATATCCCGAGCTTTATTCAGTCACCAAAGCCTCACTTACATGAGAACAAAACTTTACTCTTTGCTGTTTTTAGGCAAACAGCTTTTAGCTTGCCAATACTTTTATCTATATCTCTACACAGGTAAAAATACTCTAGCTTAATGTCAAAACAGCAAAGCGGACGAGGATTATACATAAATTAAGGTAAAAGATTTATTAAGTTTATTAATTTTTTATGATTTTATTAACTTTTAAGCATGTTCTTTACACATTATTCCCATAAAACACTCACTCCATACTCCGGATTCAAAATTATATGCTTGTTGTAGTAGATTTTTTTGCCATGTTTTTTACTCAAAAGCTCAACGTCAAGAGTTTCTTTTTCCAAAAGAGAGCGCACCTCTTTATATGTAAGCCATTTTCCATATTTGGCAAGAGCATTCTGCCAAATCCTAAACTCACATGTAGCATCATCTCTTAGCTCAAACACCTCTCCATCTTCTGTTTTCCAGTGTGCATTCGTACATGCATAAAGCTTGACTTTTTTACCACTTACCTCTTTATCACGTACTTCAATAGAGCCGTCATCACAATATGGGCATTTTCCTAAAATCATAATAATCTCCTTATATCAAATCAACATCAAAATTTTAAGAATATTACTATTTTTAATTTACTTGTTTAAAAATTATTGCAATTTGCCATGTTTTTATTATTTAATAACCAGTTTTGGTTCTCATTCTATTGTCCATGGTCACTCGGTACGCCTACTATCATATAATTCGCATGATAAAAACAGACATGCTGTGAGAATGGTAGCAAACAAAGGAGTGAAAGTCGGTTTTCATTTTTACCCGATTAGATATAGAAAATAGATATAATTCGACATTACGGAAATACCAAGGAAATTTATGCAGCAAAACGAATATTTAGAACTCGGAGTAATTAACACTCTTAGGGTTGACAGACACACTCCTCACGGAATATTTTTAGAATCCCTTGATGGAAAAGATGTTCTTTTACCGCAGGCTTATGTGAGAGATGAGATGCTAGAAGATATTCTTTTGGAGGTTTTTTTATATACAGACTCGGAAGATAGACTTATTGCAACAACGCTTAAACCAAAAGCGATGCTTGACGGGTTTGCTCTTTTTGAAGTTGTCGATGTAGCGCCATTTGGGGCATTTGTAGAGTGGGGACTTGCGAAAGATTTATTTGTTCCAAACATGTTTCAAAAAGAGCCTTTCAAAGTCGGAGATAAAAGATTTTTAAGAGTCGTATACGATGAGAGGACTCACCGTCTTGTAGGAACTGAAAAGTTGGGCAATTTTTTTGATAAGAAGCCTAAAGGTCTTGCTCCGCATAAAGAGGTAAATATTCTTATTATCGCAAAAACTCCGCTTGGATTTAAATGTATTGTCGAAGATAGATATGAGGGCTTAATCTACCACAATGAAATATTTGAAAAGATAGAGATTGGAAGTAATAAAAAAGCATTTGTAAAAAACATCAGAAAAGACGGATGCATAGATCTGACTCTTCAAGCCGGCGGAACAAAACAAAAGGATGTCTCATGTGAGAAGGTTTTGTCACTTTTAAAACAAAACGGCGGCATAATGGCGTACAACTATAAGAGTGATCCGGAGCTTGTACAAAATGTTTTTGGACTCAGCAAAAAAGCTTATAAACGTTCTCTTACCGCCTTACAAGAGAGTGGAGCAATTGAGATAAAAGATACTGGAATATACCTAAAGAGCTAAAGATGGCAAAAAATAAAAAAAGTATAGAGCTTATGAATAGCAAAATATCTTTTACTTTAGAGAGAACTTTATATAATGTTATAAGATTTTTTCCTACTAAAATGACGGTAGATGTTATGATTTTTGAAGATGGAGTAAAAGAGGGTATAAAAACAATTCCTTTTGCACATCTTCCAAAAGAGATCAAGAAAATCATAAAACCCAATTAATAAAAATTTAGAGAATGGATTATCTATATTTGGATAACATATCTCACTAAAAATGGAGCAGCAAAATGTCAGAAATTAAAAAGTGTAATTCGCTAGAAGAAGTAAGAAGCGAGATAGATATAATTGATGATTCAATAGTAAATCTTATATCAAAAAGAAGTCATCTTGTGCGTCAAGCTGCACAATTTAAAAATAGTATTGAAGAGGTTAAAGCCCAAGACCGTGTAGATTTTATTCTGCAAAAAGTTCGCCATGCTGCCATAAAAGCGGATGTATCCCCAAATATGATTTCTGACCTTTTTAAAATCATGATAAATGAGATGGTTGAGACGGAAATATCTGAGTTTAGAAACACTCAAACATTTTAGAGCAGTGTGTAAAAAGAGGTATAAACCTCTTTTTATTTGTATCTATAAGTGATACGCCCTTTATCAAGAGAGTATGGTGTTAGTTCAAGTTTAACTTTATCACCAGGTAATATTTTAATATAGTGCATACGCATTTTACCTGCGATATGACATAAAATAATATGTCCATTTTCTAATTCTACACGAAATGTTGCATTTGGCAAAGCCTCTATAATCTTGCCATCAACTTCGATAACATCTGATTTAGCCATTTTAATCCTTTTTTTCTCAAGCCAGAGATAAAATTTCAGCTTTACCATTGACAATTGCAACAGTATGCTCGTAGTGTGAGCCGCGTAAACCATCGGCACTAACAACATCCCACTTGTTCTCTAAAATAAGCGGTTTTGAATCCTTTTGACAAATCATCGGCTCTAAACAAAAAACCATTCCGTTTTTTATCTTTGGACCTGCTTTTGCATCTTTGCCCTCAAGATAATTTGGTATCTCAGGCTCTTCATGCGGCTTTCTGCCGATTCCATGCCCGCAAAAGCTATGAAGCGGTACAAAACCTCTTGAACGAATTGATTTTTCCAATATAGCAGAAAGCTCTTTAAATCTCATACCCTCTTTAATAGACGCTATAGCTTCATAGAGGGAGTCCTTAGCGCATGCAATAAGACATTCATCTTTATCGCTTACTTTGCCTACGGCTGCCGTAATTGCTCCGTCACCGAACCATCCATCAAGCTCTGTACCGATATCGTAACCGATAATATCTCCATCTTGAAGCTTATAGTCGGTCGGGATACCGTGAATTATAACTTGATTTAATGAGGTGCAGAGTGCATTTGGAAAGCCGTAGAGACCCTTAAAAGACGGCTTTGCTCCATGAGAGAGAATATAATCCTCTGCCATAGCATCAAGCTCTCTTAAAGAGATACCTACTTTTGTATTTTGTTTTAGCAGTTCTAATGCACCGCCAACAATTTTGTTAGCAGCGCGAAGTTTCTCAATTTCTTGAAGCTTTCTAAGCGCGATGGCCATTATTTACAGACCAACGGCACTTAGCGTCTCATATTTACTCATGTAAACCTGAGCTTCTATTTTTCTCATAGTATCAAGTGCCACTTGGACAACGATTAAAACCGCTGTTCCTCCGAAGAAGAATGGAACACCCATACCCTTGATAATCATAAACGGAAGAGTAGCAACAAGACCGAGATAAAGAGCACCTGTAAATGTCAAATTACTAGCCGTCATATTTAAAAATTCAGCAGTAGCATTTCCGGTACGAATACCCGGTATAAAACCACCCTGTTTTTTCAAATTTTCAGATATATCTTTTGAGTTAAATGTAATCGATGCATAAAAGAATGCAAAGAATACAACAAAAATAAATGTCAAAAAGTTAAAAAAGTAACTATTTGGATTTAAATAATCTGCAATTGCTGTAACAGTAGGGTTGCTGCTGCTAGATAAAACAGTCATAGGAAACATCAATATCGCACTGGCAAAAATAACTGGGATTACACCCGCTAGGTTTACTTTAATAGGAATATAGTTCATAACTCTTTTATTTTGATTTTGCATTATTACTTTTTTTGCGTATGTTACAGGTATACGACGCTCACCAAGTTCAACATAGATAATAACGGCTATGGTTGTAAATACAAGAGCGAGAATTGCAATTACCGTTAGGAAACTCATAGCACCGGTATTTACCATTGTTATCATTTGTCCGATTGCTTTTGGAATTGCCGAGACAATACCAGCAAAAATAATCAAAGAGATACCGTTTCCAATACCGTTTTGCGTTATCTGCTCACCAATCCACATTAAGAGCATAGTTCCTGCTAACATAGAAATAGCAGAAACTAAAATAAATGTGTTGTGATCAACTAATATTGCACTGCTACCACTAGGTCCTGTTAGACTTTGAAGTCCGACACTGATACCTATTGCCTGAATGATTGTAATAGCAATTGTCGCATAGCGAATAATTTGCATATACTTAACCATTCCATCACGCTCTTTTTTCATCTGACCCAAAGTTGGAAATGTAGCCGCTAAAAGTTCCATTATAATTGAAGCGGTAATATAAGGCATAATCCCAAGAGCTATAATAGACATTCTCTCAACGGCATTACCGCTGAACATGTTAAAAAGCCCAAGTGCGTCAGATTGATGTGAATCGAAGAATGAAGCGATAACAGAAGCATCTACGCCCGGAACTGGCACATATGCCAGTAGGCGATAAATAAATAAAAACCCGATAGTAATAAGTATCTTATTTACTAGATTTTTATTCACGACTATTTACCTGTTGTAGTAACGTTGTCGTCTTTAATTTTTGATGCTAAATCTTTTGCACTAGCACCAACTAACTTAACTTTAGTAACACAAGCAGCTATTCTATGCACCGCACGAATGCTTTCCATAGTAATTTCACTTAATTCAGCAACTGCTTTTATTTTTTCTACGTTAATCACATATGGCTTAATTACACGAGAAGTAAAGCCGATTTTCGGTAAACGACGAGCAAGTGGAGTTTGACCACCTTCGAAGTTTCTTTTTCTCTTACTACCAGAACGGGCAGTTTGACCTTTTCCACCACGTCCAGAAGTCTTACCAGTACCAGAAGAGTGTCCACGTCCAATACGTTTACGATTCTTTGTTGAACCCTCAGCCGGAGTTAAATTTTCAATACCCATTTTCTATCCTTTTAAGCGACCTAGTGCTTCGACTGTAGCGCGCACTAGTGTAGCTGGATTGTTTGAACCAATTGATTTTGTAAGTACGTCTTTAATACCTGCAAGTTCAAGAACAGGACGAGTTGCACCACCCGCGATTACCCCTGTACCTTCTGATGCCGGTTTTAAAAGAACACGACTCGCATTATATTTATGCTCAACATCATGTGCAATTGTAGTACCTTTGATACTAACTTTGCTTAGGTTTTTAAATGCATTATCTACCGCTTTTTTGATAGCATCCGGAACTTCTTTTGCTTTTCCGGCACCAAAACCGATAGTACCTTTTCTATTACCAACAACTACAAGTGCTGTAAAACGAAAACGACGTCCACCTTTTACAACTTTTGTAACACGACCTATGTTTACAATTGATTCTTCAAAATCTTCTCTATTGATTTCCATTTTAACCCCTAGAACTTAATTTCGTTTGCACGAAGTGCGTCACCAAATGCAGCTATAACACCGTGGTATTGGTAACCATTACGATCAAAAACAATAGCAGTAATGTTAGCTTTTTTCAGTACGGCAGCAAATGCCTCACCGAGTGCAGCTGCACCCTCTTTGTTTGCTTTGTGACCTGTCGCTTTTGAGTTAAGTGCAGCTAATGTTGTAGCCGTAACATCATCAATAGCTTGAACGCTCAAATAACGGTTTGAACGAAATACAGAAACACGAGGAAGTGAAGCACAACCAGATATTTTTGCACGAATACGACGCTTACGCTTTAGGCGATTAGCTATTTTACTTTTTAACGTTTTTGCTTTCATCTATGCTCCTCCCTTACTTTTTAGAAGTTTTACCGGCTTTACGCGCGATAATCTCTTCAGCATATTTAACACCTTTACCTTTGTAAGGCTCCGGCGGACGGAATGATCTAATCTCAGCAGCAACTTGACCAAGAGATTGTTTATCATGCCCTTTTAAAGTAACAGCATTTTTCTCAACGCTAGCTTCGATACCATCCGGTAATTCAAAGTTGATATCATGAGAGAAACCTAATTGTAGGTTTAGCACTCTGCCGTTTACTGCAGCACGATAACCAACACCGTTAATTTCTAAAACTTTTGTATAGCCGGTTGTTAAACCAGTAACTACGTTTTGAGCCAACGCACGGTATGTACCCCAGAAAGCTCTATGCTCACGACTATCAGAAAGAGTAGCAAAAGTTAAAATATTGCCGTCTAAATTGAAAGCAACATTCCCTTTAGTATCTAAATCTACACTATTTTTGCCTTTAGCAAAAGTTATAACATTTCCGTTTGCACTAACAGCTATATCAGATGCAAATTGTACAGGTAATTTACCAATTCTTGACATGTTATCTCCCTACCAAATCGTACACATAACTTCACCACCAACACCAAGAGCATAAGCCTTGTCGTTTGGTAGAACGCCATGTGATGTACTAACAATAATAGTTCCGTAGCCGTTTTTGAAACGTTTTATATCTTCTTTACCTTTGTATACACGACGACCAGGTTTAGATACTCTTTTCATTTCATTAATAACACATTTACCGCTATCATTATATTTCAATACAACATTGATTGTTTTCTTAACGCCATCTTCTACAACGTTACAACTCTCAATATAACCTTTTTCAACTAAAATGTTTGCCATTGCTTCTACACTCTTAGAGTGAACAAGAGTAGTAACATCTAATCTTCTCATACCAGCATTACGAATACGAGTTAACGAATCCGATACTAAATCATTAATCATCTATTTTTTCCTTAGTTGTGATTGTTTACAATAAATCTACTATAAACAATTACTAATGATTAGAAGTTTCCTCTTGGATTACCAAGAAGACTTTCTAACACCTGGGATTAATCCCTCATTTGCCATTTTTCTAAAACATACACGACAGATTCCAAAGTCACGAATAACAGAGTGTGGACGACCACAAATCTGACATCTTGTATAACCGCGAACTTTAAACTTAGGCTCTCTTGCTGCTTTAACAATCATAGATTTTTTAGCCATTAGTTACTCCCTTTACTAAAAGGCATACCTAATTTCTCTAAAAGAGCAAATCCTGCCTTATCTGAATCAGCAGTTGTTACAACTGTGATATTCATACCGTGGATTTGCATGATAGAGTCATAACTAATCTCTGGGAAGATTAGTTGCTCTTGCAATCCAAAGTTGTAGTTTCCACGACCGTCAAATCCATTTCTAGGAACTCCACGGAAATCCTTTACACGAGGAAGAGCAATAGAAACAAGACGATCAAAGAAGTGATACATTTTCTCACCGCGAAGTGTTACACGAACACCTACAGGCATGCCTTCACGAACTTTAAAACCGGCTACTGATTTTTTAGCTATTATTGTACTTGCTTTTTGACCAGCAATAGTAGTAATAGTATTTTCAATGTTTTGGATAAGTTTATTATCTTTCATTGCAAAACCGGCACCAACAGAGATAACAACTTTTTCTAATGCAGGAGTCTGCATTGGGTTTTTTATCCCTAAATCTGCTTGTAACTCAGATTTTAAACTTAAATATTTTTCTTTTAAACGAGCCATCTATTATGCCTCCACTTTACGAACATTTGAAACATCTATCGGCATCTCTTTATTGATATGTCCGCCTTTAGTATTCTCTTCAGTTGGTTTTATAGCTTTTTTAGCTATTTTACAACCCTCTACGATTACCTTGTTTTTCTTTGGCATAACTGCTAATACAGTTGCCTTAGTTCCACGGTCATCTCCAGCGATAATTTCTACAGTATCGCCTTTTTTGAAATTAAATTTTGCCATCACACAACCTCCGGCGCAAGAGATACGATTTTCATAAAACCAGAATAACGCACTTCACGAGCTATTGGTCCGAAAATACGAGTACCGATTGGCTCTCTCTTGTCATCAAGTATAACAGCTGCATTGTCATCAAAACGGATTAAAGAGCCGTTTTCACGGTGAATCTCTTTAGCAGTTCTAACGATAACAGCTTTTACAACTTTACCTTTTTTAACTTTAGAAGTAGGAGTCGCTTTTTTTACAGAAGCGATGATAACATCACCAACTTGAGCATAACGACGCTTAGAACCACCAAGTACCTTAATACACATAATCTCTTTTGCACCTGTATTATCAGCTACATTTAAACGAGTAAACCCTTGGATCATTATTTAGCTCCTAGTATTACTGTTTTAAGTCTAAAAGATTTAGTCTTAGAAAGCGGGCGACACTCGATTGCAATAATCTGATCACCAACTTTTAACTCATTGCGCTCATCATGTACTAAGTACTTTTTGAAACGCTTTACAACTTTATGGTAACGAGGGTGCATTACACGGCGCTCAACAACAATACTTGCTGTTTTATCGCCTGAAATTTTAACTACATTACCTTGAATTTCACGCTTATGTGTCATCGCCAGCCCCTATTTCACTGCACTAAGTGCAGTTTTGATTCTAGCAACATCTTTTTTAGCGATACGAAGTTCGCTTGTGTTTTGTAGTTGCATCATCTGTTTTTTTATTTTTAGAGTAAAGAGTTGAGTCTTTTTCTCTTTTAGCATTGCTTGAAGCTCTGCTGCATTTTTATCTGCTAAATCAGAATATTTCATTGCTCATCTCCGCAGTAATTATTTTTGTTTTGAAAGGAAGCTTGTGCATAGCAAGAGTTAATGCTTCACGAGCAAGCTCTTCCGGAACACCAGCCATCTCAAAAATTATACGACCCGGCTTAATATTCATAACCCATTGATCAACTGAACCTTTACCTTTACCCATACGAGTTTCTAGAGGTTTTGCAGTTAACGGTTTAGCTGGGAATACACGAATCCAAATCTTACCATTTCTCTTAATATGACGAGTAGCTGAAATACGAGCCGACTCAATATGACGAGAGTTAATACGACCTGCTTCCATTGCTTTTAACGCAATGTCACCAAATGCTAATGTATAACCCGAACGAGCGTAACCACGGTTACGACCTTTCATCATTTTACGATATTTAGTTCTCTTAGGCATTAACATGATTATTCAGCCTTTCCGCTATTTTCGCGTCTTGGAGCACGTTTTGGGCGACGAGTAGTCTCTTTTTGTTGCTCTTCTTTTACCTCTGCAGGAATACCTTTAGTGAGAACCTCACCTTTGAATATCCAAACTTTTACACCGATACAACCATAAGTAGTATGAGCTTCAGCAAAACCGTAATCTATTTTTGCACGAAGAGTATGAAGTGGAACACGTCCCTCTAAATACCACTCAGTACGAGCCATTTCTGCTCCGCCAAGACGACCGCTTACAGATACTTTAATACCTTTAGCTCCGCCTCTTTGTGCATTTTGCATAACTTTTTTCATAGCTCTTCTAAATGCAACGCGGCGTTCTAGTTGAGTAGCTACATTTTCTGCAACAAGTTGAGCAGAAATTTGAGCTTTTTTCTCTTCTTTGATATTTACCGATATTTGCTTACCGACAAGTGCTTGAAGAGTATCTTTCAACTTCTCAATATCACCGCCTTTTTTACCGATAATGATACCAGGACGAGCAGCAACGATAGTTACACGAAGTCTTTTTACAGTTCTTTCTATGATAATGTTAGAAACACCTGCATAGTAAAGTTCTTTTTTTAGATATGTACGAATCTTGTGATCTTCACCTAAGCATGCAGCTGCAGTCTTAAAATTAGGAAACCATCTGCTTTCCCAATTACGGTTGATACCAAGACGTAAACCAATAGGATTAACTTTTTGTCCCATACTATTTACCCTCTACTTCTACTAATATATGCGCTGTCGGTTTTCTAATTCCTGATGCCATACCACGAGCTCTCGGACGAAATCTCTTAAGTACGGGACCATTGTCAACACGACATGATGTTACTACACAATCTGCTGCTTCATTACCACTGTTAGCAACTGCTGATGCAACTACTTTGTAGATAATTTTTGCCGCTTTGTTAGGTGTAAATTCTAAAGCTGCTAATGCTTCTTCAGCGTTCATACCTTGAATCTCTCTTGCAATAAGGCGAGATTTTGTCGGTGAAACACGAGAAAATTTTAATAATGCTCTAGCCATGATTAACCTTTCTTCTGTACTGAGCCCTTATGGCCCTTGAAAGTACGAGTTGGTGCGAATTCGCCTAATTTATAACCAATATGGTTCTCTGTTACATATACAGGAACAAATTGACGTCCATTATGAACATTCATAGTTAAGCCAACCATGTCAGGTAGAATCATACTTCTACGAGACCAAGTTTTGATAGGTTTTTTACTACCTTCAGCTTTAGCATCAACTACTTTTTTCATTAAATGATCATCAACAAATGGACCTTTTTTTACACTTCTTGCCATTTAACTACCTCTTCGGATTAGATTTACGGCGAGTAATAATAAGTTTATCACTTGCTTTTTTACGACGAGTTTTAGAACCCTTCGTTGGTTTACCCCATGGAGTAACCGGATGACGACCTGAATTCGTTTTACCTTCACCACCACCATGCGGGTGATCGATTGGATTCATTGCAGAACCACGAGTTTGAGGACGAATACCCATATGACGAGTACGACCTGCTTTACCAAGTACGATATTGATATACTCTTCATTTCCAACAGTTCCGACAGTCGCCATACACTCACCTAATACTAAACGCATTTCAGACGAAGGCATACGAAGTGAAACATACTTGCCATCACGTCCCATAATTTGAGCTGAAGTACCAGCTGAACGAACCATTTGTCCGCCTTTGCCTACTTTTAACTCTATATTATGAACTGATGTACCCACAGGGATATTCATAAGTTTCATTGCATTACCCGGCTTGATATCAACGCCAGACTCATCAGAGATAACTGCATCTCCAACATTTAAGCCTTTTGGTAAAAGGATATATCTTTTATCGCCATCAGCATAAGTTACTAGTGCAATACGACAGTTACGGTATGGATCATACTCAACTGTACTAACAGTACCCGGAACACCAAACTTATTTCTTTTGAAATCGATGATACGGTAAAGTTTTTTAGCACCCGCTTCTTTATGACGAGATGTGATACGACCATTATTGTTTCTTCCAGCAGCTGCCGGAATTCTAACAAGTAATGAACGAACACTCGGCTTTGAAGTGATATCAGTACTATCTACATTTGTATAAAAACGACGAGATGGACTTGTTGGTCTATATGATTTTATTGCCATTTTAAACCGCCAAACTTTCTATTTGTGCACCTTCTGGCAACTTAACATAGAACTTTTTAAAGTCATTTTGTTTACCAGTCATGCCACGGAACTTTTTAATTTTTCCGCTTTGATTTAGTGAGTTTATTCTTGATGGAATAATTCCAAAGTACTCACGAAAAACCTCTTTTAGACCCGACTTAGTCATACGCGGAGATGTTTGAACAACAACGATTCCATCTTCTTGCATGCCAAGAGTTTTCTCTGTATAGAGTATAGATTTAATATCTGTAATATCTGCCATTATTTAGCCTCACCTACAAGATTTTCCCATACCGCTTTCTCGATCACAAGTGAACGATAATTCGCAGCTAAATAAGCATTTAATTCATTTGATTCAATTACGAATGTATTTGAAAGATTTTGAAATGCTAAATAAGTTTTTTCATCCAAGAAACTTTTCACAAAAAGTGTATCTCTTTGGTTTAAAGTTTTAAACATTGCCGCAGCATCTTTTGTTTTACCAGATGCAATTTCAATGCTATCAACGATAAATAAACTACCGTTTTTCGCATGCTCGTTTAGAGCAAAGTTAAGAGCAAGCTTTTTTTGCTTTTTATTAACTTTAAGGTCATAGTTACGATTGTTACTTGGACCGAATGCTTTACCACCGCCAACAAATGTCGGAGCACGAAGTGAACCAGCACGACCGCGTCCGCCGCCTTTTTGAGCCCATGGTTTTTTACCACCGCCTCTAACTTCTGCACGTGTTAAAGCTGTAGCACTGTTAGCTCTCATAGCCGCTTGTGCAGACTTTACATACAGGTATAAGTTATGAGGATTAATACCGGCAAAACTCTCCGGTATTGCTAACTCAGAAGCTTTTTCCATTTTTTCATTTAGAACGATTGCGCTCATTATTTAGCTACCTTTACACGACCTAAAGCACCATTAGGACCTGAAACTGAACCAGATACTACTAAGATGTTGTTCTCTGCATCGAAAGAGATTATTTCATTTTTTACACAATTTTGTGTATTTCCATATTGTCCAGGCATTTTCTTACCCTTCATAACACGACCAGGATACTCATTACTACCGATTGAACCTGTTAAACGGCCAAATCTATGACCATGTGCAGCAGGACCACCGCTAAAATTCCAGCGCTTCATAGCACCGGTAAATCCGCGACCTTTAGTATTGAATATAGCTTTTACCACTTTAGCTTCTGCCAAAGGAGCAAGATCTAGATTCCCAGCTTCAATGTTTGCTACATCTAATGTAACAAAACGGTTAAATTCTGATGAAAGACTATATTTTTTTTGTTGTCCTTCAATCGCCTTATTCATTTTTTTACCACGCTTGTAAGCTACAATTGCAGTTCCTTCGTTAACTTCACATACCTTAGCATCTAGTACTCTTAAGAGAGTGACAGGCTTACTAGGAACAGTGATAGTACGGCTCATACCGATTTTTTCAACAATATATTCCACAATGACCTCCTTACTTATCCATAGAGCGAACTTCTACGTCCACTTCCGGTGCAAGATCTAGTTTCATTAAAGAATCAACAGTTTCCGGCGTAGCAGAAACAATATCGATAACTCTAGCGTGCATACGAATCTCAAACTGCTCACGAGAACTTTTGTTAATGTGTGGAGATTTGATTACCGTATATTTACGAATCTTTGTTGGTAAAGGTATCGGACCACGAATTACCGCGCCTGTACGCTTAACAGCCTCTACGATTGATGCTACAGATCTATCAAGTACACGATGATCATAAGCTTTCAATTTTAAACGAATTTTTTCCATGTTTTTCCTTCTAAAGAACTCGTCAGGTCTTGCCTAACTATTTAAGGGAGCGGAATTGTATCTAAAGAATCTGCATTATTCAAGAAAATATGGGTCAAAATTTAGAATTTAAACAAATTTATTTCCTTTTAATAAGGAAATGATAAAATTGCAGTATGGAAATTTTACTAGAAGAACTATACAAAACCGACATACATATAGAGAAGTTTCATTTTAGAAAACTATTTTTAGACAAAGAGAGTTATCAAATAAACGGAATATCTCAAAGCGGAAAAACAAAATTAGCTAAGAACTATCTGCTTGGGCTTAAAAAAAGCAGTTATCTCTACATGGACTGCTCTGATCTGCGGATAGATCTCGATCTGCTCAATAACACACTGCAAAACTTTTGCTATAACAATAAGATTGAGACGCTTGTTCTTGATAACTATATTGAAGCTATCAATATTGTAAATGTGCAGCAACTGATAATTTGCAGCGAGATAAACTATAAGATAGATTTTTTAAATACTCTTACGCTCTATCCGCTTGATTATGAGGAGTTTCTTGCGTATGAACATAAATATGACTCTAGTTCGCTTAACCATTTTTTTCAGCTCGGCGGTTTTCCGTCCATGCACAAAATAAGCAATGACTCAAGAGCCATCTATCTACAAAATGTGTTAAGAAGCACTCTTAGCGAAGTAGAGCTTGATATTCTTATTTTTTGTACAAAAATGATGGCTCAAAAAATATCCCCCTACTCTATATATGAAAGACTAAAGCACATAAGAAAAATATCCAAAGACAAGCTTTACAAATCTTTTGAAAATCTGAGTGAGAAAAACTATATACATCAGCTTCAAAAAGCAAACCACCCAAAAGCCATTAGAAAAATCTATCTTTGCGACATATCTTTAAAATCTGCTCTTAGTATAGATAAACATTTTGGAAAGCTCTTTGAAAATATGATCTATTTGGAACTTCTAAAATCCGGTAGAGAGTGTTTCTATGATGAAGGTATAGATTTTTATCTTCCACTTAGTGAAGAGGTAATTATAGGGATGCCTTTTGCAGACGAGAGAGTGCTGTTTAAAAAAATAGAATCTATAGAAGCATTTTTATTTACATATCAGATCAAA
The DNA here is from genome assembly GCA_001829715.1 of Sulfurimonas sp. RIFOXYB12_FULL_35_9. Lineage (GTDB taxonomy): Bacteria > Campylobacterota > Campylobacteria > Campylobacterales > Sulfurimonadaceae > Sulfurimonas. The sequence continues at coordinate 73,386 of MICC01000007.1, forward strand.
AAGGTAACTGCGATAACCATGAGTAAAGAGGGAAAGATGAGCCATCCTATCTCCACCGTAGAGATGATTCCCTTCGATATTTGGGCATTGGGAGATTAAAACTTAATATTTTTTTAACAAATTTTTTAACTTCTTTATGTAATTTGTGATAAAGTTGTAACAAATTTATGCTAAAATAAGCGATTTTAATAAAAAGGGCTGGAATTTGATGTTTTTTTCAAAAAATAATGATAAGAATCGGATTAAAGAGCTAGAAGATGGAATAGCTGCTGTAAAAGAGGAGTTAGATTTCTACAAGGAGATGGCTACATTTTCTCAAGAAGAGATGCTGATTGCCCTTGATAGAAATGGTTCTGTTGTTTTTCAAAATGATAAAGCTTCTGCTGAAATTAAAGCCATTGATGAGCTCTCAAGAGAGCTACAAAAAAACAATACCTCTATAATGCTCAACGATTGCACCGGCAAAGTAGCATTAAAAAAAGCAAAAAAAGGTGATGTTACTCTTTACAGAATAACTAAAACGGATATGCGAGACACTCGTGAAAGTGATATTTTAAGCCTTCACCAAAAAGCAATTACAGTTGCACTTACAGATACACAAAAAACTTTTTCACAAATGCTTGAAGAGCTAAAAGTTATGAAGAGTGAGTCGGTTGAAACCGCAAGCGGATCGAAAGAAGGTCTAGTATTGATTCAGCAATCTGCACATGCCATGGATATGCTTAGCCAAAATACACAGCTTAACATAACCGGTATGAACTCACTTAACCAAAGAAGCAATGAGATTTCAACCGTTATCACTCTTATCCAAGATATAGCGGATCAAACAAATTTGCTAGCCCTAAATGCCGCCATCGAAGCTGCCCGGGCAGGTGAACATGGACGTGGTTTTGCCGTTGTCGCTGATGAAGTAAGAAAGTTGGCTGAAAAAACACAAACTGCAACGAAAGATATCTCGCTAGTCGTAAAGGCTATGCAACAAGAGACAAATGAAGCTGAAGTAAATACCAATGAAGTTAACAATATAGTTATAGACACTAAAGTAAAGATAGAAGATTTAAGTCTAAAAATAAAATCATTTGAAGAAAATGCTTCACGAAGTCAGTATGAAGTAGAACATATTAGTGATAAGATATTCTCATCTTTGGCAAAAATCGACCATGTTATCTATAAACACAATGTTTATGCTCTTATCTTCGGTGAAGAGAATAGTTTTAAAAACACTACACATACAGAGTGCCGTTTGGGGAAATGGTATAGCAGCGGCATAGGCAAAGAGAATTTCTCAAAAATGCCGTCATACCCAAAACTCGACAGACCGCATGCAATCGTACATGAGCAGGCAAATCTGCTAGCTACGGAGTGCGGATCTGACAAAGTACTCTGTTCAAAAGAGATTATAGAACAGCGTATCCATGCTATAGAAGAAGCAAGCAACGATGTATTTAAATTTTTAGATGCTCTAGTGGATGAAAAAGCTAAAGAGATGATGCATACAGCGGCAAAAACTCTATTTAAACAAGGGGAAAGAAGATGAGCAGTGAGATAAAAAATATAGTAATTATAGATGATGAAAATGATATTTTAGTAATGCTGGAGAGATACCTCTCTCGTGATGGCGGCTACAAGGTAAGAACATTTAGCAATCCTGTAACAGCCATATCTTCACTTCCAAAAGATACAGATTTGATACTTCTTGATATTATGATGCCTCAGATGAACGGGTTGGATGCACTTCCAAAATTACTGGAGGTAAATCCAAAAGCAAAAGTTCTTATGATGACTGCATATTCGACTCTTGACAAAGTGTTAAATGCACATAGACATGGCGCAACAGACTATATTATGAAGCCATTTTCTTCTTTAGATGCCCTTGGCAAAAAAATCAAAGAAGTATTGAAAAAGTAGTTATGAGTTTAAATGAGATATCTATTCTTTTTGTTGAAGATGATGAAATAATAAGATCTGAGATATCGGAGTTCTTACACTCCAAGATATTTAAAAATGTGTACGTTGCTAAAAATGGCGAAGAAGGACTTTTAAAATATAGAGAATGCAAGCCGGATATAATACTGACAGATCTCACTATGCCTGTTATGAGCGGACTTGAAATGTCAAAAGAGATAAAGCTTATAAACGAAGACACCCCGATACTTCTCATCACTTCCCATTTTGAAAAAGAGATAACTGAAGCAGCCGTTGACGTAGGAATAGACGCTTATCTCTTTAAACCTCTTACTCTTGAGAGAGTTGAAAAAATTCTCAATAAATATATAGAACGTATCTTGCTTCAGAGAGAGATTAAAAACAAACATAAGCTTTTAGAGCAATACAAAAATATTATGGACATTAGCGCATCTGTTACTAAGACCGATATAAATGGAACAATAACTTATGTTAATGATCTGTTTTGTGACATGTCAGGCTACACAAAAGAAGAACTCATTGGAAAAAATCATAACATTATAAAGCACCCCTCTACTCCACAAAAAACTTATACATATATGTGGGATACTATAAAAAATAAAAAAATATGGCGAAGTTCCATCAAAAATCGCAAAAAAAATGGAGAAGATTATTATGAAAGTACGGTAATCGCGCCTATTTTAGGCAAAGATGATGTCATTCAAGAGTATATATCACTTAAGCAAGATATTACTGAAATCTATACTAAAAAAGAGATTCTTAAAAAACGCATACAACAAGAAGTTGAAAAAAATATAATATTTCATAAAGAGAGAGAGAAAGAGAGGCTCTTGGAGGAAAAATTTTCTATCATAGGGAAAATGGCAGCAGGAATTACACATGAGATAAATACCCCACTCACATATATCAAAGGCAATCTGGAGCTTATGATAAATGACATTAAAGAACTGAGTGATGATATAAAACAAAAAAATTATCTCCAAGAGGACAGCAAGATTGTGCTTGAGGGTGTAAACAGAATTGCTTCCATAGTAGAGTCTATGAGAGAGATGGCGTCACAAGCAAAAGGAAAGCCTAAGGATGCCAATGTCTATTCATCTTTGATTACTGCCTTGATACTATCCTACAACAAAGCATCTCTTATTACGGTACAAAACGAACCTTTTATGATTAGTATGAATAAAGAAGCATACAGCTTTATCGCACCCATTCAAAAACAGAGAATAGAGCAGGTTTTTATTATTATCAACAATGCTCTTGATGCACTAAAACTTAATAAAAGTTTTGATGAA
>MICC01000008.1:0-7913 GCA_001829715.1 Sulfurimonas sp. RIFOXYB12_FULL_35_9
GCCAAAAGCGAACTCTGGTTAAACTACAGATTAGCTAGATTTTTCAATAATAAAAATTTAGGTGGCTAATTTGTCAGTACCTCTATTTTATAGACTTTGAATATAGTTGTGCATTTCATCTATATAATCTTTATCGATGGGGGTATAGCTTCCGCTACCATCTCTATATCTATCCACGGCATCGGCTACTCTTTTTTTGGCTTCTTGTGTAGATATGGCAGGGTAACCGTCATCTGCTAAAGTCGTTATAAACTCCTGTAGTTTGCGATTTATATCTATGCCTTTTGAGAGTAGATTTTCATATATGTCATCTTGGATTTGAAGTTTTAGGGTGTGCATAATTACTCCTTTGGTTGTAATTATACTATAGTTTTTTGTGGAATATGTTGGTGGGATAATTGGCGAGGTTAAAACCTCGTTTCCGAAAAAGATTGGAAGCGGAGATTTATCTTCGCCTGAAGTTGAACGAGGTTGAAACCTCGCTTCCGTAAATGGGTGGAAGTGAGGTTTTAACCTCACCTGAAGTTTGACGAGGTTAAAACCTCGCTTCCATTAGAGAGGGAAAGCATATCTAAATTCTTGTTTCAATGTTTTTATAAAGATTTTCTCTCTTGCCTATCATGTAGTAAAAAATTACCGTTTCCTCTTTTACTTCATAAGCAATACGATATTCTACTTTGTTTTCTCTAAAGTGGTAAGAGTAGAGGTTAGACAAACTTCCCTTTAACGGCTCATATCTACACGGGTCTTGCAAGATGTTGTTCAAATGTAATATTTTTATTTTTTCAACTACACCTTTATCTATCTGTTTCAAATCTGACTTTATTTTAGGATGGAACTCCTCTTTAAATATCATTAAATAATTCATCTCTTGATATAGTTTTTACCTTTTTGTTATTGAGATCATCCACTCTTGAAATGAGCTCATCACTTAGGTAAGATTGATTTTGATGATTTAAATTTATCTTTGCTACATTTTCCGGCAGCAACTTCAAAAATGCTATGATTTTTTCTACATAATCATCTCGCACTTCTAATGTAATAGTTTGCATTCATAATCCTTTTAAAGGTTGTTAGGAAATTGTACTATATTTTTTGTGGATTTGTGAAAGTATGGAGTGCGTGCAATCATAATGGGTGGAAGCGAAGATTTATCTTCGCCTGTGGCAAGGCGAGGTTAAAACCTCGCTTCCGATGGGAGTGGGTTTGGAAGTGAGGTTTTAACCTCACCTGAAGTTTGACGAGGTTGAAACCTCGCTTCCGATGAGCGGATTTGGAAGCGAAGATTTATCTTCGCCTAAAGTTTGACGAGGTTAAAACCTCGTTTCCGAAAAAGATTGGCAGTAGCTCTTTGATGAGTTTTTGAGTGTGGTTTTTTCTGGCTTCATCGTTTAGGTGATAGTCGGTGTTGAAAAAAAAGTCTATGGAGTACATGTAATCATAAGGGCTGCCTATATATGTAAAACCCATTGCTCTAAGCTTTTGCGGGACATCTGCAAAAAAGCGTTCTTCTTTGTACTGCGGCTTTGTTAGGAGCGGACATGGAGTGAGGATGAGTTTGATGTTGTTTTGTTTACAGTAAGCGGCAAACTCTCTTAAGTAACGGTAGGAGAGTTCATCTCCTTTATAGATGTTGTTGTACTCGTACGGCTTTGTATCTTGCAGCTCTTTATAGAACTCTTTGGCTTGGTCGGCTTTTGCAGTGTTTATCTGATCTCCACGGTTGTCTATGTTGTGTGCACCGTATAGTCCCTGAGGTGTTTGAATCTCTTGAGTCTGCTTTGTTATGATAGATTTGAGTGTGGTTTGCCAAAAGATATAGAACTGCTCTTTTAGCGTAAGCGTAGGCAAGATATGCGGCTCATAAGATGTTACGAAGTCTATCATCTGCTCGTTTGGGTTGCCGTTATAAAGATACATGTCATACTCAAGAGGCATGATGAGTATGTCGCCTTCTCTTAAGATTTGTTTTGTTTTATGCAGTATGACAGGAAGCATAAGCCCTGCATTTACCGAGTAGTTGACTACGGGAAGGTTGAAGGCTTGGCTTATAGCGGATGAGTCTATGCCAAAAAGCGTGGAAGAACCTGCCGAGATAACGATTCTGGGTGATGGTGTAGCGGAAGCTATAAGTGTTTTTTTTGTGTATGCGTCATGTACCCATTTTGAGACGTTTGAGGGTTTGTTTAGTGATATATAAAAGAAGGCTATGTATGCCGCTAACCATGCGGTTACGCCGTAGAGAAAGTATCTGTACATGTAAGTGGACTCTTTGGGTTGATGATTTTAGAATTGTATCATAGATTTGAATGAGGTGGATTTGGAAGTGGGGATTTAGGTTTGCTTGAAGTTGGGCGAGGTTGAAACCTCGGTTCCGTGAGAGAGGGAGGGTTTGGAAGTGAGGTTTTAACCTCACCTGTGGCAAGACGAGGTTAAAACCTCGTTTCCGAAAGGGAGTCATGGGCTAGAAATGGTTATGTATATATTGAGTAAAATCTTTCGTTTATGTTTAGGTTTGCTTTTAATGCGTTGTTTTGTATATATTTATAAACTTTTGCAAAATGCTCATCATCTCTGATAACCTTATCATAATAATCACTCGCCCAGAATTTACCTGATTTTTCCAGTAAAAGATTTATCTCTTTTGCGCTTCTTGCTTTTAGGCTCTTTATGGTTTGAGAGATAGGCTTTATCTGCTTAAATAATATATGCAGGTGATTTGGCATAATGACAAAAGATATAAGCTCATAGGTTGTTTTATCGTTTGTTTTTAAAAAGTCATATAGATATGTTAAAACGCCTCCGGTTAAATATGCTCCGTTTTTTGAGTTGTCTAAATATTCGTCTATTTTGTACTGCTTATGGGAGCTTTTTAGATTAGTGCTCGTTAAGAGAGAGGCTATATAAGCGTCTATGCTGTCGTTTGTTCTGAATGTGACAAACTGATAGTAACCGTCTGCGTCAATATGGGGAAGCTTTTTATGTTTTTGCATGTTGTATTTTGGCTTGTTTTTGTTTAGTGGTTTCTTAAGAGGTGTTAAAGACGAGGTTAAAACCTCGTTTCCGAAAGAGAGGTTGGAAGTGAGGTTTTAACCTCACCTGTGGCAAGACGAGGTTAAAACCTCGGTTCCGTGAAGGGAAGTTGAAACCTCGTTTCCGTGAGAAGAGTTTTAAAAGTTAAAATACAAGAAACTATTTGAAGGTGTGGATGCTAATGTTTTTAGTGATGTCATAAGCAACAGGGCTGCGATAAATAGTGTGGCTTTTGTCGGTTTTTTATCGTAAAAGTAGTTTGAGTTAAAGGGGAGCAGCCATACTACCATGAGAGAGAGCGTTAAGATAAAGAGTTTTGTGTCTACGAAAAAGTTATGATAGATACCTTTTTGCAACAAGAACTGTACGGTTGTAAAGCTAAAAGAAGAGAAGTCAAAAAGTATCTCATAATATTTCAACGCCATATCAAACGACGGGGATCGGAAGAAGACCCAAAGCAGAGTGACACTTATGAATGTTACAAATATGGATAACGGTTTAAAGAGTGTCGGCATTTTCGGTAAAAAAGCTGTTTTTAGATGTAAAAGTCCAAGCAAAAGACCATGTAACGCTCCCCAGAGTACAAATCCCCAGCCGCTGCCGTGCCAGATACCGCCTATGAGCATAGTGATAAAAAGGTTTATAAGCTGTCTTTGCTTGGAACATTTGTTGCCGCCTAGCGGTATGTAGATGTGGTCTTTTAAAAAATTTGAGAGCGTGATATGCCATCTGCGCCAAAAATCTATGAGATTTGCGGCTTTGTACGGTGAGTTGAAGTTTATCGGCAGAAGTATGCCAAACATCAGAGCAAGTCCGACTGCCATATCTGAGTATGCGCTAAAATCAAAATATATCTCAAAACTGTATGCAAAAAGAGCCATCCACGCATCTAGCGAATTTAGGGTTGCATTTTGTACTAAAGCAAAGCCTTGGTTTGCAATGGGAGACAGAGAGTCGGCTAAGAGAACTTTTTTTGCCAAACCTATGCTAAAGATTACCGTGCCTGCTAAAACACTCTCTAGCGAGAGAAAGATTTTTTTTGCTTGGGGCATCAGCTCATTGTAGTGAAGGATAGGTCCTGCTATGAGATGCGGAAAAAAGAGCACGAAAAAGAGATACTCTCTTAGTGTCGTATCTTTTATTTTTTCTTTGTAAACATCTACTAAAAATGCAATTTGCTGAAATGTATAAAACGATATAGCAAGCGGCAGTGTGTATGTGTGAGTGGAGAGTGATAGAAAAAACGAGTATTTAAAAAATATAAGCGGCATAAGATTTAGAGTGACTGCCAGAGCAAGAATCGGTTTTTTATATTTGGACGATAACCGTTTTGAGAAAAAGTAGTTTGCGACAATAGACGTACTCAGCAGAGAGAGGTGCAAAAGATCCCACTGAGCGTAAAAAATGACGGAAGCCAAGATAATATAGCCAAAAAGGTATTTTGCGTTGATATATCTTGCTACTGCGAGAAGCGGAACTAAAAATAGAAATATAAAGGCGTATGAGTTAAAAAGCATTTGTTAAAGCAAAAAGATATTGCCGTCTTGAAAGTATGGCTGTGTTAAATCGCTAAACTCCGCAGAGTTTGAGAAAGAGACTAAAACATCGGATTTTGACGAGCCGTTTTGCATCTCAGAGAGCCAATATGCAAGACCTGCTTCATCCGCATCTCGGTAGAGAACATTTTGATAAAGAAGGTTTATGTAATCACTGCTGCTTTGAGATGAGCCATAAAGCGAAGCAAACTCATCGGAGAGAACAAACGAAGCCGCTATATTTTTAAGGCTTGTGCCTGAAGTGTAGTCGTTGATCCAATAATCCAAACCTGCTTCATCAGAGAGTCTATCAAACACGCTTAGATAGAGTCTTGCTATATCGTCGGCAGTTTCATGTGCATAGTGTTTTTGCTCCCTTTGGTAGAGTGAAGTGTCTACGAGGAGGTTATTTAGATAAAGCTGCTCAACATTCGTAAGCGTATCTAAACCGCTCTCTTTGCTTGAGAGTAAAATTTGATTTCCTAGAGCATCTACTCTTAAGGTGTCCGCTGATTCAATATAGACTTTATCTACTCCGGCTTTGCCGTCTACGGTGTTGTGTGAGCCGTTTAGAACAAAAGTGTCGTTTTGGTTTGAGCCTATGATATTTTCTATGGAGGTTTGCGATGCGATATTTAAGTAGTGGTGCACATCGCCGTAAACAATAACGCTTTGCGTAGAGCTTGAGAGATCAAGATAAGAAGTGCCGTCTATGCCTAGCAAACTTATAGTATCACTGCCGCCGTTATCGTATATGGTGTGAATGTTGTCCGTAATGGGGATGGTGTAACCTGAAATAACTTCGTTAAAGAGTTCATCAGCCAATATGTATGTGTCATCGCTCTGCAGAGTTTCTGCTGTATAAATAGAAGAAAGTGCGGCTATATCCGCTTCTTGAAAACTTGTATAACTGTAGATGCTATAGGAGTTGTTTGTAATGCTATCATACCCGTCATAGCTGTTGTAGCTCATAATGGTATCATTAACGCTGACTCCTGCATAATATCCATCACTAAACGGATGGTCAAGCCCTAGAGCATGTCCTAACTCGTGAAGAATCGTGCCGTATGCCATACCGCCTTTTTTATAGTCTTCATCAGTAAAATTTGAGTTTATAAAAATATCGCCTGCACTGTTTTTGACACTGCCTCCCGGCATATATGAGTAGCCTAAAGTCAGCTCATCCATGCTTTTAGAAGCTATGGCTATATCACCGACTTCATAAGGAGAGTAAGAGATGGCTATATCTAAGAGAGAAGAGGCATAAGCGATGATTTCATGTACAGCTTCTCTTGCCGCCGTACTTAATGGCGTAATGCCTGCTGAATCTTCCTCGTAATCATAGTTAAGGGCGACATCTTTAAAAGAGTACGTGAGATAGCCTCTATACCATTTATCGCCGCTTATAAGTCCGTCTGCAATTTGAGCTGTCGTAATGATTTTTTCCTTGAATTAGATAATAGTTGCCGAGCTTAAGTCGCTCAAATCGTAAATACCCTGAAGTTTGACAATGAGATCCGTACCGTCAACAAATGTCACATCCGCACTTAAATCTTGAATGATGTAAGTGTTTGACTGATATACAAACCAGCTTATAACGGAGTTGGTGCTGCCATCGCCCGTGGAAGCCAAATCTGCCGCTAAGGTAATCGAAGTTGCCGATAAAACATTTAACACTGTTTGGTTGATAACATTTGCGCCTTGATCATGGAGCATTAGCAAATCTGTTTCATACTCAAAATCTAAAATTTCATCTGTTAGCAAAATGGTATTATCACCGCTTGAAAATCTAAATATATCAATACCTGCGCCACCGCTTAAGATGTCCTTATCTGCACCGCCGTTTAAAATGTCGTTACCGTCACCGCCATAGATGCTATCGTTTCCTTCATTTCCTTGTACGGTATCATTTCCTGCCGCACCGTAAATGACGTCATTTCCTAATCCGCCATATATCGTGTCGTTTCCTTCCTGAGCATCTAGCAAATCATCACCGTCACTGCCATACATGGTGTCTTCATCCAAACCGCCGTATAGTCTGTCTATGCCTATCCCGCCATAAATGATGTCATTTCCATCGCCTGCATCAACAAAATTTACTCCATCTCCGGTGTAAATCTTATCCTGTCCTGATCCTCCGTATATGGTGTCGTCTCCGTCACCGCCATATATGTAGTTTGCTCCCGATATATCGTACAATGTATCATTCCCCGTGCCGCCGTATATGTAATCGTCACCGGAATTTCCGTACATGACATCATCGCCTGCATCGCCTTGGAGAATATTATCACCGCTTGCACCGAATATATAGTCGTCTCCCCCGCCTCCGTACAGAGTATCGTCTCCATCACCGCCGTAAATGACATCAATGCCTAAACCGCCATAGACGACATCTACTCCCTCAAGAGTAAAAATAATATTTGACGTACCGTCTGTCACAACTATGTCATTGCCTGCACTCGCTTCTATGTAGTTCGTACCGGACGTAGTTTGAATGTTGTCATTTAGCCGTGAGCTTGTAATGGAAAGAAATGTATCAGCCGTTGATTGGCTTAGTGCGAAAGAAATGGCTTTTGATAAAGCTACGGTTTGAGAATCCGTCGTAATATGTTCCATTATTTTTTCAGCAGTGAAAATATCATCAAGTGCCAAATCTATTGCAAAATAGCTTGCGGCAGCTGTTTTGTTTTCTAAAAAAGTTTTATCTGCAGAACTTCCCGTTGATGCTTTTGCACCGTTAATTACCGTAATCATCATTTGATCTTTAAGTAATCCGTTTTGCATCTGCTCAAGCCAATATGCCAAACCTGCCGAGTCAGGAGATCTGCCTAGAACATTGTTGTAAATTGCTATTAAAAATTCTTCGTTTGACATAGAAGCGGGGTAAGTAAGAGCTACTTCAGAAGATAAGAACATAGATTCTGAAACTTGAGATATGCTCCAATCATCTTCTAAAATATGATTTGCCCAGTACTCTAATCCTGCGGCATCCGGAGCACGGTTAAAAGCAGCTATATAAACTTCTATAACCTGTGTTTGGACTTCTTGTAATGTTGACATAGCCAATCCTAATTTTAATGGCTGATGGTAGCTGAAATTTGTTTAAATGATTTTTAAATCTCCCCGCGTGGCGGGGAGGATATTTATGCTATGTATGTGGATAAATCAACATTTGAAAGGTAGTTGTTGATTGCAACTTCTTGTTCGGTAATGTACTCACCGGAGTTTGAAAAACTAACAATCATATTGTTTCTGTTTCCTGTTGAGCCGATTTCATCCAGCCAGTAGTCGTACCCCGCTTGATCGGCATTTCGTTCGAGGATATTGTTGTAGAGTTGGTTAATA
>MICC01000008.1:7926-10970 GCA_001829715.1 Sulfurimonas sp. RIFOXYB12_FULL_35_9
ATTGAGCACCGAATCTTGCAAGATACTCTTCACTCTCACCGAATGCACCTGCTACGATAGGAAGTTCATTACCGCCTGCAACATCGTTTAGCCAGTATAAGAACCCTGTGTTATCGCCATTTCTTCCAAGAAGCGCGCTATAGAGTCTTGCTACAGATTCTTCAAGAGCTCTAAGTTCTACGGCATCTTCGGGCGTTATAGTATCTAAATCACCAAAGCCTAAACTTTCAACACCGTCTAAGTAATCTACCGAAGATCCATCAAGACTTAAAACATTAAACAAATCTCCTTGGGTAAAATCATAATCATTAAAACCGTTTGTGTACCTAAGCACATCCGTGCCAGCACCACCATATATATAGTCAGTACCGCCGCCTGAATAAAATACATCGTTACCGTCTTCACCATGTAGAGTGTCATTTCCAAGTCCGCCGACCATAGTGTCGTTTCCAAGTCCGCCGTTAATAATATCATCACCGCTTCTTCCGTCTAAGAAATCATCTGTAGCTCCTCCAAGAAGAGAGTCGCCTGTATTTTCAAGTCCCATACCCGTAACATATCCATCTTCAATAGATAGTTGCCAAACTCCTGCAGCTGTTTGACTTGGAGCAACAAAATCCTCAAGACCCAGCATACCGCTTTGATCGCCTGAAAAAGGAAGCTCAAAATAGTGCAGTCCGTCACCTGCGCTATATCCGGCTCTTGCAACATTACCGCCAAAACCGTTTACTCCTCCACTTGCACTGCCTGTCGTCCAATTGATATCTTCATAAATAAATTTTATATCAAAAGTGCTATCGCCTGTTTTTATTAGCTGTAGTTGAAAAGCATTTGTTTTATCCTGGTCATAACTATAGTAACCTACATCATCCCATGTAACAGTTATGGTGTTTGTAGCTGTATCTAGGTCATACCATACAAGATTTGACCCCATAGAGTTCCCATTTGTGTTATAACTAGAATCCGGAGTAAGCTCGTCTATTTGTAGATTTTTTTCATATAAAAAGTTGTAATAATGGTTAAGGTCATAACTGCTTAGAGTGGTTGAATCAACTCCTAAGTTTTGAGCACTTGTTATAAAAGCATTGTAATAATTTAAGTCATACGAAGATATATCATAATTTGAGAGTGTTGAGAGTATATCAATCTGCTCAAAATACTCTGTATCATTCGCAAGCCAAGCTCTGTATGTATTTAAATCATAAGCAACATCCACAACTACATTCGTTGCGGCAGAAACTTCACCGCTTCTCGTGTCAACATCAGCCCAAAAAGGTGCAAAGATAGGATATGGCGTATCTGCTCCTATGCTTCCGGGTGTATATGTATAGAGTCCGCTGTTAAATGTAATATTTCCATTTGTATTTACATACATGGAAGTATATGTATTTTGAAACAAGTTTATGCCGCTTGAAAAAATAGAAGTTATATCTATGGCATTAGAATAGCCATCATCATTTCTATCAACACTGTTTTCGCCAAACCCTTTTTCACCACCTAGACCATTTATCAAAGTTGCCATTGGTTAATCCTTGTTCACTCAATATACAATATCGTATATGGAAATATCTAAAGACTTGCTGAATTCTTGCGTGCTAATCATCAAAAGCAGATTTTAAAGCATTATACATATCGTTCCAGCCTATGGGCTTGTACTCTTTCTTTATATACTCTTTTTTCTTGTCATAAAGCTCTGGATTCTCATAATAGAGAGAGATTATATCTACTATCTCATCTACACCGTTGTGCAATATGTAATCCGCATAATCCTGTCCAACTTCATACATGGAGCTGTTTTTTGAGGCAATCGTTATGTTCGAGAAATTTAGAGATTCGGCTATGGGAAGCCCGTAACCCTCATACTGTGAGAGATATGTAACTATAAAAGCATTTTGGTAGAAATGGTTTAACGCATTATCGTCTATGGTTTGTAACCAAAACAGCTTTTTGTTTTTAAGCGGATGTGTGTTTAGTGTTTGTGCAAGAGCATCTACTTTCCACCCTTGTTTACCTATGAAAACCAAGTTTAAATCTCTATACTTTTCAATCAAGAGTTCAAAAGCTTCTAAAACTTTTTGCTGATTTTTTCTAGGTTCGAGTGTTCCTACAAAAAGAATGTATTTTGAATTTAACAACTCTTGAAACTCTTGCGGTTTAGGCGAACTTGACTTCGTAAAATCCGAGCCTAATGGTATAACTTTACAACGGTAATCTTTTTGGATATTTAAATCTCGTTTTAATTTAAAAAAATCCTCTTTTGCGGAGTTCGAATCAAAAAATATAAAATCACTATATTCATAAACTGCACTTAAAAAAGATGGAAAATTTCTTGCAGATCTTGCATGTGAGTATGCCGGAAAAAGAAACGGTATAAGATCATAAATAAAATTGAATATCTTAAAATCATTTTCTTTCAATCTAGCGTAGAGTTCTCTTCGTTTAGGCGTTGCGTTCCATACCGAATCTATATCAAAAAATATTTTCTCTTTATGTTGTTGCAAAAAGATATCTAAGGGTTCATAATGCTTTAGGCGATAATTTTTTACATCCGCAAAAAAATTTAATACCTCATCGTTAGGTATAAGTTCAAAGGAGTTGATATCTGGGTTGAAATGTAATATTTTTAACGAATCTTTATTTAAGATAGCCTTTTGAATATACTCTTTTTGAACTCTTTGTATGCCCGTGAGAGCACGGGATTTTAAAAATTCGCTTATATCTATGTAGAGTTGCACTATTTTAACTTTGTGTGTTTAAAATAATATTTTGCAATCTCTTGGAGACTTCTCTGTAGTCATGCACTTCTATCCATTCTCGTTGTGTGGAGTCTTTAGCAGTTAGCAGTTTTGGATTTTCTAAAAGCTCATCAATCTTTTGTGCTATGCTCTGCACCGATGTATCTTTTGAAAAATGTACAATGTCGCAAACGTCGTTAAAAATAGAGATTGGTGTACAGACAACCGGTTTATTTGTAGAAATAGCATATCTCACAGCCGCACTTGAACTCTCTTGTGTCTCTTTATAAGGCATAACAAGCATATCTG
>MICC01000009.1 GCA_001829715.1 Sulfurimonas sp. RIFOXYB12_FULL_35_9
TTTTTAACAATAAAAACTTATATGGTTAATTGGTCAGTGCCGAAAAAACGACGGTAAAAAACCGCCGTTTAAAAAATTAAAGCGCGTCAGGCTTTGGAGTAGTACTTGTGCTTGGCGGTAACATAGGGTATATTACCTGTGGCTTTGTACCTGTTAAGCTCTTTAAGAATGTCTCAATAGATGCCGCTTCTTTGTCACTAATAACAATTCCCAACTGAACACTTCCCATCTCTTTTATAGCATCTTGAAGTGACCAGAACTGACCATTATGAAAATATGGTGCAGTCTCTTCTATATTACGAAGAGTAGGAGCTTTAACCATTCCGTTAGCATCACCTTTAAAATCACCGGTTGAAGCAAACTTATATTTATTTGCTATTTGGAAAGGTTGCATTGTTCCGCCGATAGCAATACCATCATGACATGTTGCACAACCCTTATCAATGAAAGTTTTTAGACCCTCTTTCTCCACTTTAGTAAGCGCACCATCTTTACCGTTCATATAATCATCAAATCTTGATGGAGTTATAAGAGTACGTTCATATACGCCTATTGTTGTAGCTATCTTTTCAAAATCAATTTTTACATCTTTTCCGTAAGCTTTTTTGAACTCCTCAACATAAGCAGGGATAGACGTTATACGACTTACTACTAGATCTTTTGGAGCTGCCATCTCCGGCTCGGCTTGCATAGGACCTTGTGCCTGATCTTCTAAGTGCGGACTTCTTCCATCCCAAAACTGAACAGCATTAAGCACAGAATTGTAAACTGTCGGTGAGTTTAAGTGATGCGGATTTGCGGCCCATTTATGACCAATCGCAGCACTAACACCATCTACTCCGCCTGTTGCCAAGTTATGACATGTATTACAGCTGATTAATGAACTTTTTGATAGTCTAGGATCAAAATATAATTTCTTTCCTAGCTCTATTTTTACATCAGTCATCGGATTTTTTGGGTCATCAATAAGCTTTTTTAACTCAGTTTTATTTTGAGGGATTGGCTTAAGACCTGCATTTTTCGCCTCTTCTAAAAGCGTTGCACCAAATGAGATTGTCGAGATTGCAGCAACAGCTACCAGACTTATAAGTTTCATATCTACTCTCCTTGTGAATAATTGGAATACGCAAATTATATACTTAAATTTCTTAATTAGAGATAATAATTTTTTTCCTCTAATAATTATTCTTATTTTCAATTTAAAACTTTATATTGAGAGAAAAATTTATTAACATTTATTAAAATAAATGCTAGCATTGCAGTTATGAATGATTATATGCTACTGCTCAAAGAGCACAATTTAAAAGTTACTCCTCAACGACTTGGAATTCTCACTATAGTGGGGAATGCTGGGCATATTAGTATTGAAGATCTTTATACTTACATCCGTAAAGATTTCAATTCTATATCCCTTGCAACTCTTTATAAAAATATAAATTTTATGGTAGAGGTTAATCTTTTAAAAGAGATAAAAGTACCTAATCATAAATCTAAATATGAAATAGTAAAAAAGGAACACTCTCATATGCTTTGTAAAAAATGTTACAAACTTGAAGATTTAGAGCTTTCCTTACATAGCTTGGTTCAGGATGCTTCAAAAAAAAGTGGTTATCTCTTTGATGACAATACTCTTGTGTTATCAGGTATATGCCCACATTGCCAATAAAAATAACCTATATCTCTTTAAAATATCTTTACATGGATATCTCAGAGAAAAGTAATCTGTAAGAATTTTTTTATTTAAGTTTTTCTTATGATTCTAGCGATTTATAATCTTTTTTTAACTAATAATTTTGGTTATATTGTATATCAACGTTATAATTGAGTGGATAAACTAAAAATAAGGGAGATACATAAATGGCACTTTTTGGAAAGCTAGAAGATATTATATCTCAGGCAGAAAACAAAAAAATTGGAATAGTTTTTAAATATCTTGAAAAACTTACAGATAGCAGCAGCCTAGAGTATAGAGAAATTATGAGCTATTCATTAGGTGCATGTAAAAAAGTAGAGTTAGACGGTGACAACTTTATACTTGAGCAAGTTTATAGCTCTAAAGATAGGAATGAGTGTCTCTTTGAGTCACATAAAAAATATATAGATATACAGTTTATAGTTTACGGAGAAGAGATTATAGAGGTGGCAAACTCAAAAAATCTAATCTCTACACAGGCGTACGATGAAAAAAAAGACATAGTAATTTATAAGGATACAAAGCAAGCTTCGCTTATTTTTCTTAAGGCAGGAGATATTGCCATATTTTATCCTCATGACGCCCATATGCCATGTATAAAAATAAATAAATGTGATAAAGTAGTAAAAATAGTAGTAAAAATCAAAATATAACTAAACTTTAAATTATTTTTTAACATAAAAGCAGCTAATAAGAATAAGGTATTAAATAAAATGGTAAAATACATTAGAGTAAAAGGGTAATTGTAAAATTAAGAAGTTGAATAAGAAAT
>MICC01000010.1:0-4575 GCA_001829715.1 Sulfurimonas sp. RIFOXYB12_FULL_35_9
TGAACCGCAACTGCACTTTCAACAACTCTGTTTTGTACTATCTCCTCCACCTTTTTCTCTATGGATTTTATAGGTTTTTGCACAACTTTTTTAACCTCTTGTTTCTGCACAACATGCTCAGACTCGCTCTCGTGCGGTTTTTGTACAACAGGCAATTCAAAACTGCTCAAAGATATACTCAATAATTTTGGAGGTTCCTCTTCTACAATGCTCTTGCTTGAGGACACATAAAAAAAAGTAAAAGCTATAAATAGATGCAACACGAGAGAGACAAAGACCGCTTTTATGCTGTTTTTATCTGCCATTGACATAAGAAGTCCTATTTTGTCAGTATAAGTTTATTTTCACGAGTGATTCTGAGTATATAAACTTGAGCGTTATGAATTATCTGAATAACTTTCGCATCCGCAAAAATCTCTGCAGAATCTATCAAAACAGGCTCTTTCATCTTTTCACCGACATCGAAATCTTTTCAAGCCCATGCTCATTTAAATTTACGCTTTTGTAAAAAAAGTATCTCTCAAACGAAATTGCGATTGATAAAAAACTCATATTTCTGCCTTATTTGATAACTAAAATCAAAATCATAGTAATATACTCCTTAAAGTATTCTGATTTTGAGAATAGATATCATAGACATTTTTATTAATGATGCTTTTTCTGACGTGATTGCTTAAATAAAAGTAATTTGACCCGACTCATCACCCATACAGAAGATCTCTTTTACAGAGCAAGTCCTAATATCTATTAAACAAATCCTGTATCTTAGAGACGTCATGTGTCATTGCGTGAAGCGGTTTTGCATCTTCGCCTCTTATACTTCTCTCAAAAATATCTCTGATGCTCTTATCTTGGTAAATAATGCCTAGAGGCATCGGGGAAAATTCAAAAGCTTTTTGAAGCGCTCCATGAAAGTCGGAACTCTCATACGTATCATCCAAAACATAACTGTTTTCTTTGAACCAATGATGGGTGTTTGTACTGTTAAAAGTCGGGCATGGCTGTAAAATATCAACAAGCGCGTAGCCATGATGTCTAAATGCAGCTTTTAAGACCTCTTTGGCATGCAGAGGGTCGCCTATGTTTACACGTGAGACAAACCCTGCTTTTAAAGAAAGAGCTACTGCAAGCGGGTTAAAAGGCTCATTTACGACACCGCCAACTTGGACTTTTGTTACGAAACCCTTTTGGCTCGTAGGTGATGCCTGCCCTTTTGTAAGACCGTAAACCATGTTGTTGTGCACGATATGCACGATGTCGACATTGCGTCTGATGGTATGTATAAAGTGGTTTCCTCCCTCTCCGTACATGTCGCCGTCCCCACCTTCTGCCACAACGCACAGATTTGGATTTCCAAGTTTTACAGCTGTCGCAACAGGCAATGCTCTGCCGTGTAGAACTCCAAACATATTGACATCAATATAGTACGGAGTTTTTGCGGCTTGCCCTATTCCTGAGACGATTACACAGGTTTTTTTATCCACTTCCAGTTCTTCTAAAACTTCTCTGATAAGTTTTAAAATACCAAAATTTCCACACCCTGGACACCAAGCGATATCCACATTTTCTTTATCAAACAAAGAACTCATGACAGCTCCTTTACAGATTTTTCAATCATAATACTTAACTGATCCACAAAAAAACTAAAACCGTTTGACTGCAAGATTTGATTGTCTATTTTTACATCATAGAGTTTAAGCTGATTTGCAAATGCTCCGTCGGCATTATTCTCTACGACAATTCTATATTTGAATCTCTCAAGTGATTTTAATTGTTCTTTGCCGAGCGGATGCACCCAAGCAAAATGAACATGCGAAAGACGAGGATTGTTTAGATACTCCAGACTCTCACAAATAGCACCGCGTGTCGAACCCCAGCCGATAATGGCGATATCTCCATCGCCTGAAATCTCGGGAGCAATCGCTTCTGCGGTTAGTTCATCATTTTTGCGTGCGCGTTTAGCGACCATCTTTTCACGCATTTTATAATCTTCCGTAATCTGCCCTCGTTCGTCATGCTCATCTCCGACTGCACAAATCAAGCCTTTTCCAAAACCTGGAACAGTTCTAGGACTTATACCGTTTTTTGTATCTTCGTAACGCACATAACCTTCAGTGCTTTGCACGATGTAGCTTCGCTGTTCATACGAAGAAAACTCCACTTTTTCTATCATGGAGATAGAATCTGCCAAGTATTGGTCGCTTAAAATGATTACTGGAGATTGATATTTATCCGCCATCTCAAAAGCAAGATAACCATAATCTATACACTCTCTTAAACTTCCCGGTGCTAAAACGATGCGAGGAAACGAACCGTGTCCCGAGTAGAGTGCCATGTTTAAATCACCCTGCTCACTTCGAGTAGGCAATCCTGTTGCAGGACCTGGTCGCTGTGCAAGGTAGATAACTGCAGGAGTCTCTGTCATGCCGCTTAGACTAAGTGCTTCTCCCATCAGAGCAAAACCTCCGCCAGATGTCGTAGTCATGGCACGAGCACCGCTATACCATCCTCCAAGCACCATATTAAGAGAAGCAATCTCATCTTCACTCTGCTCAACCGCAATACTCAAATGTTTGGACATATCCGCCATAAAGTTGAGCACTCCAGTCGAGGGCGACATCGGGTAAGCCGTAACCATGTTACATCCGCCTGCTAAAAAGCCAAATCCAGATGCCGTAGTTCCATCCATTAAGTGAAGTTTTTTTACACCTTCCAAATCAGATTTTGGCAACTTCGGCAGAGTTATGTTTTCTAATTTCATTCCCTCTTCATAGCCGGATTCAGCCACATCTCTATTTACGTCATCATCTTTAAAATGTTCTGCTATATTTTCTAGCAAAGAGCTTTTGTCAAGCCTTAGCGCTCCAAAAAGCACACCTGCTATGTAGGTATTTGCATATTTTGCATTGCCGAATTTTTTTGCACTATCTTTCATTGCTACCAAAATCATATTTGTTTTTTTCTCAGAAAACGCCTCATCTGCAAAGACTATCGTGTTTTCATGCCATCTCTCTTGCATATGTTCCAACGCAAGTGAATCCAGAGCAATACAGATATCAACCTTCCAGCACGGGGCTTCTATGGGAGCATCTGAAATTCGGATTAGTGTTGTGTTACTGCCGCCTCGCACACGCGACATATACTCTTTTGTTGAAAAGATATAAAATCCATTCTTTTTAAACGCACCACTAAGTATTTTCTCAAGCGTAGCGATGCCGGTTCCAGCCGCACCGCCGATGAGTATGGAGATACTTTGAGAGGCGCTGTGATGCGACACTGCGCTTTCATGTTTGGTTATGTTGAGAACTTTTTTGCTATCCTCAGTGAGAGTCTGATATCTTCCGTAACCCCAAGTTATTTTTCCGCCGTAATACCCGAGAATGATTACATTAAGACCCGTTACAAGAACAATAGCATGGTAGAGTATCCCTTGAAATGAATGTTCGTAAGCGACATGTGGATTTTCATAGTAGATATAGATTGCAACCACTCCTAAAAGAAGCGTGATAGATGCGACAATCAACTTTACGACGAATGCTCTTTGCATTGAGAAGTTGTAATTTATCCACCAGCTTAAAATTCCCGGCACCATTGCTACAAGTCCCATTACCGTTGCGATAAAGAAGGAGTAAAACACTCCTGCATTATAAGCCTCGTTTAGCGTTATTAAAAATAAAATATCCATTCCGGCAGCAAAAAGGTGCAAAGCGATTGGAAAATGGACTGCTGCGGGATGTGGATGGTATTTTTTATACCAAGTTTTTAGTTTTGATTTAAATAATTCGTGAGAGTCGTTTTGATGTTCTTGCGTTTTTGGAGTTTGCGTAACCAAGCTAATCTGCTCGCTGCCCTCAAGCTTGCCTACAACGGCAAACTCTTTAAAAACTTCATCACCATGCGGAGCATTGGACAAGGCAGAAGTTAAATCAACCCCTGCGGTATGTTCTCCCACATGGTCGCCGTTTTTCCAAAAAGGACTGTTTGTAACATCATAGACCACACTCTTGTAGGCAATATAAGCTCTTGCACCGTTTTGACCGTTGTATCTCTTAAGTTCGTCTATCGTCATGACAATATCCTTAATTACTTATGCTTGAGTTTCTTTATTTTAAATTCTTTCTGAGTTATTGGTTTCACTTATAATGGTAGCTTAAAAAAGTAACATGTTATAAACAAAATATAAAAGTGTCAAAAATAATACAAAGTAAAACTTGCACAAAGCTAAAGACTTTATCTAGCCAAAATTACATACTGATTTTTTTGTTAAATATTAGTTTTTTTGATAGAATAATTAAAACTATCGGGGGTTTGGCTTGAAAATAATACACTTTAGTGACACTCATCTAGGGTTTAACGACCTCGATGTCTTAAACGAAAACAACGTAAACCAGAGAGAAGCAGACTTTTACGACGCTTTTTCTCAAGTCATAGAGCAGATAAAGATAATCAAGCCAGACTACATCATCCATACCGGCGACCTGTTTCACCGTCCAAGCCCATCAAACCGCGCCATAACCTTTGCGCTTGAGCAGTTTAAAATCATTGATGCGCTAAATATTCCATTCATCCTCATTG
>MICC01000010.1:4600-7260 GCA_001829715.1 Sulfurimonas sp. RIFOXYB12_FULL_35_9
AAACCTAAGCTCGCCGATACTAAAGATTTTTGAGAATTTTAAAAATCTACATGTAGCTTACAATCAAGAGTATAAAAAGATAGAGTTTGAGAGTGTAATATTCCACACCCTGCCCCATATGAACGACGAAACAAAGGCGCTCTCTCAGATAGAACTATGTGAAGAGCAAATTGACAAAAGCAAGAAAAATATTATGATGATGCACTGTTCGGTCGGTGCATTTTACCTTATGAACGAGTTTGGCGAGTGGGTATATCCGAGTGAAAAAGAGTATGTTTTTAAGATGATGGATTATGTAGCACTAGGTCATTGGCACGGTTTTGGGCAGGTCGGCAAGCATGAAAACGTCTATTACAGCGGCTCTACTGAGAGAACAAGCCTAAACGACAAAAGAAACTCAAAAGGCTTTATAGAGATAAGTTTATACGATGAGCTACATGTAGAGTACAAAGAGATAAAAATCCGCCCGATTGTCCTAAAAGAGATTGATTGCGAGGATTATGAAAATTCTGTTTTGGGAGTTGATAAAAGCGACACAAAAGATGCAATAGTAGAAGTTAAACTCACAAATCTAACCGTATTGCAATCCATCGACATTCAAAACTCAGAGATAAAAAAGCTCTTTGGCGAGGCGATGAGCGTCTCGGTGAGACGTGAGTTCAAACATGTAACAAATAGTGCGGATATCTCAGACGCAGAGGCTCTCTCGCTTGAGAAGTACTTTTTAGAGCACATAAAAGAGGATGCCACGCCTCAGGAGTATGGGAGGCTGAAATTTAAAGTACAAGGGCTGTTTGCGCAGTACGAGGAGGTTTGTGATGATTCTCTCTAGATTAAAACTTGAAAATTTTAAAAAATACAGCTCATTTGAGATTGAGTTTGGCGAGGGGCTAATCGGCATTATCGGCAAAAACGGAAGCGGAAAATCCACCATCTTTGAGGCGATACTTTTTGCACTTTACGGAGAAGCCAAAACCAGAGGAAACAAAGAGTTGCTTAGAAATGCTAACGCAAACGACAAAGATGCGGTGGTTGTGGAGCTTGAGTTTGAGTTTGAAGCTGTTTTGTACAGAGTTGCTAGGGAGTTTCGCGGTAAAGCCATGAGCGCAAATGCAAAGTTTTACAAAAACGGCTCTCTTACAACTACAGGAGCAAAAGAGGTCACAAACGCTATTGTAAAACTTACAAAGATGAGCAAAGACGCTTTTATGCACACCCTCTTTGCTTCCCAAAAAGAGCTTACAAGCCTCAGCACTTTAAAGAATGAAGATAGAAAAAAGATGATAAGAAAGCTTCTGGGCTTAGAAAAAATAGATTTTGTGGAAAAAGAGCTAGTCGAGAAAAGCAGAGAACTAAAACGGGAGATAGATGCTTTTGCGGAGGTACTTTTGGGTGAAGAAGATATTAAGCTCAAACAAGAGCAGATAAAAGGAAGCGTTGCCGCAAAAGAGGCTTTTACAAAGGAAGTGCTTAGTAAAAGCGAAGAGCTGGAGCATATAAAAAACAGAGAACAGCAGATAAAAAAAGAGTTGGAAATATTTGCCAAAACAAAAGAGCAAAAACAAAGAGTTTTTTCTGAGCTTGAACTTCTAAAAAACTCTAAAAGCTTAGAGATATTAAACCAAGTAAAACTTAGCGCCGAACTCCATGAACTAGAGCACAAACAAGAAGAACTTAAAAAACTCTCACCTATAAAAACAGAGTACTTAGCACTGCAAGAGAGACTAAAAGAGCAGGAAAAATTAAAAGAGTTTCATCTGAAAAAAGATGGGATTTTAAAAGAGCAAGTTCAATTAACGGAGCAGTGGAAAAAGTCTAAGGCTGACATTTATGCTCTGGAAAAAGCGTGCGAAAACTATAACGAGTTTCTACTAAATGCAAAAAGCCTAGAGACAAGCATCGCCGTTTTACAAGATACCATAAGCTCAAAACATACCATAGAAAACGAGCTTAGAGCCGAGATAGCCGCTGAGCAAAAGCAGATAGACATCACAAACGCTAAAATCGCAAAACTTCATGAACTTGGAAGCGAGTCGGCATGTCCTACATGTACAAGACCGCTTATAGAAGAGTATGACAGTGTTATAAACTCGCTTGTCGGTGCGGTGAATGAGACATACCAAAAAAAGATATATGAGTACCAAAAACAGCTTCAAAATGTAGTGGCTCAAAAAGCCGCATTTGAGGCAGAGGCAAAAGTAAAAGAGAAAGAGTTTTCAGAGCTTATAAATAGTATTAAAGTTATTGAGAGCAAACTTCAAGACCTAAAAAATGCACGTGAATATTTTGTACATGTTGAGCAAAAAGGGGTTAAAAACAAAGAGGAGCTAAAGGAGCTGGAACAATACGGCTACGATGAGAAACTGCATAACAGCATCAAAAGCTCTCTCACTGCAATAGAAGCGCAATACAAACACTCTCTAAGCTTAGAAACTGAGCTGAAGCGGCTCGTTTTGGTAAAAGCAGATTTGGAAAATGTAACTAAAAAGATAGAAGAATTAAAAGCTACATGTCAAAACAAAGAAACAGAGTTTAAACTCATAATCTACGATGATGTGAAGCATAAACATCAGCTTGACGAGCATGAGAGCATACTCAAAACCGTGGAGTCAAAAACAGCACTTCTCAATGAGATAAAAGTGCAAATCGCAAAGATTGAG
>MICC01000010.1:7327-10389 GCA_001829715.1 Sulfurimonas sp. RIFOXYB12_FULL_35_9
AAAAAGATGACTTGAGAGACTATGAGAAGATAAAAACAAGCCTCTCAGAGTTCAAGACCAAACTAAACGCAAAAGTCGCTCCGCGTATATCTAGCATCGCCTCAGAGATGTACTCTCAAATAACAAAAGGAAAATATCAGCACATAGAAGTAAGCAACGACTTTGACTTTTTCATCTATGACGATGGCAAAAAGTACCCCATAGAGCGGTTTAGCGGAGGAGAGATAGACCTTGCAAACTTGGTGCTTCGCATCGCCATCTCTAAAACCCTCACGGAACTCAGCGGTGCAAGCTCCATTGGATTTTTGGCATTTGATGAAGTGTTCGGAAGTCAAGATGAGAACCGCCGCATGGAGATACTAGAAGCTTTTCACACCATCAAAGAGCAGTATAGACAGATATTTTTAATAAGCCACGAGATGGAGATAAAAGAGATGTTTGAGCGGGTTGTGGAGTTGTGAAAATTAAGATTTAAACTGGTTTAGTGCTTGGGCTTGTTTCTATTAAATATTTTTAAAATTTCAACAAAATCTTTTTCAAAATTCAATTCATAGACTATTGTATAAGTATTATAAGTCATATCTCTAATATTTTTGTCATTAAAATAAAGTGATTGTTTATATTTGTATGGATTAGCAGAAATTTCTCTTATTTTAAGCTTTAACTCGTCTTTAAATTTCAAACTGGCAGACGGCTTATCGGTTGCAATATATTTTAAAATATCTTTCAACTCATTAGAAAAAGTACGATTATGTATGATATTCATTTTTGCAATGAGCTTACATAAACATCAATATCTTCCCAAAAATCTTTGTCACTTATCATCTCAGCCTTACCGCTTTTGATGTCATCCCTGATTTGTTGCAGTTGGGCTTGTCTCTCATAAAAATAAGGGTCGTACTCCAAATTTTTGTCTTTTGTAATTTTGATTTTATCTTTACAACTGCCGACAAAATTTAAAAAATCATTCATAAAATTATCTTCCACCTGAATTGTCAATGTTTTCATAAGAATCTCCAATAATTTTTATATACCCGATTGTAACAAAAGTCAAGTGAATATAAAGTTAATTTAAGCTATAAATTAAACCTTATTTTAAGTTGTTTTATATTTAATTTCGATGAAGTGTTTATTTGTCAAGATGTATAAAGGAAAAAAATCTCTCATCATTGATGGCAAAGAACTATACCACATAGGTGCAAGTAATAAAAGATTTAGGCAAAAAATAGTTAGCTTTTTCTAAGTTTGAAATGGAAAGTTTTGATATTTTGAGCAAGCTGTAGGTGTGATGGGAGTTAGGATAAGGTGGAGCATATTTTCAAAAAGGTGTATCACAAAAGTGGAGATTCATTCTCAGGGGTGTTGGCTAAAGAACTCTACCACATAGGAGCAAGTCTCAAAAATTTGGGCAAAAAATGGTTCGCTTTTTCCAAGTTTGAGATGGAGAGTTTTGATATTTTGAAGAGGTTAGAGGGGTGATGGGGGTTTTGGTTTAATGGGTTGTGAAGCTGTGATTTATAATCAATAAATTAATAAGGATATAAATAGTTATGGATAAAAAAGGTTACTATAAATTATTAAATACTACAAAAGATGCTACAACAGATGAGATTAAAATTGCTTTCCGTATAAAAGCAAAAGAATTACACCCAGATAAAAATAAAAACTTTGATACAACAGAACAATTTAAGCAATTAAATGAAGCTTACATGGTTTTGAGTGATGAAAAAAAGCGACAAGAATATGACTCTCATGCTTCAATTTTTCTAGAAATTAATTTTCCAAGAGACAATATATCTGAAAGTGATTTTAAACAATATGATATTAGCATGGATAAATTAACTTGTTCTTGTGATGATTGGGTAGATAATAGAAGTAAATATCCAAATTACGATCCAAGAAAACTTTGTAAGCATTTAGTTTATAAATTATTTTCAACAGATTTACCTGAAGAATTTAAACCTTTTAAAGATTATCTGGAATATAGAAAATCAACATTTCGAGGTGTAAAATTATTTCAAGAAATTGTATTTTTAAAATCATCTATTGTAGTAATAGATTATTATGGTACTCACATATTTTTATATTTAAAAAAACAAGTGGATGATTTTTGTTCTTACAAAGTTTTTGAAGTGCATAGATATAAAGGGATAGGATATAAATGGATGATAATCCCTGATAGTTTAAATGATGGAAAAATTCTTTATTGGGATAAAATTGATGGGAAAGATTATATAAATAAAAGATTTAATGTAATTAACGCTGATGTGCCTTTGTGTAATCGTTTATATAAACGATTTAAAGAAGAGGAAAAATACTGTCAAGAAAAGGAAAAATACTGTCAAGCACAGAAATACAAGGAAAAATATTGTAGAACAACAACTAAGTTATTACAACAGTTCGAATCACATTATACTACACGCACTTTTAATGAAAAACTTAAGATGATGGGATACTTGGTAAAATTTAAAGAATTAAATAACAATATGTTGATAGTTAAAGATGATGGTCTTAAATATGGTATAAATTATTGCGTAGAAGATTACACAAGTTATTACACAAATAATGAGACATCTGCTAGTGATTTACCTGATTGGTATGTTTTTACAACTTTTGATTATGAGACAATGTCATATCAAAAAAATGTACAATGTAAATCAATAAGAGAGACAGATATAATGTGGGAAAAGAAGAAATTTAATCAATTATTAGAAATAATGGATAAATATGTTGAACCACCTAAACCACCTAAACCAAAAAAAGAAGTAAAAAAAAGAGAAAGAGAATGGGTGAAATATGTAAGTTGTCATCATTGTGGTTCAAAAAATATACATAAAAAAAATAAAAGAGTATATGGCTATGGAACAGTTCAAAGATACCAATGCATGGATTGTAAATCAATTTTTCAAGAACAGATTTATGAAGATGCACTAGAAGAAAAAAATAAAGATGGAGTGTATTGATAATGTTAAGTGATTATTTAAAAAAAGATAAAGTATTCGATTTTAAACCATTCACCCCTGAGGAGAATGGCACTAACTTAAGCAAAAAAAGAGTAAAAA
>MICC01000011.1 GCA_001829715.1 Sulfurimonas sp. RIFOXYB12_FULL_35_9
CATGATGAATGCGGAAGCGGTTAAAGGTAATCTTGATGCTTCAATCGATGCGGCTAAATATCAAGGCGACTTCGGAAAAATCTCCGGCGGTGTAAATTCGTTTGCTCTTCAAATCCGCAATACATTCCTAGACCTAAATGATACATTAGACAAGTTGGCACAAGGACGGTTTAATGCAAGAATTACAAACAACTATCATGGTGCATTCAATACGGCAAAACTTGCGGTTAATGGTGTAGCAGAAGCGACAGATACGGTTATTAAAGATCTTAATGAGCAAATGAATGAAATGGCAAACGGTAATCTTACTGTACGCATTCACAGCGATTATGTTGGTGATTTTCAAGCCATTAAAACTTCTTTCAATGAAAGCGTAGAAAGACTTCAAGGTATCGTAGTAGATGTTATAGGCGCAGGTTCTCAGATCTCAAGTGCCAGTGAACAGGTGAGCGCAACTGCTCAGGGCTTATCTAACGGTGCTACAGAGATGGCTTCAAATCTTGAAGAGACGACAAGTGCCGTTGAAGAGATGACGGGAAGTATCAACCAAAATGCACAAAATGCCCGCTCTACAAACGAGATGGCTACAAATGCCAACCGCATGGCTGAAGAAGGCGGACAAGCAGTTAACCAAACTGTCGATGCCATGAAAGAGATAGCAACAAAAATCAGCGTTGTAGAAGACATAGCATACCAAACAAATCTTTTAGCACTCAATGCAGCCATCGAAGCGGCACGTGCCGGAGAACACGGTAAAGGTTTCGCTGTTGTCGCTTCAGAAGTTCGTAAACTTGCAGAACGCTCTCAAGTAGCAGCGCAAGAGATAGGACGCATCACGACAGACAGTGTAAAAATCAGCGAAAAAGCCGGCGAACTGTTAAAAGAGATGGTTCCTCAAATCCGTCAAACAGCAGAGCTTATCCAAGAGATTGCGGCAGCTTCTGCAGAGCAAGACAGCGGTATCGGACAAATCAATAATGCTATGGTACAGCTAGACCAAGTAACACAGCAAAATGCGGCAGGAAGCGAAGAACTTGCAAGCGCATCTGAAGAGATGAGCGCACAAGCACAACAGCTTATGACTATGATGGAGTTCTTTAAAGTTGACAACTCCAACAAAACAAGCAGTGTTCGCACAGCTCAAAGACCGACTATGCTGCAACAACCAAAAAGTCCGGCAGTCAGTCATAAACCGGCAGCCATAGCGGCTCCGGCAAAAAGAACAGATGATGTAACGCGTCCGACTACGGTAGACAAAAGAGAGTTTAAAAAATTCTAGAGCAGACGAGGATAAATCCTCGTTTCCATGAGAGAGTGACTTGGAAGCAAGGTTTTAACCTTGCCTGAGTGTCAAAAGAGCGGATGAGGATAAATCCTCGTTTCCGAGAAGAGATGCGGACGAGGATTTATCCTCGTCTCCATAAAGAGATGGAATATTGCGATAAGTGCTTTTGGGAGCATTTATCGCAATATCAAACATACAAAACAAGGAGAAATTATGAGTGAACAGATTATGGGCGGGTCACAAGGTCATACAAACGAACATCAGTATCTTACATTTTATGTACAAGACGAGCAGCTTGGCATAGGGATTTTAGCAATCAAAGAGATTATAGAGTTTGCGGTTATAACAAAAGTTCCGCAAATGAGCAGATTTGTACTGGGTATAACAAATGTTCGAGGAAATGTAATCCCCGTGATAGATCTAAGCGATCGTTTAGGTTTGGGAGTGAGCGATGTGATGAGACGCACATGTATAGTTATAGTGGAAGTTAAAGAAGATGGAGAGGTGTTTGAAATCGGGTTGCTTATAGATGCCGTAAATCAAGTTTATGACATCTACCCGACAGATACGGAAGACACTCCGAACTTCGGTTCACGCATACGCAAAGATTTTATCAAGTTTATGGGTAAGGTGGAAAACCAGTTTATCGCCATTATAAGTATAGAACGATTATTGTCTATCCGTGAACTTGCAAACCTGCCCCATAATTAACAAAAAGGAAAATAGATGAAAAATGAGTTAAATAACAACAATATGCACCATCAATCAAATGAGGATGATGACGAGCTCATCCGTTTAGTAACAAGTAATGCAGATGCTTCAAGCCAATACATAGTTTTTCGCAACGGCACAAATGACCTTTACGCCATAAATGTGGCAAAAGTGGAAGAGCTTATAGCCCTTAAAGATGTCAACATAGCTAAAAATTCAAGCTCTTTTGCGCTTATAGAGGGTGTCGCAAAAATTCGCGGCGACATGGTTAGCGTTGTTGTTTTTGACAGATGGCTGGGCAAATCGGAACTGGGTTTAGATGAGTATGAGCTTATCATGATGTGTAACTACGGAAACCATAAAATCGGTTTGGTTATCAAAAATGTACTTGGCGTTATAAACATAGAATCGAAAGATTTTAAAGACAACTCTGAAAATGATGCTAAAACCGCTTATGTTACGGATATATCGATCGGCGGTATCTCCGGACTATGTTTTGTGTTTGACAGCGACAAAATGCTTATGGATATATTTCCAAAAATAGAACATGACGAACATACTAAAACCATACAAATCACTCTAAAAAAAGAGTTAAACGGCAAGATTTTACATGCAGAGGATTCAAGTGTCATACGAAATGCCGTAAAGATACTTTATGAGCATTTAGGGATTGAGTATGAATTTTTCAACAACGGACAGTTGTTAGTTGATAGACTATCTACCATTGAGCCGGAAGAAGTTTCTTTAATAATCACAGATATCGAAATGCCAATCATGGATGGTTTGGGCCTCATGAATGCACTAAAAGAGCTACCGGCTTGGAATAATGTGCCAATAGTCGTAAATACAAATATGGCAAACAGCTCTATAACCAACAAAGCTTACTCGCTCGGCGCACAGCATATCATACATAAACTAGACCTAGAGGAGTTGACCGATGTTATTTTCAAATATGCCATCTAATGGAAGAGCATTTTGAGTTCACTTTTGGCAGTCAAACTCTCTAAGGGCGAATTTGAAAAATTCCGCAGCCTTATTCATAAGGTAACCGGTATTCACATGAGAGATGAGAAATCAACACTCATTGAGAGCCGTTTGGCAAAACGCCTACGCCATTTTGGTATTGATAATTTCAATAAGTATTATGACATGCTGCAAAACGATGCTATGGAGCTTCAAGTTTTTATCGACACCATCACGACCAATGAGACAAGTTTTTTCAGAGAACCTCACCATTTTGAGTTTTTAAAATCTGATGTTCTTCCTAAAATCGACTCTCCCATGCGCATTTGGAGTGCTGCATGCAGTATCGGCGCTGAAGCATACAGTACAGCTATGGTTTGCGATGAAGTTTTAGGAACAAAGATAAAATGGGATATTTTTTGCAGCGATATAAATGTTGATGTTATAAGACAGGCTCAAAGTGGACTATATCCAAACAAGTTTATACCGCAAATCAGCGAACGGTATTTAAAACGATACTGTTTGAAGGGATTTGGAAGACAAGATGGGAATTTTCTCATAGATGATCACTTAAAAGATCATCTCTCATTTAAACGGCTCAATCTAATGGAAGCACTCGATAAAAGCATAGGCGAGTTTGATATGATTTTTTTACGCAATATGCTTATCTACTTCAACAATCCCGAGAGAAAATATATCGTTGAAAATGTCGTATCCCGCCTTAAGCGAGGAGGTTATCTTCTAATCGGACACTCTGAGACGCTTTTTAACATAACAAACTGCGTGAAGCAGGTTAAACCTACTATCTACATTAAACCATAAGGAAAACAACATGGCTATAAAAATAGTTTTTTTAGACGACAGCAGCACGATACTAAAAGTGCTTACATACACTATCTCGGATCTTGTTCAAGAGGGTATTATCGAAGTTGAAACTTACAGCGACAGCCAAACATTTGCCAAGCTGCTCAAAGATGAAGCGATTGAATTTGATGTTTTATTTACGGATATAAATATGCCTGAATTTAGCGGATATGATATTTGCGCATTGGCAAGGAGCATAGAGAAGTATGAAAATCACATTATTATCGCTATAACGACCGAGATAAGCAAAGCATCAAAAAGCAAAGGCAAAGAGCTTGGCTTTAGCGGATGGATCACAAAAATAAGCGCTCCTGAAGTAATGCGTTCTAAAATCAGCAACATTATCCGTTTACTTGAACCAAAAGGAGCAAAATCATGAAACACGAAGATATTATAGCAACGCATTTACATACGGAAACGAGGATTGATGATTTAAAAAGCGTATTTCAAACGCTGGAAACTATGAACAAAAAGCTTATAGAGTCCGAAAAATCAAAAAGTCACTTTTTGGCACTTATCCGTAACGAATTTCACAATCCACTAATCGGAATGGGTTCTTTGCTGAAGCATCTTTACAGTTCGCTAAAATCCAAAAATTCTGAAGATTTTGAACTCTTTCATCTCGTTTATATGGACATGCTCAAACTCAATTTTCAACTCTTAAATATAGTTGCGGCGGCTGAAGTGGAAACTGCTATCTTAGAGAAAAATATCACACTTTTTGATATAAAAGCAATGCTTGAAGATATTGACGCATCGCTTCTTTTTCTTCTTCACTCAAGAGCTATCAAAGTAAAAAAGAAAGTAGAGTGTTCTGCAACTATACATAACGACAGAGATAAAATCCACACTATACTAGCCAACCTTATGGCAAATGCTTACGAGTATTCACCCACCGGAAGCGAAATCTCTATTGAGATTTTTGAAGACGATAAAATGTTATATATCGCCATCCGCAATGTAGGCACGGATATAAAAGATAAAAAATCCATTTTTGACCCTTTTTACCAGCAACGAATGGGTTTTACCAGAATTCATCAAGGGTTGGGTTTGGGCTTAAGCGTATGTAAAAGCTATATTGATTTTCTGGGCGGAAATATTTTTATCACAAGAGACGGTGATGCAAATGTGTTTATAGCGAGTCTACCTCTATATGAAAGCGATGAGGATGTTCTATTTGGCGGAGAGCTAGACTCTTTTATGTTTGACTAAAGGATGGGGGGGGGGTGAAACAAAAAATAATTTATAGTGAGCAGTTTTATGTAACTGCAGATCCGCATGAAGAAATTGTGACAGTGCTTGGAAGCTGTGTTGCGGTATGCTTGTGGGATACAAAAAACAAAATCTGTGGAATGAATCACTATCTTTTACCTCTTTGGAACGGAAACGGTCTTCAAAGCTTAAAATTCGGCAATATCTCTACAGAAAAGATGATACAAGCGATGTTTACGGCAGGTGCTTCCAAACGCCATACGGTTGCTAAAATATTTGGAGGAGCTTTGATAAATATCAATGAAGAATTTTCGGTAGGACCACGAAATGTACAAATAGCAAAAGATGTATTGCAAGAGTACAAGATACCGATAATTTCGCAAGATACAGGCGGCCCGAGCGGTCGCAAAGTCTATTTCTCGAATGAAGACGGCAGTGCTTATATAAAATACAGTAAGAATAGTTAGAAATTGGCATTTTAATGTCGGCAAAGGCGGGGTTAAAACCCCACTTCCAAAGTCAAACAGAACCTAAACGGGAGAAAATTTTATGGAAAAACAGTTTAAATTTTTAGTCGCTAATGCAAAAGGCGGCGTAGGCAAAAGCACTACTAGTATGCAAATCATTGTTCCGTATCTATTTAGAATGAGTAAAAAAAATGTATGTCTGTATGAATTTGATGATGAAAATGAGGATTCAAAATCGTACGAAGACAGCAGAATAGTAACAACTAAGCATGTAAAAGTCGCCAATAACGATATGCGTGACGAACTTCAAAAAATTCTGCTTAAAGACGAAACGCTCTGCATAGACGTCGGTGCAAATAAAACCGCTTCAGTTGTTATAAACGCACTAAATGACAGCGGAATGATCTACTGTATTGATTTAGCAATTATTCCCATGATGGATGGAGAGATTGATGCCATTAGCGCACTGCAAATGTACACTACACTCAAAGAAGCAAACCCTGATTTAAAAGTTGTTTTTGCATTAGGCAGGGTTAATAGTTCACGAGATATTTTTTGTCAGTTTGATATATTTTTAGGTGATCAACGAGGTTTTTTCAATGAGAGAGGTTTGATAGATATGGTTAAAGAAGAAGACCGTGTCTATTTTCCTCTGCATGACAGTGACTCTATCAGATACAGCCGTCAGTTTGGTTCTACCGTATGGGAACTGGCAAAAATAAACCGTGACATCGATACTGAGCTTAAAAGTTCTATAGCAAACGGTGAAGATCCTCAGCAGATTAAGTTTTTAAGTTTTAAAAGGTCTCTTAAGATTGATTGTCTGACTTATTTAGAAAAAACAATCAACCCTGCATTTAAAATAATAAACAAAAGAATGAATCAAGACAAAGAGGAAAAGAGTGATGATTAAAATTTTTATTGTTGATGACAGTGCGATTGTTCGTACTGCTATTACCGATTTAGTGCAGAAAGAAGCAGACATTCAACTCCTCGGCACTGCCCAAGATCCTATATTTGCAATGGACAAGTTCCATAAAATGGGATGGCCCGATGTTATAATTTTAGATATTGAAATGCCCAGAATGGACGGACTTACATTTTTAAAAAAAATAATGGCAACTCGCCCTACTCCCGTCATCATATGTTCATCAGTCGCACAAAAAGGAAGCAAAAACGCAATAGAAGCTATGAGCTTGGGTGCCGTAGAGGTTTTAGGAAAACCTGAATATCAAGTAAAAAACTTTTTTGAAGATGTTCATAACCAATTTGTCTATGCTATTCGTGCAGCCGCTAAAAGCAAACTTAAAAATATCTCTACTGCAAAATCATCATTTTTATCCAATATTGAAGAGAAACTTAATGCGGACAGTGTTCTTCCAAGCATAAATAGAACTGCCCCACATGCAAATGCAGATCGATATATTGCTATAGGAAGCTCTACGGGAGGTGTTCAGACACTGGAAGTTATACTGACTAAACTACCGATAAATACGCTGCCGATTATTATTGCACAACATATGCCTGCAGGTTTTACGGATTCATTCGCAAAACGCTTAGACACTATTTGTCAAGTCAGCGTTAAAGAGGCCGCAAACGGAGACAGACTGCAAAGAGGGTTCGTTTATATTGCTCCCGGAGATCTTCATACAATGGTAAAAAGAATAGGCGGTTCATATATTTTAGAGGTAAAAGACGGTCCAAAAGTCAGTCGACATAAACCGAGTGTCGATGTGTTGTTTCGTTCATGTTCAAACGAGGGAGCTAAAAACTGCACGGCTTTTATCCTTACGGGGATGGGCGATGACGGAGCAAAAGGAATGAAAGAGTTGCATGACAAAGGTGCGGCGACATATGCACAAGATGAAAGAAGCTGCATAGTTTATGGGATGCCCAAAGAAGCGGTTTTACTCGGTGGCGTCGATAAATCGGTTTCTCCTATTCAGATTATCGAACTAATAAAAAAATTAAATTAAAAGGCACTGCAACATGGGGAAATATATTGGAATTGAGGATGTTTTAACATCCATATTGGATATTTTAGAACATATTAAACAAGTAGAGGGCGAAATTATAACGATGTCTAACAGATCGAGCGAAGTTTTTGTAAAAGAGATTAGAAGTAAATCCGATACGCTAACCCCCGAAGTTCTTGTAGCTATTCAACTTCAAGATATTATCTCACAGCAGTTTAGCGCAATTGCCGAAGCCATAGAATCTATGAAAAGCCATCTTGAGATTCATAAGCATACTCTGCGTGCGGATAATGCTATCTTAAACTCAAATATACAACGGCTTTATATAAAAATGCTCTCTTCACTTGATGAAGCAAGAAATAAACAAGCCTCTTTTAGCGGTCATTCTAATGTAAAAACAGAAGATCGTGATGATGAAATTGATTTTTTCTAAAGAGATCAAATGATTAAAATACTAATAGTAGAGCAAAATGAATCTTGTCGACATATCATAAAAAATATACTTCAAGATTATGCTCACATAAAACAAAAAGAGTTCTCTGTTTGTGAAGCATCAAACGGTGCGGAAGCTGTAATGCTTTGCACACTTGAATGGTATGATTTAATCTACACAGGTATGGATCTGCAGGAAATGAGCGGCATAGAAACTACAAAACTTATACGTGCAAATAGCCCAAATACACTTATCATTGCCGTTTCAAAAGAAAATATAGAAATACATAAAAAGGTTTTATTTGTCGGTGCGAACGATTATATGCTTCAGCCTATAAATAAAGATCTCTTCAACGCAAGACTTGACATCTATTTATCTCTTATCAAATCACGCCAAAATGAGATAAGTAATCTTCAGGGACACACTCTATATACTGATATATTGCATGCGAGAACAACTGTTTTTTTTATAAAAAATCAAGATGTTCTGGCTGAGTTTTGGGAATATTATGTTTTTGAGGAGATAAAAGGCTACGCAAATGTTTCGAATATTGTTATAACTATATATGATATTGGTTTACGACTGCTTGAGCTGTCTTTACACCCTCATATTTGGATAGAAGAATCAGAGAAGTATCTATATTTTACGATAAATGAAATAAATAAAATAGATTCGGCTTTTTTAGAAAAAATTATTTCCAGACACCCTCAGATTTCTGACTATTTTATTGAAAAAAATAAAATTTCGTTTAAATATGCAAGACAAAGCGGAGATACTGCACCTATTGTCGCAGAAGAGACAAAAACAATCTATAAAACAAAATCCGAAACCAATCCAAGCAACCTGAGCGTTGAGATACCTAATAACGTAAAACAGCTTAAAGTATACGACTATATGGATGAAGAGCATTTAGAAAATATCAAAGAGTATATTCAAAAATTAAACTCGCTATTATTGCTTGTGGGAAGCGATATCGAGGTTGAAGAAGTTGAAGAGATCGCATTCTACCTTGATAAAATCGGAAAATCTACTTCTCTATACAATGAGAGTTATTCTATATCAAGAGCATTAAGCGATTTATCGTCTGCTATCGAAAAAAATACATATGAATTTATAAGTAAATCATCGTCATTAGGCGTACTTTGTTCTTCTTTCGGGCATGATTTGACAAGCTGGGTACAAATGACATTTTATGACGGCGCCCCAAGTGTAAACTTTATGGATGATACAATAGTCACAAATTCAAAAATGCTTGAGAGTATGCTTTCAAATCAAGCTTATGAAGATGATTCTGCCAGTTTGGATGATATTTTTGATTTTTGATTTAGTAATCTAAAACGCCATAAAAAGCACTTATAAGATAAAATCAACTTTAATCAAAAAAACAAAACAGCAACTTCCTAGCCTAAACGCTTGACTTTAATTATGGAATTTTGCAACAATAAGTTTTTTTGGGTATAATTCGCCACTTTTTAAAATAGGGTCAAACCCTCAAGGATATATAAATGACAACTAGTTTTCTACTTATTGTTCAAATAATTTTAGTAGTAATGTTGGTAATAGCAGTGTTGCTACAAAAAAGCTCAAGTATAGGTCTTGGTGCATACAGCGGCTCAAACGAGTCAGTTTTTGGAGCAAAAGGTCCAAACAGTTTCTTAGCAAAAACAACTTTTATTATAGGTTTTTTATTTGTCGTAAACACAGTTATTCTAGGCTACATGTATTCTTCTACAGCAACAGCGTCTGTAGTTGATAACATGGTTGAGACAACCAACATTGCAGCTCCGTCTGCAACTCCCGTAAAACCTGAAAACAACCAAACTACACCTTCAAAATAGTTGCAATTTTTTTGCAGCTATAACTCTGCTAAATTCTTTTTTTTAAATATTTCTTGCTACAATTGCACCAATATTTTTCATAATACAAGGAAATAAAGATGTTAGCCGAAATATTTAATCAGTGTGAAACAGAGATGAAATCTAGTATAAGTCATATGCTTAGGGATTTCAAAACACTTAGAACAGGTAAGATTACTACGTCTGTTTTAGATAACGTAAAAATTGACTACTACGGAACTATGACTTCACTTGATCAAGTAGGTTCTATTTTAGTAGCAGATGCAACGACTATCGTTATAAATCCATGGGAAAAAAATCTTCTTCAACAGATTGACAGTGCCATATCAAAGGCAAATATCGGTGCAAACCCAAATAACGACGGAGTCCAAATCAAACTCTTTTTTCCGGCTATGACGGTTGAGCAGAGACAAGAATCCGTTAAACAGATGAAGGGTATGGGTGAAACTGCAAAAATTGCTATAAGAAATGACAGAAAACACTCTAACGATAAGATAAAAAAACTTGAAAAAGATAAACTTGTAACTGCCGATGAGTCAAAATCCGCTCAAGAAAATATACAAAAAATAACTGA
>MICC01000012.1:0-43680 GCA_001829715.1 Sulfurimonas sp. RIFOXYB12_FULL_35_9
TATTTTATCAATATATCAATATAAAATATAAAAAAATTGCTATCTTTTTTACATTAGGCATACTTTTAGGCATAGCATATAGGTACTCTATTCTCGGGCATATCCTAATGCAAGTTGGAGTCGGGAACACATATTTAATCTCATATGATGATCTTCCGACTCATATTTGGAGATCTTTTATAGGTTTGGCAAATTTTTACGGTGCCGACTGGGGGGAGAAAACTGCCTTTACATCACTGGATGGCATTACATTTATACTTAAGTCTATGCTGTATCCTATCGCTTTTTTTGCACCTCTTTATTATTCGCTAAAAAACAAGAGTTCTCTAAACTCTTTTGAAATATATACTATTAGCATCGGATATATAGCTTTTTTCATTGTTTTTGGAATTTATTGTATTACATCGCTGCATATTAACGGTTTATATGCCGCAAAAGAAAATATTAGATATATAATTCCATTTGTATTGGTCATCTCAATGACAAACGGTATTATGTGGAAGTTTTTTTCACAGAAAGTTAAACTGTTATTGATACTCTCAATATTTCTTGCATACGTCTCGATTTTAAATACACTTCAAAGAGAGCTATCTCAAGAAGTGGTTAAAGACAGGCATGAAGTTATACAAACGCTACTTGATAATAATCTGACAAAAGGATATGCACCTTACTGGCATTCACATATTTTTACGGTTCTAAGCAACAACAAAGTAGAGATACGACCTCTTGAAAATTCAAGTACAAGAAAGATAGGCAAATGGCTTACAAACAGTCGCTGGTATGATAAAACATATATAGATAAAAATACTTTTATTCTTATCCCGAAAGAAAAAGTAGATGGGTTTGAAAAGACTTCAAAAGAGTTGGATTTGTTAGAGGCGATAAAAAAAATCGAGCTTCGCAGATATAACATATATATATATAATAAAAACCCTGTTAATGATAAAAATTAAAGGCTAGCAATTTATGGAAATAAGTGTAGTCTCTCCCGTTTACGGATGCAGAGAATCGATAGAAGAACTTTATGAAAAAATTACCGTAACTGTGCAAAAGCTTTGCTCAAATTATGAAATCATATTTGTAAATGACAATTGTCCTCAAAACTCTTGGGAAGTAATATCTGCTATTGCAAAAAGAGATAAAAATGTAAAAGCTATAAAACTATCAAGAAATTTCGGGCAGCATTATGCGATAACTGCCGGAATAGATTACTGCAGTGGCAACTATGTCGTTGTTATGGATTGTGACTTGCAAGACAGACCGCAAGAGATAGAAAAACTTTATAAAAAAGCATTAGAGGGTTATGATGTCGTTCACGGTAGAAGAGTCCATAGACAAGATAGTTTTTTTAAATCTTTTTCATCAAAACTATTTTACAAAACTTTAGAGTATTTTACAGATACGGAACATGACTACACAATTGGTAATTTCGGAATATACTCAAAAAAAGTGATAGAAGCCATAAAAGGGTTAAAAGAGAAGAGCAGAGACTTTTTACTCCTTGTTAAAATAGTAGGTTTTAAAAAAACAGAGATTGATGTAGAACACTCAGAAAGAATTTACGGTGAATCATCTTATAGTTTATCAAAGATGGTTGATTTAGCGATTGATTCGATTGTATCTCACTCAAATAAGCCTCTAAGACTTATCGTTCAATTCGGACTTAGCATCTCTTTAATCTCTATTCTTGTAGCCATAGGGCTTATGATTGCCCATTTTACATACGGTTTTAGCGTTGAGGGATGGACAAGTTTAATGGTTTCTATGTTTTTCCTATTTGGAATGCTATTTGGTATTCTTGGGATAGTTGGAATTTATATAGGAAAAATCTTTGATCAGGTAAAAAACAGACCTCTTTATATAGTAGATGAGATCATAAATTGAAAAAAGTAGCTATTTTACAATCAAACTACATACCTTGGAAAGGGTATTTTGAGATGATAAATATGGTTGACGAGTTTGTTCTCTACGACTGCGTGCAATACACAAAAAATGACTGGCGAAATAGAAATCAGATCAAAACACCTAGCGGCGTTGCTTGGCTCACAATTCCATGCCGCTTTGAGTCAATGAGCCAAAAGATAAATGAGACAAAAGTAACCGATAAACTATGGGCAAGCAAACATTTTAAAACAATTGTCCAAAACTACTCAAAGGCAAAGCACTTTAAAGAGTATGCACCTGTTTTTGAAAACCTTTACAAAGAGGTGGCAGAAGAAGAGTTGCTAAGTGTTATAAACTATAAGTTTATTACTGCTATCAATGAAATTTTAGGGATAAAAACAAAAATCTCAAAATGCGAAAATTTCAATCTTATAGAGGGGCAAACTTCAAGACTTGTGCAAATCTGCAAAGACGCAGGTGCTACTCACTATCTTAGCGGTCCAGCTGCGAGAGACTATCTTGACGAGAGTTTGTTTGAAGATGAAGGTATCAAGGTGGAGTGGATGGATTATAGCGGTTATGGCGAATATGAGCAGATGTATCCGCCGTTTGTTCACGGTGTAAGCATCATCGATCTGATATTTAACGAAGGCGGCAATGCTGCAAAATATATGAAAAGTTTTAAGGAAGCAAAATGATACCGTTTAACAAACCGCCACGAACCGGAAATGAAGAGAAGTATGTTTTAGAGTCAATGAGAAGTACAAAGATCTCCGGAGACGGCGAATTTACAAAGAGATGTCATAAATGGTTTGAAGAGAGACTTGGATGCAAGAAAGCACTTTTGACAACAAGTTGCACACATGCACTTGAGATGGCAGCTATTTTACTAGATATTAAAGAGGGCGATGAAGTTATTATGCCATCATTTACCTTTGTAAGCACGGCAAATGCTTTTGTTTTAAGAGGTGCTAAAGTAGTTTTTGTCGATATTCGCAAAGATACTCTAAATATAGATGAGACAAAAATAGAAGAGGCAATTACGCAAAAAACAAAAGCTATAATACCGGTTCATTATGCAGGCGTAGCATGTGAGATGGATACTATTATGAATATCGCTTCAAGACACAATCTTTTTGTAGTTGAAGATGCGGCTCAAGGAATGATGAGTACATATAAAGGCAAAGCACTCGGAACTATCGGTCATTTTGGAACATATAGCTTTCATGAGACTAAAAACTACACAAGCGCAGGCGAGGGTGGATTGCTAATTATAAATGATGAAAAGTTTGTACAAAGAGCCGAAATCATCAGAGAAAAAGGGACGAACAGAAGTCTTTTTTTCCGTGGAATGGTAGATAAATACTCTTGGGTAGATATAGGAAGCAGTTATCTGCCAAACGACATGAGTGCCGCTTATCTCTGGGGAGGGCTTGAGAGAGCCAATGAAATAAACGAAAATCGCCTAAATTCATGGAAGAGTTACCACGAAAAGTTAAGCTTTTTAGAAAAAGATGGTTCTATCGAACTTCCGAGCATTCCAGAAGGCTGCATCCAAAATGCTCATATGTTTTATCTCAAAGTTAAAGATCTAGAGACGAGGACTAAGCTTTTAGAAGAGTTTAAAAAAGAGAATATCGGGGCTGTTTTCCACTATATTCCGCTTCACTCGGCACCTGCAGGACTAAAGTACGGTAGATTTAACGGGGTTGATGAGTTTACAACAAAAGAGAGTGAACGACTCATAAGGCTCCCCATGTATTACGGCTTGAACAGTAGTGAGATAGAGACTGTTTGCAATATAATTAAAATTTTTTACGGTAAGTAACGATGGGATATGTATATATTTTTGGGACTATATTGTTTACAGTTTATGGGCAACTTATCATTAAAATGAGAATAGGAAATTACGGTTCTCTCCCGAGTGAATCGTTAGAAAAGTTGTTCTTTTTAATAAAACTTTTTTTAGACCCTTTTATCTTTAGCGGATTTATCAGTGCATTTTTAGCATCTATGTGCTGGATGGCGGCAATGACAAAATTTGAACTAAGTTATGCTTACCCTTTCATGGGACTTACATTTGTTTTAGTTTTTCTTTTTGGAGTGTTTTTTATGGGAGAGAGCCTTAATATTTACAAACTGCTTGGACTCTCTTTTATTGTTTTAGGAATTATTTTGGCATCAAAAGGATAAGAAATTATTTTTTAAGTTCGCCTAGAACATCGAGTATATTCTTTTTTGTCGGTTCATCTAAAGGTGTGTCGTTAGAAATAAAAATATAAAACTCCACCCGTCTGTTTTTAGCACGATTCTCTTCATTATTATTTTGTGCGACAGGTTTTGAAGATCCAAAACCGGCACTGGAAAGGCGGTCTGCAGAGACTCCGTTTTTAACAAGTTCCTGCATAACAGCTGCTGCTCTATTGTTTGACAAATCAATATTATCTTTAAAAGCAGAATCTCTTGGTAAAGGATGATTATCTGTATAACCTCGCACAGAAACATCAACATAAGGCGGAAGCATATTTATAATAGTAGCTATACGCTTAATAAAGAGTTGTATATCTGCATCATTAATTGTTGCGCTTGATCCGTTAAAAGGGACAAAAGCGGGGAGTTTTAGCAGTACACCATCAACAGATTGCTCCAGTGGGCTACCGCTTAACGAAGCGTTTTTTAACTCTTTTTGAATTTTTTCTATCACTTCTGATACGGTTTCAGAAGCAGAAGAAGGTGTGCTCATCATAGGCACACTACCGCCAGACGCTGAGGCTTCCGTCGGATTATCCGTCTTTTGCCCTGTATCTTTATCTTCTTGTTGTAAATTTATAATAGGAGTTGCCGTCTCCGGTACGGCTGCAAAGTCATAGATTTTGACAAACTCCTCTTTTAATGCTTTTACTTTTTCTTTGTTCGTAGATGCAATCGCAAAAAGTGCGATAAAGAGTGCGAGCAATAGACTGAAAAAGTCAGCTGTCGGAACTGCCCACTTCTCACTCGGCGGACACTCTGTTTTTTTGCATTTACACTTTTTGCTCATTAAGCTTTCTCAAATTGGCTATGCTTCTCTTCTGCAGGAGAGAGGAAATTAAGTAGTTTTGCTTCAAGGGCACGAGGGTTGTCACCACTGGCAATTCCGGCAATTCCAACTAGCATCAGTTTTTGTTCTTTTACTATATGGTGTGCCTTGGCTTTTAATTTTGCTCCCATAGGGCCAAATAAGACGTAAGCACTAAAAATACCGGTAACGGTAGCTGTAAATGCCCCTGCAATACCTTTTGCCATTTCTGGAGGATTGTCAAGTTTTTGAAGTGCCAAAATAAGTCCTAAAACAGCCCCGACAAGACCTAAAACGGGAGAAGTTTCTCCTGCTAAGATCCAATAATGGGCACATCCGTGATAATAGTGTTCAGTCTCTTCGATTACAAGATCTAAACTCTCAACAATAGTATCTATCTCATTTCCGTCTATTGCCATACTCAGACCCTGCTTTAAAAATGCATTGTCAATCTGCGAGACCTCTTTTTCTAGTGATAATATACCATTGCGTCTAGCCAGCGATGACAGCTCTACGATTTGTTTAATTCTCGCATGTAGGTCAACCGGGGATTTTTTGAAAATCATACCGACACTCTTAAATGCACCGCTAATATACTCAGCATCCGTACTTACCATCGACGCCAAGAGAGTAGTAGGCATAATAATAATTAATGAAGTTATATGGACAACATGCAGAGGATTTCCACCCTCCATTAAGTCACCGATAGAAATAGAGGCAATTGCTCCTAATATTCCTAAAACAACCGTTAAATCCACGCAAGCCCTTTCATTTGTGGTAATTTTACCACTTTAATTATCATATTTTTCCAAAGATTATACACTATTTAACCAAAAATAAAAATTTTATTATCCAAACACTCTAATATAATATATTTAGAATACGATAGCGATGCTATCGTATTTATATATGATTTTTACAGTAACACACCCGTAATTTATATAGCAATACCTACGCTATTTTCATTATTGGGGTGTCTACTATTTTATAGTTTCTTTCTAACTATTTTAACAGCTTCAACCATATTTTTCAAACTTGGTTTTACTTCTTCCCATTTTCTTGTTTTTAGTCCGCAATCAGGGTTTATCCAAAGCTGCTCTTTTGGCAAAACCTCAAGCAGAAGCTCTATCTGTTTGACAATCTCTTCTACGCTTGGAACTCTTGGGCTATGGATATCATAAACCCCTGGACCCACCTCTTTGGTGTAACC
Organism: Sulfurimonas sp. RIFOXYB12_FULL_35_9; assembly: GCA_001829715.1. Taxonomy (GTDB): domain Bacteria; phylum Campylobacterota; class Campylobacteria; order Campylobacterales; family Sulfurimonadaceae; genus Sulfurimonas. Next base: position 6,153 of record MICC01000012.1, read on the forward strand.
TACTTTTTTAAAGATTTTCAGAAGTTCATTGCCGCTTCTAGCCGTCTCTATAGAGATAACATCCGCGTCCATATCTTCTATGGTGTTTATGATGTCATTAAACTCGCTATAGCACATGTGAGTATGGATTTGCGTCTCTTTTTTTGCACTGCTAACGGCAATCTTGAAGTCTCTCGTCGCCCACGCTTCATACACTTTTATCTTTTCGCTTCTTAGCGGATAGCCCTCTTTAAATGCTGCTTCATCGACCTGTATGATTTTTATCCCAGCTTTTTGCAAGTCATCTATCTCATCACTAAGTGCTACGGCTATCTGCTTTGAAACCTCTCCTCTTGGCATATCGTCTCGCACAAAAGACCAGTTTAAAATCGTCACTGGACCCGTTAACATCCCTTTCATGATGTGTTTAGTTTTGCTTTGCGCATAGGTTATCCACTCAACCGTCATTGACTTTGGTCTGCTTATGTCTCCATAGATAAAGGGCGGTTTGACACATCTGCTCCCATAGCTTTGAACCCATCCGTTTTGGCTAAATCCATACCCCTTTAGCTGCTCACCGAAATACTCTACCATATCATTTCTCTCAGGCTCACCGTGGACTAAAATCTCTAAGCCGCACTCCTCTTGAAATGCCACACACTCATCTATGTACTTTTTTATCTCTTTTTCATATTCATCTTTTGAGATAAAAGCGCCTTTAAAATCACTTCTGGCTTTTCTAATCTCGGGAGTTTGCGGAAATGAGCCTATAGTAGTCGTTACCAAATCGCTGTATCCCAAAATCTCTCTTTGGAGTTTTAGTCTCTCTTTTGCATCACCCTCTCTTTGGAGCAATGCGCGGTTTTTTACTCTCTCTTGCACGGCTTTGTCATGGATAAGAGGCGAATTTTTTCTATCTTCATTTGCCTTTTCATTGCTTTTTAGAGCCTCTTTTTGTGCTTCATCCAAACTGCTTTTACCATCAAAAAAGAGTTTTGAGATAAGTGATATTTCATCCAATTTTTCAAGTGCAAAACTTAACCACTCTTTTATCTCACTGCTCATCTCTTCTTCATACTTTAAAGCAAAAGGTGAGTGAAGAAGCGAGCATGACGAAGAGATAAGGATATTCTCTTTAGTGACAACTTTTGAAATATTTTCTAAAAGTGTAATTGTTTTTGCAATATCGCATCTCCAAATATTTCTACCGTCCACTACTCCTGCTATAAGTTTTTTATCGCTCTTTGCAATAATTTCAAGGGATTGTAAATTTTCATCTCCATTTAAAAAATCAAGCCCTAACGCCCATATGGGCGTATGAACCAAAATCTTTGTTGCCTCGCATGAGTGCTCAAAATATGTAACGACTGCAATTTTTATGTTTGGCGAAACGGCTGCCAACCTGTCATAAGTAGGCTTTATAAGACTAAGCATTTTCATATCCGGTTCTTTTACAAAAATCGGCTCATCTATCTGCACGATTACGTCATCATCAAGAGTGCTTATGGTTTTTAAAAGCTCCTCATAAATAGGCACTATTTTGCCCCAAAACTCATAAACATCACCGCCGTCGGCTCTTTTGCTAAGTCCCAGATATGTAATAGGTCCGATGATATTTATCTTTGTTTTTATACCTAAGCTTTTTGCTTCATTATATTCATCTACAATTTTTGAAGCATTTAAAGAGTAGTTATCTTCTTTGCTAAGTTCTGGAACTATGTAATGGTAATTTGTGTTAAACCACTTTGTCATCTCCATAGCCACGGTCGATGCATTGCCCCTTGCCATTGCAAAATATAGTTCTTCATTTTTCAAGTTTGCAAATCTTTTCGGAATAGCTCCTAACATGAGAGAAGTATCAAGCATATTATCATAAAGCGAAAAATCATTTGAACTTATAAAGTCAATTCCTGCATCTCTTTGATACTCCCAGTGTCTCTTCTTTAACTTGCTTGCTACATTTTGTACATTTTCAAATGAGCATTTTTTTGCCCAAAATTCCTCTAAAACTCTTTTTAACTCTCTTTGTTCCCCGATTCTTGGGAAACCTACTATGTAATTTTTTGACATGAAAATATCCTTGTATTTTTTTCTATTTTGTTTTTTTGTAATAATTTTGTAAAAAAAAGGGTATTAAAGAGGAGGGTGTACGCCAGTGCGTCGAAACGCAAAGTAAGTTGTATAGTATGGACATCTAGGAATGAAATGATTAAGCAAAATTATGAGTCTGGTTTTTATTTTAAATATTTTATTGCAATGGCAAGGTTTGTCTGTCTGCGATAAAGTGGCGAAGAGAAAATTAATAGGCGGATTATTTTCTTCTTTATCGCTTTTATAAATTAGAATATTTTTTAAAAAAGATGAAAAGGTATTAGAGATGGATAGCAGTGTTACTTCTTGAGAATACGCTTGAATTGTCATTAATGAGAAGTAATTTTTTCCAAATCCTTTAGGGTTTTTCATCTGTTTAACCTATTTTATATCTTTCAAAAACTCACACATTAAACGCACTCCGGCACCTGTTGCACCGTAAACATTGCAATCCCATGGTGTTTCGGTATAAGCGGTTCCGGCTATATCAAAGTGCATCCACTTGTTTTTATTCTCATCTTTTATAAATCTATCCAAAAACAGACCAGCCGTAATCGCTCCGCCGTAAGGTTTTGAAGCCGTGTTGCTTATATCGGCAATTTCACTCTTTAGAAGTTTTTTAAGGTATCTGTTAAACGGCAATGAGCTTATCATCTCTCCTGCGTCGCTTCCTGCTCTTCCTATATCATGTTTAAGCTTATGAGAGTGCCCCATTAAGCCTGTCGTATATTGACCGAGTGCAATCATACATGCACCCGTAAGCGTTGCAAAGTCAAATATGTAGTCTGCTTTAACTTTATCTTGCGCATAATCAAGAACATCGGCTAAAACCAAACGACCCTCTGCATCGGTGTTTCTTACTTCTATAGTAGTTTTGCTTCTTGAGACCAAAACATCATCAGGTTTATAAGCATTTCCGCCGACCATATTTTCAACCGCACCGATAAATGCGTGAACTTCGATGTCAAGCTTTAGTTCGCTTACCGCTTTTATGATTCCAAGAACTGCACATGCACCGGCTTTATCCATTTTCATGGTAACCATCGATGTTGCAGCTTTCAGGCTTAATCCCCCACTGTCATAAGTTAAACCTTTGCCTACCAGCGTTATTGTCTTTTTAGGATTTGTCGGTTTGTATGCCAAATGAATAAGCGTACTTCCGTGAACGGAGGCACGACCGACTGCAAGCATCGCACCCATATTCTCTTTTGCCAAATCATCTTCTTGAAGTATTTTGCACTCTAAAGAGTTTTCATTTGCTAATTTTTGGGCTGCATGTGAGAGTGTTTGCGGGTTGATCTCTTGCGGTGCTCTGTTTACAATGTCGCGAGTGAAATTAGTAGCATCGGCTACGATAAGCGCTTCATTAAAAATTGACTCTAAATTGCCAAAATCAATATCGTTTGATGCTAAAATAACCTCTTTAAATTCACTCTTTTTCGGCTCTGATTTATATTCGTTAAACTCATATCCGCCAAGAATAACACCCTTAACCAATGCCCCAATCGTTGATTTAGAGATTACTTCCATTTTTGCCGATGTAAAATTTGATGTCTTTAGTGTTTTCATAACACATGCACACGCGCTTCTTAAATCATCACTTTTTTTACTATCAACTCCACAAAAAAGCAACCCTTTTTCATATAGAAAACATGTAGTGTCTTGTTCGGCTTTAAACCCGGCTTTTTGTAAAATATCAACATGTTCATTCTCTGTAAGTTCATCTTTTTTTAGAAAAATAACCGTTACATCTGATGAAACTTCGTCTAATTCTTTATTTAGTAATTTAATATTCACTTTTTCTCCATTTTAATTGTCAAAATTTAAAATCTCTTTTGCCTGAATCATATCTTTGTCGCCTCTGCCTGAGATATTTACAATAATAAGTTTATCTTTTATATTTGGCATTTTTTTAAGGTATGCCACTGCATGCGCACTCTCAAATGCAGGAATAATTCCCTCTTTTCGTGACAACCATACAAAAGCATCAAGTGCTTCTTGGTCTGTTGCATGGTCATAGCTTACGGATTTATTGTCATGATGAAAGGCATGCTCAGGTCCGATTCCCGGATAGTCAAGCCCTGCAGAGATGGAGTGAGCTTCTAGTATCTGACCGTCTTCGTCTTGAAGCAGGTAGCTCATCTGACCGTGCAGTACACCGGGGCGACCTTGATTTAGCGAACAGCCGTGTTCACCGGAGCCGATACCTTTTCCGCCTGCTTCTATACCGATACACTCAACCTCTTTATCTTCTAAAAAGTGCTGGAAAGTTCCGATGGCATTGCTTCCTCCGCCGATACATGCAATAACATGATCCGGCAAACGACCCTCTTTTTCAAGTATTTGTGCTCTTGCTTCGTACCCTATAATCGCTTGAAAATCTCTTACCATCATTGGGTATGGATGAGGACCTGCAACAGTTCCGATAATGTAAAAGGTATCTCTTGCATTTGTAACCCAGTGGCGAATTGCGTCATTCATAGCATCTTTTAGCGTTTTACTTCCGCTCTCAACGGAGTTTACTTTTGCACCGAGGAGCTTCATGCGAAAAACATTCAGCTCTTGTCTTGTCACATCTTTTGCACCCATAAATATTTCACACTCTAAGCCCAAAAGAGCACAAATCGTTGCAGTTGCAACACCATGTTGACCTGCACCTGTTTCTGCTATGATTTTTTTGTATCCAAGTCTCTTTGCCATAAGCCCTTGAGCAATAACATTGTTGACTTTATGTGCACCCGTATGGTTTAAATCTTCTCTTTTTAAGTAGATTTTTGCGCCAAGCTCATCTGAAATGTTTTTAGCATAGTAGAGCGGAGAAGGGCGACCGACATAATCTTTTAGATAGTAGTCAACCTCTGTCCAAAAATCTCTGTCAAAGCGAATACTGTTATACTCCTCTTCGAGTTTTAAAAGTGCAGGCATCAATGTTTCAGGAACATATCTACCACCGAATATACCAAAATGTCCATGTTTTGGATCAAATTTTGAAGGAGAAGGAATATACATTAGTTTACCTCGATTAATGAGTAGACATTTGTCGTCTCTTTTAAATTTTTTTGTCCGTCTAAAAAGTTAAGACACACGATAAAACAAGCCTCCACACATGAAGCGCCTGCTTGCTTGATAAGTCTTGCGGCTGCATTTGCAGTTCCGCCTGTAGCGATTAAATCATCTATGAGAAGCACTCTTGCATTTTGAGTCTTGCTAAAAGCATCTATGTGAATCTCTATCTCGTCTATACCGTACTCAAGTGAATATTTCTCACTGATTGTGGTGTATGGCAACTTTCCTTTTTTACGAATCGGAACAAATCCGATCCCAAGCATCTGTGCGAGTGCTCCTCCGAAAATAAAACCTCTGGCATCAATACCCGCAATATAATTTAAGTTGTACTCTTTATATTTTTGATAAAGGTGATTCATAAGCACACCATAAGCCTCCGCATCATTAAGAAGAGTAGTGATATCTTTAAATACAATACCCGGTTTGGGAAAATCTTTTACGTCTCGTATGGAATTTTCTATGATTTTTCTCTCTGTATTGCTAAGTGTCATAATTCTCATCCTTATATAAGAGCGTCAATTCGACCCTCTAATGCTTTGATTTTATTATTTAAACGATCTGTTTCTTGTCTATGTTTCGTATTTCTCTGCTTGAGCGCTTTGAGCTCATTTCTTAATTTATTAAGTTCGTCACTCAAGATATCAACGTTTCCGAGTGCTCTTTGAAGTTGAATTTGATATTTTCTTATAAGTATCTCTGCCTCTTGAAGGGTTAATTTCATCAAGTCATTGCTTCTTTGTTCTTTGTTTGTGATGCTTTTAAAGTAAAACATCTTAACAAACAGATAAACAGATAAGATAGAGAGTGTTGTTAAAAGTGACCATTCCCAAAACATAACTTTTCCTTTTTATAAATTATAACTCTTCTGACTCGTTTGCGTACATATTAATAAATTGCTTCTATTTTTGCTACGCGTCCCATGTGGCGTCCACCTTCAAAAGTACCGGCACACCAAGCATCTAAGATAGATTCCGCAACACCTTTTCCTATGATTCTCTCTCCAAAGCAGAGTACATTTGCATCGTTATGTCCACGGGCAACAACCGCTGTGTAGGCATCATGGCAAAGAGCCGCACGAATTCCGGAGTGGCGGTTTGCTGCCATGCTCATGCCGATTCCTGAGCCGCAAATAAGGATACCTTGCGAACTCTTATCTGCCAAAACCGCTTCACAAACTTTTATGGCATAGTCAGGATAGTCAACTCTATCTTTTGAAAAAGGTCCAAGATCTATGACTTCATGACCTTTTTCTTTCAATAATTCAACCGTATAATCCTTAAGATCTATTCCGGCATGGTCTGTTGCAATATAAAATTTCATTTTTTTCCTTTTTTATGAGATTAGCAGATTTAAAATTGTCTGTACAGGCAAAAGCAGCAGATAGTTTTTTAAAGGCGTCATCAAAATAATTAAAACCACAATAATTCCGTATCTCTCGTATCTATCAAAAAATTCAGCAACGGAGTTGATGTTATACTTTAGAGAGAGATGTACAAGAAAGTGCGCACCGTCAAACTGAGGAATCGGTAGCAGGTTGAAAACACCCAAAACGACATTGATGATAAGAAGTTGAAATATCAAAAGATATGTAAAAATATAGATTAAACCGTCATCCGTATTTGGCTGACTCATGTAGACTATGGCAATAGAAGCAAATGCGGCTAGAGTAAAGTTATATACAATTCCGGCTAAATCAACCTGCATTGCACCGTTATAGCCTGCGTTTCTAGCGACTGTTCCCATGTTGATAGGTACGGGTTTTGCCCAACCGAATAAAAATCCGCTATCAGCACCCATAAGCATAGGCAAAAAATAGGTAGCAGCAGGAACTAAAATAGTACCTACCAAATCCACATGCGAGATAGGATTTATAGTTAATCTCCCTGCATTCTTAGCCGTAGTGTCACCGTACATGTAGGCAACCCAGCCATGCATTATCTCATGTCCTATGATGGCTATTGCCAATGCAAGAACTGCAGCTAAAATTTTTAGTAAATCAATAGATTCCATGATCATCTTTATCTGTCATTAATCTCTCTGCTATAGCTTTATCCAGATAAGCAGGCATCTCAAGATCAGTCGGTGTTTTACCGATTCTATCCCATCTGATTTCCCAATTGTCGTTTATGCTAAAATATATAAACCACGGTGTTCCCTCAATATTTTCATAAGGAACAGCACCCCAAAAACGGCTATCATTTGAATGATCACGATTGTCACCCATCATAAAGTAGTTATCTTTGTCAACTTTAATCGGAGCAAAATTAAATATCGGCATAGGATATTGACCGTTATCTATAATTTTATTGTCATGGTGGATTCCAGGATGCTCTTTCATGTATGGATTTTTCACCCAAAGTTTTCCTGCAAAAACTACAAGATCCTTTTCATTAAAGTTCTTTTTAATCCACTCATCACCTTCATTATGGTGAAGATAGAGATCTTTATCAAGGACAAAAAGCTCATCGTTCGGAAGTGCCACACATCTTTTTACAAAGTGCTGTTTTGTGTTACCGGGATATCTAAAAATAACGATATCGCCTCTCTTTGGTCTATCTCCGTCCATCAGGCGAAGGCTGTCACTCCACGGCATAATCGAAGTTTCCAAAAACGGGAGATGCGGCATAGGAATACCGTATGCAAATTTTTTGGCAAAAAGATGATCTCCGATAAGCAGAGAATCTTTCATCGAACCGCTTGGAATTCTAAAAGCCTGAGCCACAAAAAATATAACAAAAAGAACTATGATTACAGTTCCCGTCCAAGAGTTAGAAAACTTATAAGCTTTATGTAGAATTTTTTTCATTTACTCTCTTTCGTTTGCATGGGCTTTTGTTGCTTTAAGTGTATTGCTAAGCAGCATAGAGATTGTCATAGGTCCTACGCCACCCGGAACAGGAGTTATATATGAACATTTTTTGCTTACTTTTTCAAAATCTACATCGCCTACAAGCTTACCGTCATTTGCACGACTAATACCTATGTCAACTATAATTACACCATCTTTAACCATATCTTCTTTGATTAGATTAATAACACCCACTCCTACAAAAATCATGTCAGCGTTTAAAGTATGTTTTTTCAAATCATCCGTAAAAATATGGCAGATTTCAACCGTGGCATTTGCATTTAAAAGCAGAGCCGCCATAGGTTTTCCGACAATATTAGATGCGCCTACGACTACACAGTTTTTGCCTTTTGGGTCTATGTTATACTCTTTTAAAAGTTCCATAACTCCAAGCGGAGTACATGGAACAAAACCATCAAGTCCCGTCGATAGTCTTCCGACATTGTATGGATGAAAACCATCTACATCTTTGCTCGGGTCTACAAGTTCAAGTATCTTTGTAGTATCTATTTGGCTAGGAAGCGGAAGCTGAATTAAAATCCCGTCAATATTAGGATTATTGTTCATCATTTTGATTGTATTTTCGATTGCATCTTGAGAGATATCCTGCGGCATTTCATGTGTTACTGAGTAAAATCCAACTCTGTCACACGCTTTTTTCTTCATATTTACATAAGCCGCACTTGCCGGATCTTGACCGACCAAAACCACTGCAAGCCCCGGGACTAAACCTGTTTTGTTTTTTAGATTTTTTACTTCATTTGCTACATCTGCTTCTATTTTTAAAGAGAGTGCCTTACCGTCAAGAAGTTGCATTTAAACCTCATAATATTATTTTTTTGTTATTATACCTTTATATATTTAAACTTTTTTCAAAGCAAGTTTATGAAAGAAATTTTCTGCCTTTGTAGAATGCAAACTTTAGTGCCATAGCGGCTAGCGTAACAAATTTGGACTTTGTTCAAATTATGTCAAAAACAAAAAGGGAAAACGCTTTATGAGAGATATATTGTTACTGTTACTCCCTTTTTCTCTCTTTGCCCAAACCAGTTTTATCACCCCTATGGAGTATGCTTCATCACTCTATAAAAATCCAAGAGGAATAGGGTGCCAAAACTGTCACGGTGACTCCGGAGAGGGAAGAGTCGTAGCTAGATACGAGGATAAAAAAGAGAAAAAAAGTTTTGTCGGTCCAGAGATAAACAGTATGGATTTTAATAACTTTTTCACAGCACTCAATGTAAGAAAAAATGGAATGCCGAGATACTTTTTAACACACAAAGAGATTCAAGCGCTCTACTTTTACGTGCAAGAGAAAAAGAAAGAAAAAAATTCAAATGTTAAATAATTTACAAGAGATAAAAAATGCTTACGAAGAGAGGGATTTGGTTGCACTTGATGCACTTGCAATTCCCACATATAGAGTAATAAACAAAAGAGAAGATTTCAGATCGGCATTGATGCTCTCATGTAACAAGATAGAGCATTTAGCAAAGATTGAAACCATTGAAGCCGACTGCATTATTTTAAATCTTGAAGACGGAGTAAGCAAAGAGGATAAGCCATTTGCACTTGTTTTATGTGCCATATTTTTATCTCGTCATAAGAGATGTGATAAAAAACTAGTCGTTCGAGTAAATGCACTCAATGAAGGCGGATATGAGGAGATTACATACCTAAATCAGTTTATGCCCGATGCTATCAGGATCCCAAAAATTCAAAATGCAATAGAAGTAAAATCAGTTTATGAGCTTTTAAACAAAGATACCGACTTGCACCTTTCCATAGAAACAAGCGGAGCATGGAAAAATTTATCATCACTTAAAATTGATAAAAAAGTCACTACGTTTTATCTAGGTATTTTAGATCTTTTTGCAGACATGAAGCTTCCACAGAGCTTGATTAATGTGGATAATCCTACAGTTTTATATATCTTGTCGCACTTTTTAGTTACATGTAAAAGCATCGGTGTAAAACCTGTCTCTTTTGTATATCAAGAGTTTAAAAACCTAGATATGTTTGAGAAGTGGATATCTCTGGAAAAGGCAATTGGGTATGATGCAAAAGGGTGCATCTCTCCAACACAGGCAAAACTAGTAAATGAAAAATTTGCCGATGAAGAAAGAGAGATTAAGAGAGCAAAAAATATAATCAAGCTCTTTGAACTAAACAAAGAGCTTGGCGTTACCGGTTTTGAAGACGAAGAGTTCGGATTTGTAGATGAGCCTGTTTATAAAGGGGCTTTGGTACTGTTGGAGAGAAATATGTCTAAATAACTCTGTTTTAGTGTCTTGCTAAATTATAAAAAACATTATATCTAATCAATATCTTTTCACTCGGTCTCGGGTATCTGCTGTATGCATACTCAATCGTCTCTTTTGTAGTATCGTCAAGTACGTAATATCCACTATTTTTAAGAAATTTAAAGTCCGTCATGTCTCCGTTTGGATGAAGATAAAACTCTACAATATTTGTTCTGTTTACATTTATATCTTTTGTGAGATTGACTTGTGCAACTCTGTTTAAAACCTCTTGCGTAATTCTTCTCATAATCTCTTGATTATCAAGCAGATATTTTTGCTGACCAGGTGTAAACTTGCCGAATTCATCTCCGTAAAGCTCTTTTAAATCAGAATTTATGCTGCTGCCGCTTTTTTGCTTACTCTCCTCTTTCTTAGCATCTTGTTCCGATTTATCCTCATACATCCAATCAAGAGCATCACTTTTGCTTTTTTTCTCCTCTTGCGGTAATTTTATATAAGGTTCTTTAGGCGGAAGCGGTTCTATTTTAGGCTGAGGCGTTACCTTTGAAGACTCTGCCTTTTGTTTTTCAATATTAATAGGCGGCTTATCCACGCTCATCTGCTGTTTAATCTTTTTAGGTTCATAGTTTATATGTGGCTGCTTAAGAGGTTCGGCAATTTTAGTAAGTTGACTTCCCTTAGGCATAGGAGGAGCGACTTCCGATGGCTTTTGCATAACATCTTCTATGTCTTTAAGAGGTTCGACTTTTTTTGGCATCTCTTTGAGCGAAACCTTGATTTTATTCTCTTTTGGTTTTTGTTCTTCTTTGATTTGAGGCATCATTATTCCTAGAAGCCAGAACAAAAGCAATAATAAAAAGTGGATTAAAAGGGCGACAAAGAGTGCAAAATATGAACGGTTCAAACTATTCCATGTGGTTATAAAATTTCCGGCAATTATAACCAATATAGATTAATAGTTATTAGCTATAATTACAAAATTAAACATAACTATAAGGTAAAAAATTGAGTATAGAGAATTCATTAAAAGCTTTCAAGCAAGCGCAAACTTTAATTCCCGGCGGAGTAAACTCTCCTGTTAGAGCATTTAAGAGTGTCGGCGGAACACCTATTTTTATTGCAGAAGGAAACGGTGCATATTTGACTGATATTGACGGTAATAAATATGTAGATTATGTTCAAAGCTGGGGTCCGCTTCTTTTTGGACACAGAGATGAATCGATTGAGAGTGCAGTTATAGAAGCCGTAAAACATGGTCTAAGCTTCGGCGCTCCCACTCAAGCTGAGAGCGATTTAGCCGAACTTGTGATTTCCATGTTTGACTCTATTGATAAAATTAGATTTGTAAGCAGCGGAACAGAAGCTGTAATGAGCGCAATCCGTCTTGCTCGTGGGTATACAAACCGTGATGACATCGTAAAGTTTACGGGATGCTACCATGGGCATAGCGATTCGCTTTTGGTTCAAGCGGGAAGCGGAGCTGCGACTTTTGGAAACCCAAGCTCTCCGGGAGTTCCAGCTGATTTTACAAAGCACACACTTTTGGCGGAGTATAACAACATTGAGAGTGTAAAAAAATGTTTTAATGATTCTAAAAATATCGCATGTGTTATTATAGAACCGATTGCAGGAAATATGGGTTTAGTTCCTGCTGATAAAGAGTTTTTGCATGAATTAAGAGAGCTTTGTGATTCAAACGGAACTCTGCTTATTTTTGATGAAGTTATGAGCGGTTTTCGTGCAACGGTTCACGGTGCAGAGTCGATAACCGGAGTTAAACCGGACATCGTAACACTCGGAAAAGTTATCGGCGGAGGAATGCCTGTAGGCGCATTCGGTGCAAGAACGGACATTATGGCTAAACTTTCACCTGAAGGTCCGGTATATCAGGCAGGTACGCTTAGCGGAAATCCTGTCGCTATGGCTGCAGGACTTGCGGCAATATCTAAATTAAAGAAAAATGCCCTAGTTATATCTGTGCTCAATGAGCGTGCAAAGAGATTGGTTGAAGGGATGCAAAAAGAGGCTCTTGGGTGTGGAATAACTATGCAGATAGACACAAGAGGCAGCATGTTTGGTTTCTTTTTCAATGAAAAACCTGTCAAAAACTTTGCCGATGCATGTAACTCTGATGCGGAACTGTTTGCAAAATTCCACTCTATTATGTTAAGAGAAGGCTTCTACTTCGCATGTTCACTTTATGAAACCGGCTTTATATCAACTGCCGTAACGGATGATATGATTGAGGATACGATTAAAGCAAGCGCTAGAGTTTTTAAAGAAATAACCAATGGCTAATGAAGAAAAAAAGGAGCATGAAACTCCGAGAATAAAACCTATCATCGAAGCAGCCGATCACCTCTCTTTGGGAATTTCGATAGCTGTAGCAGTTCTGATGGGTGTCGGAATCGGTTTGCTGCTAAAAAACATGACAGGCGCTTTCTGGACGCTCTGGATAGGAGTTTTTATAGGCATTTCAGCAGCCGTGCTGAATGTTTATAAAGCATATTCTAAACAGTATAAGGTGTTTGAAGAGTTGGCAAAAGAGCCACGTTATGCCATTAAAAAAAAGCTTGAGGATGACGAAGAAGAAGACGATGAGTATAACCAAAAAAACTATTAATCTTATAGTGGGGGCAGAATTTTTTATTCTGCTTACCTATCTCATCTCTTTTAAATTTTTCATAAACCTGCAAATAGCATTTTTAAGTAGTTTTTTTATTATAACAGGCTCAATATATGCCTATAAAAGAATGGTTAAAGAAGAGGTTAATGCACAAAATATAGAGGAGAAAAGAGATTTTTACGATGCACTGGAAGATCCTTACGAACTTTATGACGAAACACCTATAAATGAGGCTCCTACTGAAGAACTGGATTTAAAAGAAATTGTCAAAGAAGAGAAGAAAAAGATAAAGACATTTAATTTTCAGGATATAAAAAAGGGAAGCAGGGCAGGTGTCTCACTATTTAGACTAATTCCATATATACTTTTAATTCTGGGTTTTATCGCACTTAAAAACAATGAACTCCTAGATATTTCTATCTATCTTCCATCACTCCTTAGCGGCATCATAGCAGGTTATATGGTTTCAAAAGATTTAGCTTAAATCAAGCTGTTGTAATCATGGGAATATTTATGATTATCTTTTTTTGAAAGTCTATATAAAAATTTTTGTCTGCGGAAAATATTTTTAATTCGTTAACTCTCTCTTGGATAATGTTTTGCGAACTAACTTCAATGCAGAATAGACTATATTTTTTCTCCTCAAATTTTATATGTTCACCGACTCTATAAAATATTTTAGTTAAAATTTTCTTATTATTTTCATAGCAAGCATATACTTTGCTTAGTGCTTTTATAAAGTTATTTGAATCTATAATTATTTCAGGAATTGTCGGGTCAAAATCTTTTTCAAAAATAATTTTTGAGTTAATAGAGTAAGTAGAGATACATAAATCTACGAGTGTGTATATATTTGTCATTTCACCGAGAACTTTTGGCTTGTTGAGCTTAAAAGAGGGTGCTTGATAGAGTTTTATCCCTATTTCATCATCATTCTCATACCCAACCGTAATAGCAAAAAATTTATAGCGTCCAAAATGGAGCTCTAAAAATGTTGTTTTAAAGCCAAAGGATATATTTGCATAGGTAGTTGCAAGATTAAAAAGCTCTTCCGTTGTAACCGAACCAAGCAAAAATTGTGCTTCTGCGTTTAGCGACACAACCTTTGAGTTCGAACTAAAGAGTATAAAAGGGTTATAGTCATACTCTATCCACTGCTGCTCAAAAGTCATTTTTGCTACTTACTCTTCTATATAATTTTTAAGTTTTCTTCCAACTTTAGGGTGTTTTAGCTTTTTAATCGCACTTGACTCTATTTGACGCACTCTCTCACGTGTTACGTTAAGCTCTTTACCTATCTCTTCAAGTGTTCTGTCACTCTCATCATCCATAATTCCAAAACGAAGTTTAATAACCGCTTTTTCTCTCTCGTTTAACTGCTCTAAGACGTTCTCTATCTGAACTCTTAAATCATCTTTTAGTATAGCATCAGATGGAGAAAGTGATGTTTTATCTTCAATAAAGTCACCAAATCTTCCATCATCTTCACTGCCTATAGGAGCTTCAAGGCTTATCGGCTCTTTTGTAATTTTTATTACATTTTTAACTTTTTCAACCGATAAACCGACTTCTAGCGCTATAACTTCAACATCAGGCTCTCTGCCATGCTCTTGTAGATGTTTACGCATAATTTTATTGATGCGGTTTATAGTTTCAATCATGTGAATCGGAATACGAATCGTTCTTGCCTGATCTGCGATTGCACGAGAGATAGCTTGACGAATCCACCAAGTTGCATAAGTTGAAAATTTATAACCTTTTTGGTATTCAAACTTATCAACCGCTTTCATAAGACCGATATTACCCTCTTGAATAAGATCAAGGAAAGGCAATCCGCGGTTTGTATATCTCTTTGCGATGGAGACGACAAGTCTTAGATTTGACTTTGCCATTCTTGTTTTTGAAATTTCAGATATATTTTTTCCGCGTTTAATCTGTTCCAAAATATCTGCAAGCTTTTCAGGTTCCATACTAAAACTATTTTTAGAAGCCTCTTTTGTCTGTACAAGTTTTTTTATCTCCATGTACGTACTTACCATCGTAGCTTCAGGAACCATACTTGCAATATCTTCTTTTGTCAAATCACAAATTTTTTCAACTAAAACTTTATGGTTAGCCTTAAGAGTCGCATTAAACAGTGGAAGTTTATACTCCAATCTTTTTAACTCTTTGTCATACCCTTCATCACTTTTAAGTGCGGTTTCCATTGCTTTTACAAGTTCATTAATCAGTTTTGAGGTTGGTCCAAGATCAAGCAGACTCTCTTTTAATATCTTCTTCTTATATGTCAAGGTTAAAAAATATAAAACAGTTTCAGGCGTAGGTTCTTGATTTATATCATCAGGTGCTTTTTCAACAAGCTTTGCCCACTCTTTTTTTGCCTTTTAGAGTGCTTTAAAACTAATAGTTACTTTTTCAACTCTTGTTTTATCTTTTGCAGTTAATGGCTTTTCAACTTCGCCACTCTCTTCATCTTCACTCTCTTCATCTTCATTTACATCTATATCGTCAACATCTTCTTTTTCATCTTCAAAACTTTTAAAAAGCTCTTTAACTCTTCTCTCACGGTTAATAAGCGGCTCTTTGTAGTCCAAGATAAAGTCTATCAAATATGGAACAGAACATATTGCATCGATAATAATGCTCTCTCCGTTTTCAATTTTTTTAGAAATCTCTATCTCTTCTTCTTTTGTTAAAAGCGGAATCTGTCCCATTTCTCTAAGATACATACGAACCGGAGAGTCAGATCTAGACCACTCTAGTAGTTCATGCTCTTTTAAAATATCAAAATTATCAGTTTCGTTATTTTCAATCATCTTTCTTTGAGCGCTTCTTCTAGCTTCAGCTTCTTTATCGTTAAGAAGTTTTGCATGTTCTGATGATGTATAAATGCATGCTTTATGTTTTTGGATAAGCTTATGAATGGTGCCGGCTTGCGCAGAAGTAGGTTGTTTATCAAAAAGTTCCATTAACGACTCATATGTTAAACACTCTTTTGGTTTTTGATTTGTAAAGAATGTTTCAATAGCTTTGTTGAGTTCTTTAGCTGTCATATAAAATACACCTTGTTGGTTCGATAAGATTTTTTAAAGGTGGATTATACCCAAACACTCTTAACCCTTCCTTTCTCTTATATTGGAACAGTGATTGCTTAAAGTGATAAAAAAAAGATTTAAAAGGTATTTTATGCAGAGCGGATATTATAGTTCGGCAGCAGGGATGGTTACTCAGTTTAACCGCCTTGATACTATTTCAAACAACCTTGCTAACGTAAATACGGTTGGTTTTAAAGAGGACAATCTTATAGTCGGTGATTTTTTGCGCCTATATAAAGAGGCGAGAGACGAACTACCAAATGCCAACCACACAAAAGAAGCAGCTCAATTTTTAAACAGGGCTATGAATAAAGCTCCGCAAATTGTAGATTCATATATAGACCACTCCGTAGGAAATATGGAAAAGAGTGACAATCCTCTGGATATGGCGCTCTCTAGAGAAGGACTTTTCTTTTTGGTAAAAACTCCTGAGGGGATTAGACTTACAAGAGATGGAACATTTACTAAAGATGATCAGGGCAAACTTATAACAAAAAGCGGTTATGAGGTGTTGCCGAGTGATTACTTTATAACTAATCAGCCGATAATGTTAAATCCCGAAGATAACATCATTCAAGTTGATAAAAATGGGCAAATGTTTAAGAATGTGCCGGGGAGTGTAAACTTTACTGCCGGTTCTAAGCTTTTCGTGGTACAGCCCGACAATATTGCCATGCTTAAAAAAGAGGGCAACAATCTCTACAGATATGACGAAGAAACTCAGTTCCAAAATATAGAAGAGAGTGGTGCAGTTTTGCAAGGTTTTGTAGAGAAGAGCAATGTAAATGCAGTAAAAATGATGACACAAATGATAGAGACGAATCGTTTAGTCGGCATGTATCAAAAAGCGATGGATACACAGATGAACGATATGAACCGTGACGCAATTGAAAAAATTGCCAAAAAATCTTAAGGAGCTTAGACCATGATGCAATCACTTTATACTGCTTCAACAGGAATGTTGAGTATGCAGACACAAATAGATACTACCGCAAATAATATTGCCAACGTAAACACAATAGGTTTTAAAAAGTCCCGCGCGGAGTTTGCGGATCTTATGTATAAAGTTATGGAATATGCCGGTACATCAACGAGCGATGTAACTAAGAGTCCTACCGGCATAGAAGTCGGACTTGGTTCAAGACCTACGGCTATCAATAAAATTTTTTCCGAAGGCAGTTTAAAGCAGACGGATAATCAGCTTGATATAGCAGTGACAGGCAGAGGTTTTTTCAAACTTGAACTTCCTGATGGAACTGAAGTTTACTCAAGAAACGGAGCATTTAAAGTTGATGCAGATGGAATAATGGTAAATAGTGACGGTTATAGACTTGTTCCGGAAGTTGTTATTCCGCCTGATGCGACAAATGTCAGCATCGGTACGGACGGAACGGTAACTGTTGTACAGACCGGTCAGACTCAGGCAACGCAAATAGGTCAACTGTCATTAACAAACTTTATAAATCCTGCAGGTTTACACTCCATGGGAGACAATCTCTATCTTGAAACAGACAGCTCAGGTCAGCCTGTAGAGGGAACTCCCGGATCTGACGGTCTTGGGGTTATCAGACAAGGGTTTGTAGAACTTAGCAATGTTGAACTTGTTGTTGAACTGACAGACCTTATTACGGGTCAAAGAGCTTATGACTCAAACTCAAAAGTAATTACTACAAGTGATGAAATGCTCCAAACAGTAAACGGTTTAAAAAGATAATAACCATATAAAAGCAACTTGATACGAATTAATATCAAGTTGCTTTTGACTTCTCACTACTCCTTTTTAGAAAACTAAAATATCATTTTAGATATAATCGCAAAATCATTTTAAATATAGTTAGGAATTTATATGCAAAAAGCAAATATTGAGGGTAAAGTTTGGAAATTCGGTAAAGATATCGATACGGACTTAATTATAGCAGCTCGTTATTTAAATACATCAGTTGCTGAAGAACTTGCAAAACATGTTATGGAAGACGCAGATCCTGAGTTTGTAAAAAAGATGAACAGAGGTGATATTATCGTTGCAGGTGAGAATTTTGGCTGCGGAAGCTCTCGTGAACATGCTCCTATAGCACTAAAAGCTGCAGGCGTTGCCGCAGTTATAGCTCCGACTTTTGCAAGAATATTTTACCGTAATGCTTTTAATATGGGGCTTCCTATATTTGAGCTTCAAGAGAGTGCCGAGATAGCTGAGGGCGATGAGATAAGCGTGGACATGAACAACGGAACTATTACAAATAAAACTTCAGGAAAAGTATACAGCTTTATCCCGATTCCTGCATTCATGCAAGAGCTTATCGATGCCGGCGGTCTTATGAATTATGCACAAAACGAAATCAAAGGAAAATAATGAAAACTTACAAAATTGCACTTATTAAAGGTGACGGAATAGGTCCTGAAATCATAGATGAAGCCGTAAAAGTTTTAGACTCGGTTGCGTCTTGTTTTGATTTTGATTTTGAGTACGAAGAGGCTTTAATGGGCGGTTGTGCTTACGATATGACGGGCGACCCGCTTCCTCAAGAGACGATTAATATATCATTAAACAGTGATGCCGTACTTTTCGGTGCAATCGGCGGACAAAAATGGGACAATCTGCCTCGTGAAAAAAGACCTGAGAGCGGACTTTTAAGATTCCGTAAAGAGCTTGGTGTTTATGCAAACCTTCGTCCTGCAACTGTTTTTGACGAGCTTATCAATGCATCGTCACTAAAACCTGAAGTCATAAAAGGTGTAGATTTGATGGTTGTTCGCGAACTTATCGGCGGAATCTACTTCGGTGAACCAAAAGGTCGTGATGAAAACAGAGGCTGGAACACTATGGTCTACACTCGTGAAGAGATTGTAAGAATTGCTCATCAAGCATTTAAAATTGCCATGACAAGAAGCAAAAGAGTCTGTTCTATAGACAAAGCAAATGTTTTAGACGTTTCACAGCTTTGGAGAGAAGTTGTTATAGAAGTAGCACAAGAGTACCCTGAAGTTGAACTAAGCCACATGTATGTAGATAATGCAGCGATGCAGCTTATCCGTGACCCTAGACAGTTTGACGTTATGCTTACTGGAAATATTTTCGGAGACATTTTAAGCGATGAAGCGAGTATGCTCTCAGGCTCTATCGGACTGCTTCCATCAGCGTCAGTCGGAGCTAAAATAGGAGTTTACGAGCCTATACATGGATCTGCACCTGATATTGCTGGGCAGGGAATCGCAAATCCGATAGCAACTATTTTATCGGCTTCAATGATGCTTAGATATGCTCTTGGCGAAAATGATGCGGCAGACAAAATAGACGCTGCCGTAAAGAGAGCGCTCAAAGAGGGATACAGAACAAAAGATTTAGCTCAATATGACGCAAAAGAAGTTTGTTCAACGAGTGAAATGGGCTCTATTATCGCTAATTATGTAGCTAAATGAAAACATTAACTTTAGCAAACATTTATGAATTACAAGGCTTAAAAGAAGAAGCGCTTGAAATTTACAAAGAGATTTTGAAAAAAGATCCCTCAAATAGTGATGCTAAAATTGCGATAAGACGACTCTCAGGCATGAGAAAAAAATTTTTAAATGTAAATACTCAAATGAAAGAGTATTTTATAAAAATGGAAGAAGAGATTGAGTTTAATGAATTTGAAAGGTGGTTATTAAAATTATGGAGTTAAAAGATGTAATTCTCTCGACTTTAGCAGAGATGGAAGATATAAAACTTGATATAAATAATCAAAAATCAATAGATGATTTTCAATTGGTAATTAAACAAGAAATTAAACAAGAAATTAAGCCAGAAGTCAAACAAGAGATTGAACCTGAAATAGAAGAAGAACAGGTTATCTGCAATGAGATGCTTTTTTTGACATCCATTAGAGAGAGACTGTTAGTGCTTTTTGAGGGTTTTCAAGCACCAAATAATACAAATATAGAGGCTAAAGTTGATATGACTCTCAATTTTTTAGAGTATGTGTTAGTAACTATTGATTCTAGAATAGATGAGTTAGAAAGAGGGAGTCGTAAATGAGTCAATACCGAGTGCTTATCGATGCAAATGATGAAAAAGGTTTGGTACATAAAGTATCTACCGTTTTTTATAAAAATGATTTAAATATCCTGACAAATAGTGAATTTGTAGATGCCCAAAATAATAAATTTTTTATGAGAAGCGTTGTTGAGGGTGACATAGAATTAAATAAATTGCATCAACTAATCAGCGACGTAATGCCGATTAGTGCTAATATAGAAGTTATAGCACCGAAAAAGAAAAATATAATTATTATGGCTACAAAAGAGATGCATGCTCTAGGCGATATTCTGATTCGTCATGAAGCAGGAGAGCTTGAAGCAAATATTCTATGCGTTATATCTAACTACAATGATTTAGAGTCTCTAGTTAGCAAGTTTAATATTCCATTTATTGCCATTTCACATGTGGGACTTGACAGAGAGCAGCATGAAGATAAAATATTAGAGTGTCTAGATGGATTTGAAGATATAGACTATATCGTTTTAGCGAAATATATGAGAATTTTAACTTCAAAATTTACAGAAGCTTACGAAAATAGAATTATAAATATCCACCACTCTTTCTTACCTGCTTTTATTGGTGCAAATCCTTATAAGCAAGCCTACGAGAGAGGCGTAAAAATTATCGGTGCTACTTCGCACTTTGTAAATAACAATCTTGACGAAGGTCCGATTATCGCTCAGGAAGTTATACATGTAAACCACGCTTACGGCTGGAGAGACATGCAGCGCTCTGGCAAAGACGTTGAAAAAGTCGTACTCTCACGTGCTTTAAAACTGGCACTTGAAGACAGAATATTTGTTTATGCAAACAAAACCGTAATTTTTTAAGGCAACAGTTGTTTAATCTAGTACTTGTAAATCCTCAAATACCAAACAATACCGGTGCAATAGGACGACTCTGTGTAAATGCCGGTGCTGCTTTGCATATCATAAAACCTATAGCATTTGATATTGACGAGAAGGCTGTAAGACGTGCAGGACTTGACTATTGGCATAAACTGGATCTTCATGTATGGGAGAGTTTAGATGATTTTTTTGCAAATAACGAGATCTCAAATAACGCCTATTTTGCAACTACAAAAACAGACAAACCATATTTTGATGCACAATTCAAAGATGGTGATTATATCTTTTTTGGAAGTGAAACTGCCGGTATACCAGAAGATATTTTAAACAGATATAAAGAGCAAAACATAACTATACCGATGACAAAAGAAGGCAGAAGCCTTAACTTGGCTATAAGTACCGGAATAGTTCTTTATGAAGCAATAAAACAGAACTACACCACATTTAAGGAAAAAATATGAGCACCTTTGTAGATATAGTAATGTTGGCTTTTTTCCTGCTCTTTATGGTTTTTATTTTTGGCGGATATCATAAAAACAAATCAGCGCAAAGAGAAGCACAAAGAGAGGCTGATGAAAAAAAACTAGAAGATAAAGAATCTCTCTAAAACAGAATATCTGCCCATCTCTCTAATGCACTTTCAAATTTTTCAAGCAGAGTATCTATATTTTTTTTCATGATTTTCATTTCAAATCCTTTATTTTTTGTTTTAATATTACACATAATTTCAAATATGGATTTAAAATATTGCATTTTGTCATATAAATTTTGACTAAATTGCAAAAAAAGTATATAATTTTTTAATATTTGCTAAGGAAGTAATATGAAAAGTTTTCTTGAAATAGTAGAAGAGATAAAAAATATCGTCTCTAATGAATTTAACGGCAAAAAAATATATGATAAAGACGTTGCCGATCTTTTATCTATCTCTCAAATGAATTTTGCAACTATGAAAAAAAGAAACAAGATACCGTTTGGTGAACTTTTAGATTTTTGTGCCAAAAAATCTATATCTATCAATTGGATGCTCTACGGTCAATCACCGGAGAGTCTTATTGAAGCAACCAATAGATTTTTTATGATTAAGTATTTTAGCGGTATTAGTGCATCTGCAGGCGGTGGAGCTGATTGTGAAACTGAAAATACTCAAACAATTGAGATTCCACATGAGTTTGCAATGCTTCTAGGTGGCGAGAGGGAGCTAAAAAACATAGAAGCCATCAATGTTTCAGGGGATTCCATGGAACCTACATTTAGCTACAACGACATAGTTTTTATAAACAGAAGCAAAACGGATTTGCAAAGAGGCGGTATATTTACAATAAGAACAGAAGCAGGACTTTTTATTAAAAGAGTTCACAAAAGAATAGACGGAAAAATAGATATAATTTCCGACAATCAAGTTTACTCCACTCAGACATTAAACCCAAGTGAAATAGAGGTAATCGGAAGAGTAGTTAGTAGATTTGGAAGCGTTGATTAAAGGTTGATATAGTGAAATATGTTTTTATAATTTTATCAATTGTTCTATTTGCAGGATGTTCCCTAAAGGATACTCAAATTAAGACTTCCAAAACTGTAGAGATATATGATTTAGTTAATATACCTCAGGATGTAACATTTTTTTCAAAAAATATTGAAAAAAATGCACCATTATATGAAGCTCAAGTCAGATACTCTCAGCGATATTTTCATATATGGAATATTGATAAACCAAAAGAGAATCTAAACTCCATAAAATGGCCATTTATTGCATTTCGTGCAGGCAAAAATTATGGGGAAAATCTACAACCCTTAGAACAAAGCTTCTTTGATATGATGCTAGAGAATGCAAACTTTGAAGCTTATGCAACTTTTAATGCAAAAGCCCTAACGCTAAAAGAGGTTAATTTAAGAGTTTTTCCAACCATCAGACCTCTGCTTAAAGATCCGTCTCTTGCAGGGGAGGGATTTCCATTTGATTATCTACAAAACAGCACGATACATGCTAACGAACCTATCTTTATATCACATTATTCAAAAGACAGAGAGTGGGCTTATGTTTTTAGCAATTTTGCCTCAGGCTGGATAAAAACAGATAAATTTGTAATTTTAGAAAAAGAGCATATAAAAGCTTGGCAAAACGCTCAGCAGGTTGCTATCATAAAAGAGGGCGAACCCATTTATGATCTTGATGGTAACTTTCTATTTAAGTCAAAAATAGGCATGATGTTTGCACTTATTTCAGAGGATGAAAAAGCATATACCGTTTTAAGCGTAGCATCGTATAAAAATTCAAAGCCACTTTTTTTAAGATCAAAAATCTCCAAGAATGTTGCTACAAAAGAGATACTGAGATTAGATGAAAATAGTTTAACAGCCATTGTTAATGAAGTGTCAAAAACAAATTATGGATGGGGCGGCATGTACGAACAAAGAGATTGCTCTTCAATGCTTCGAGATATGTTTGCACCGTTTGGTATTTGGCTTCCTAGAAATTCACTTCAACAGAGTAAAGTCGGCAGAGTAATATCTTTGAGCGACTTAAGCGATGAAGAGAAGATAAACATTATAAAAGAAAAAGCTGTTCCTTTCCAAACACTTCTTTATAAAAAAGGGCATGTTGTCCTTTATGTAGGAACTTTTAATGATGAGATTATTGTTTTTCATAATACTTGGGGTATAAGAACAAAAAAAGATGGGATTGAAGGTAGAGTTGTAGTCGGAAAAGCTGTTTTTAGCTCACTAAACATTGGAAAGTATGTAGAAAATTATGATGAAGAGAGCTCAATGCTTAAAAATTTGATTAGCATGAATATTATTACCCAATAACGATTCTCTTTTACACAAAATCTATAATTTTCCAAAGATATAATTTAAAAATATAATAATTATAAATTTATTATAGTATAATTTTTACCTAAAAAGATATGGAGTGTAGATGAAAATTATTATAATGTTATCGTTGCTTTTTGGCATAGTGATTGAGGCAAAGTATTTAGATAGTCAGTCGTGTAAAGAGTGCCATGAAGAGATCTATTCCGAACATGCTACGTCTATGCACCACAAATCTTCTATTTTTGGCGATGAAGTTCATAAAAAAGTAAAAGAACTCTCAGCTGAAAATAACTATGCATGTGCATTGTGTCATATGCCATCAACTAAAAATTTATCTGCAATGATTCGTGGAACAGAGCAGCCTGATTCAAGTGACAAGAGACAAACAGACGGTGTTTCTTGTTTTTATTGCCATCAAATCAGCAAAGTACATCATGCAAAAACTCAAAATATAAATTTTTCAAGTGCAACTTCGGATGATAAACCGACAATGTTTGGAAATTTAAAAAATCCCGACTCAAGCGACAAGCATCATGCTGAGAATAATGAGATCTATAAAAATAGTGAAGTTTGTATGGGATGCCACTCTCATAAAGAGAATAGCCATGGCTTTGAAGTTTGTAATACTAAAAATGAGCATGATACTAGAAGTGATTGTATAGGATGTCATATGCCAAAAGCAGCCGGTGGAAATGAGAAGTTCAATAAAAGAGGCAGAGATGAGTACGCAACTCACAAATTTTTAGGAATTCGTTCTGATGAGATGATTAAAAAAACTGTTAAATTAGAGCTGGCATATAAAGAAAATAGTATAGAGCTTACTATTGTAAATAAAATGGGTCACTCAATTATTACACATCCGATGCGTCTTAAATTTGCTAAAACGGTTGTACGCAGAGGCGGTAATGTTATCTGGAGCAATTTCACGGAGAGTCCTATAGAAGACAAAGAAGCAACATTTATAATAGCTTTTAAAGACGCTGAAGACAAACCATCAATGCCTCACACTGCGGTAGGATATAAAATAAACCAAAATCTAAAAGCAATGAGCTCTAAAGTTATAAAATACAACGTGCCAAATCTTCAAAAAGGTGATGAAATAGAATCAACTTGGATAAGCTATGTGGTAAACCCTCAAATAGCTAAAAAATTGGAGATAACTACAAAAGAAGTTATTGAACCGTATATCGGTGTAAAAGAATCGATTGTTGTGAGATAAATAAGATGAGAGTGTAAAGCACTCTCACTCTATTTTTAAGCCTTAATATCTAAAAGAGAGCCTAACATTTCATCCTGCGTTTTTATAGCAGTAACATTTAAAGCTGTTGCATCTTGAGCAGCTATTTGATCACTCATCTCTTTAGCTAAATCCGTTTGACTCATTTTTGAACCCGTACCATCAGCCTTTCTACTGCTAGCCTTCAATGAATCCTCACCACCGACTACTTTAGTATCAGTAGGCTTGAACCCATTTGTATTAATATTCGCCACATTATTAGCACTGTTACCCATCATTGTTTGATGTGCATAAATTGATGAAACATTATTTGAAATATTCATTTTGACTCCTTTTAACTCTACTTTATATATTTTAGTCTTACTAAACTAAAATAATTATTATTTAAAAAATAACGAAAAAAACATAGAACTTACATTAACTCTAAAGAAGAACTATGTTTTATATCAATATTTAGTGTAACTCAGCGTTTAGCTTAACTTCTCTCGTACTTCTTTGAACCACATATTGACCTGTTTGAGAGTTTTGTCTAAAATGAAGTCCGTTAAGCCCTGCAAGTTCCGATGCTTTCATGATATTTTCAAGTTTTACATTTGGATTAACCTCTTGTATCTCAGCCATCTCTTCATCGTTTATACGTACTTTTATGCCTGCAAGAACTGCTAAACCGCCATCAATAATACATCCATCACCCAATGGAATTCCACATGTAGAGTTTGCGCCAAGCAGCGTATTTTTACCGATAGTTATAGGG
Organism: Sulfurimonas sp. RIFOXYB12_FULL_35_9; assembly: GCA_001829715.1. GTDB lineage: Bacteria > Campylobacterota > Campylobacteria > Campylobacterales > Sulfurimonadaceae > Sulfurimonas. The sequence goes on from MICC01000012.1 coordinate 31,796, forward strand.
TTTCCGTCTGTTCCGCTAAGTACACCGAGTATGGAAGCTCCGCCGCCTACGTCGCTACCTGCCCCAACTACTGCAGAGCTTGAGATACGACCTTCAACCATTACCGGACCTGTTGTTCCAGCATTGAAATTTACGTACGAAGCACCAGGCATAACGGTAGTTCCTGCAGCAAGCTGTGCGCCAAATCTGACTTTAGAAGTATCTAAAATTCTAGTATTATCAGCAGGAATAATATGCTGTAAAAATCTTGGGAATTTATCTACAAAATCAATATGAGGGTACTCACCTGCAAGCTTTAATTCTATTTCAAATTCACGAAGATAATCAAGTTCGATTGGTTTACCGTTTGACCACGCAACATTAGGAAGCGCTCCAAATGCGCCGTTTAAGTTAATGCTTCTAAGTTCAACCTTTGCTTGTGAAAGTGCATAAAGTTTTAAGTATGCTGCTTCAACATTTTTTAGTGGTTCATCCGCAAAAATAAATGTTACTTTAAACTCTCCTTCTAAAGAACCTTTACTCATCATTTGATTATAAAGTGCAGATACAACTTGAATATTTTTATGAGCATCACCGTAAGCTTCATCCGAATAAGGAGTAAACGCGTTTAAACAACTCTTCAAAAAAGCAATATTGATATTACAAACTGCTTCACTTTGAGTAAAATCCACCTCTATACCTTGTTCTAAAAGTGCTTGAATAAAAATAGCCGCACTTCCAAAGTTCTCATTCCAGTTAATTATAGGATATGTTGCCTGAAGAGTTTTTCCAAGATTTAACTGTCCTAAATCTACCCTGCATATACCAAACGCCAAAGGGTCTTTATATCCATTCGTTGATGACTTGATGTTTTGGATAAGTGCTTTAAAAGCATCTGTAGTTTGAATGATTTCCATGAGCTCTCTCTTAAATAATTTGTTAAAAACATTATACTTAAACATTCCTAATAGTAATTTTAGTATATACTTCCGTTATGAATAAATGGATAGAACTATTAAAAAACAATGATTTTTTTGGTGTTAAGAAATATATCAAAGATGGTGCGGATATAAATGAAGCAAATGAAAGCGGCGAGTCGGTTTTAGCTTCATCTTTGCGATATAGATGTGATTTAGATTTAGTAATGCTTTTGATTGAAAGCGGTGCTGATATTTACGATTTTGATGAAGAGGGTGTTACTATTTTTGATATGGCAGTAACCTATGATAATATTGAAATGGTAAAGTATATGATTTCAGAAGGGATAGATGTAAATAGTACAAAACGAAAAAGCAGATTTACCCCTTTAATGGCAGCTGTTTGTTACGGCAGAGCAGAGATGGTAAAATTTTTAATAGAGCAGGGTGCAGATAAAAATGCCGTTGATTCAAAAGGAATCAGCGTAATTGATTTTGCAAGAAAAACAAATAAAAAAAGTATCCTAAAGTTGCTTGATTATGATGAGCATGCACCTAAAAATACAAATTACGCAAGGTAATCATACTCTATATTTGAAGCATCCAAAAACTCCGTAAAAAGTTTAAAATATTTTTCTACATCTGATTTATCAGACGCATATAACGATATTTCCACGGAAGCATTTGCATCTTTTAGTATAGGAAGTGAAGAGAGTTCAATATCTTTTGGAATTTGCTCCATTATAGTTATAAGCGTATTTTCACTTGTTTGTGCCAAAAGCGTCAGCCTAAATTTTTTTACTGAATTGTTAAATAGTTTTTCTATAACAGAACTTATCATGGGGTGAGACATCTGCGGAAATCCGGGAGTAAAAAAGTATCTATTTTCCAAAGAAAACCCAGACATGTTGTTAATGGGATTGAATAAAAGTTCAGAGTTTTGAGGTAAATCAGCCATATGAACTCTATGAGGATATGCTTCTGCTCCAAATCTATCTATAATATTCTGCTCAAATTTTTTATGTCTCTCTAGCGGCTGAGAAGTGAAAACTTCAGCAGCAATTGCTCTTGTCAAATCATCAGGCGTTGCGCCGATGCCTCCAAATGAGAACATAACGCTTTGTTTATCATCTTTGATAAGCTTATATGTATTTCTAATCAGGTCTTCATCATCTTTTATAATAAAAGATGCAAAGAGGTCATGTCCATATTTTTGAAGTTCATTTTTCAAAAATTCAAAGTGTTTATCAACTCTGCGACCGTTTAATATTTCACTTCCGATTATACAAGCATAAAAGTTCATTTTTATCTACCGTTTCATATTTTTTAAGTATTATACTGAAAACAATTAAGGAAGCTGTATGTCATACGCACAACAACTAGAAGAACTAATAACAAAGAATGTTATTCCTGATATCAACGAAAGATTGGATGAGATATTTGAAGAAATTGCCGACAGCAAAGAGGCAAGTGAAGAGGCAAAAGAGGAGATAGAAGAGCTTCGCGAATTTAAAGCAGATCTTCAAGATGTACTAGAAGATATTAAAAGCGGAGATATCGAAGAAGATGAGTGCAAAGAGCTTATTGATGATATTTTAGAGGCAAGAAACGGCGAAGATGATGACGATTTCGGATTTGAAGACGAATAATAATCTTACAAAACTACTCTATACTAGCCTCTTTTGAGGCTTTTTCCCTCGCTTTATCTTTTTTACTTTTGCCTTTGCCTTTAACCGGTTCAGGTCCTTTTACTTGAATTGGAGCTTCTCCGGTTAATTCAAATCCTTCTATTTGCTCTCTCTTTAGATTTACCTTGCAACGCTTTTCTATAATCCTAAAATGGTCTTTATCCTCATGTGATATAAATGAGATTGCCATTCCTGATTTTCCGGCTCTTGCGGTACGGCCGATGCGGTGGATATAATCCGTCGGGGAGCGAGGCAGGTCAAAGTTTATAACGCATGAGACATCGCTTATATCCAATCCCCTAGCTGCTATATCCGTTGCAAAAAGTATCTTTATTTTTTTTCTCTTAAACTCATCTAACGTAAATGTGCGCTCATCCTGAAGCAAATCCCCATGAAATGACTCTGCCTTGTAGCCGTACTTTTTAAACTTAGCCGCTATGTTGTCCGTGGCTCTTTTGTTTGCCATAAATACGAGAACTTGTTCTAATTTTTCATTATCAAGCAGATGTCTTAGAAGCGGACCGCGATTTTCTCTGTTTATCTCAATTGCACGCTGGATAATACTCTCAACAGTCGGAACATCTTGCTCTAGCGTTACTTGGATTGGATTTTGCGTGATTTTTGAGGCAATATCCAAGATTTTTTGAGGGTATGTTGCCGAGAAGAGAAGATTTTGACGCTTTTGCGGAATTGCTTCAAGGATGGCATTTAGCTCCTCCGCAAAACCTAGATTAAGCATCTTGTCCGCTTCATCCAGAACAAAAAACTCTAAGTGTGAAAGATTTGTCTGTTTTTTACTAAGCACGTCAAGCAGTCTTCCCGAGGTCGCCACCAAGATATCGCATCCTTGCTGAATGGCGTAAATCTGCTCACCGATGCTCTCTCCGCCGATAATGCTGACTACTTTTGGTTTTCTACTCAAATCCGCGCCAAAAGTGCAAAAAGCATCCGCAACTTGAAGAGTAAGCTCCCTTGTAGGAGTAAGAACAAGAGCTTTTATCTTCGACTTTCCTTCGCTAACACTTTTAGACCAAAGCTCTAAAATCGGCAGTACAAAACTTGCACTCTTTCCGCTCCCCGTCTGCGCCATTGCCATAATGTCATTATGCTTTAGCACAAGCGGGATAACTTGTTCCTGGATTGGAGTAGGTGTTATATAGCCGCTTTTTTTAAGCGCACTTTGGATTTGCGGTGATAGACCAAGTTTAGAAAATGGCATTTGTCTTCCTCTAGTTAATTGAACGTATTTTATGAAATTTAGGCTTCAGAGGAGGTTTATTTATAGCTAGTTTTAACTACATTTATATATAATCACGTCAATAAAACAGATAGGATAAATATGAGAATAATATTACTGGGAGCTCCGGGTGCGGGGAAGGGTACTCAAGCAGGTTTTTTAACGAAAAAATATAACATTCCTCAAATCTCTACGGGAGATATGCTTCGCGCGGCTATTAAAGCAGGTACAGATATGGGCAAAATGGCTAAAGCAGCTATGGATGCTGGTCAGTTAGTGACTGATGAGATTATTATTGGTCTTGTAAAAGATAGAATCGCTGAGAGTGATTGCGCAAACGGCTACCTTTTGGACGGTTTCCCTCGTACGCTCCCGCAGGCTGATGCCGTTACAAATGCGGGTATAGCTATTGATGCAGTTATAGAGATAGATGTTCCCGATGAAGAGATAGTAAAGCGTATGTCAGGTCGCCGTGCACATTTGGCATCTGGGCGAACTTACCATTTAGTTTACAATCCGCCAAAAGTAGAAGGTAAAGATGATATAACTGGTGAAGATTTGGTTCAACGCGATGACGATAAAAAGTCGGTTGTGCTTGACCGTTTAAAAGTCTATCATGAGCTTACAAAACCTCTTATAGGCTACTATAAAGAACAAGCTTCTAAAATGGATGGTCTGACTTATATAACTGTTGACGGCACGGCAGATATAGCTGATGTTGAGGCAAATATTGTTTCTAAACTAGGTTAATAAACTTCTACATGTAGGTATCCAGAACTCTCTGGATACTTTAATTTTACTTACTTTTTAATAAATTATTTCGTAATAATCAAGGAATATAGATGGAAGCAAATGCACTATTACCAATTTTAACCGCAATAGCAGGTTCTTATTTGACTTACTTTTTTGCTAGTCGCTCAAAGCGTGAAGAATATATTTTAAAATATAAAGAAGAAAAGTATGCTAATTTGCTTGTTCTACTTCAGGGTTTTGTTGGCGTTACAGCAACTTCTGAAACAAAACGTAAATTTTTTGAAGAGCAATATAAGTCCTGGATATATAGTTCTGATGAAGTTATAGAAGCAATTAATGAAATGGTGAAATTAGTTATAGACTCTAGAAAAAATACTCCTGACCCACAAAAAGGTAGAAAAGTTATTGGAAATATTGTATTGGCTATGAGAAAAGATTTAAATGGAAAAACAAAATTAAAATATTCTGATTTTGTTTACACGGATGTAAGATAAGAAAGTAGAAAGTTTATTCCTAAAGCTAAATATTATATTTTAGAGTTTATAAAACTTCCCATCTCAGAAACTATTGTCTCAATAGTTCCTTCGCCAGATATTACATGTAAAAGATTTTTAGCCTTGTAAAACGCTTGAATATCAGCCAAAGGCTCTGTGTAAACCTTCATACGGTTGTCAAATACTTCCGTGTTGTCATCAGCACCACGGTTACGACCAAGAACTCTATCTCTAGCAGTCTCTTCACTTACATGCACTTCTATAATACTGCAAAGTTCTAAAGATGAGTCACTACTTAGATACTCATCCAAAGCATTCAGTTGCTCCATGCTTCTTGGATATCCGTCGATTATGATTATATCTGTTGGAGCGTTTTTTATGGCGTTTATAATTGTCTCTATGGCTATCTTGATAGGAACAATAAGCCCTTTAGATATATAGTTGTTTATTTCGGAGCCAAGAGAGCTGCCGCTTGCAACTTCCGCTCTAAGCATATCGCCGGTAGAGTAGTGTGTTATTTTATCATTTTGTTTGGCTATTAATTCTGCATCAGTAGTTTTACCGGAGCCGGGCGCTCCGATAATTAAAAATAATTTTTTCATAATGTGAAGTTTATTTTACTTGTTCGCGAAGACGAATGTGCAAATCTCTTAACTGAGTAGCGTCAACCGTACTTGGTGCTTTTGTTAAGATACAAGAAGCTTTTTGTGTTTTAGGGAATGCTATAACGTCACGGATACTTGATTTTTTAGAGATTAACATCATAAGTCTGTCAAACCCGATAGCAAAACCGCCATGCGGAGGTGCACCAAATTTGAGTGCGTCAAGCAAGAAGCCAAACTTCTCTCTGGCTTCTTCTTCTCCGATGCCAAGAAGTTTGAAAATCTCCTCTTGCATCTCCTCTTTATGGATACGAATACTTCCACCGCCAAGCTCAGTGCCGTTTAGAACAATATCATAAGCGATAGAGTCTATCTCTTCTACATCGTCTTTATCGGTGTCTTTTGGCTGTGTAAATGGATGGTGAAGTGCTTTTACTCTTCCCTCTTCAACTTCAAACATAGGGAAATCAACAACCCATACAAATTCAAAAGCATCTTTGTCGGCAAGATTCATTCTCTCATGTTCTGCTATAAAGATTCTAAGGCGACCCATGTAATCCCATACTGTTTTTTTATCTCCGGCACCGAAAAATACGACATCGCCAACTTCCATGCCAAGTCTCTCTACAAGAAGAGCAATATCTTCATCTTTAAAAAACTTGATAAGAGGACCTTTTAAACCATCCTCTTTCATCTGGAAATATCCAAGACCCTGTGCACCGAACTGACGAACAAAATCTTCAAAAGTCTTCATCTCTCTTTTTGAGAAAACCAAATCTGCACCGGGAACTCTAAGAGCTTTTATACGGTTTTTATGAGGTTGCTTTGCAATATTTGTAAATATCTCATTGTCGCATCTCTCAAATATATCGATAACATCAACCATTTTCAGGTCATATCTCAAATCCGGTTTGTCAGAACCGTACCACTCCATCGCATCTCTATAAGCTATACGGTTAAACGGCGGTTTAATCTCTACACCGCAAGCACCAAACATAGCAACAAGCAGCTTTTCTGCTATTTTTATAACGTCTTCTTGATTACAAAAGCTCATTTCAACATCTATTTGAGTAAATTCAGGCTGACGGTCAGCTCTTAAATCCTCATCTCTGAAACATTTTGCAATCTGAAAGTATCTGTCAAATCCGCCAACCATTAATAGTTGTTTGAAAAGTTGTGGTGATTGAGGAAGTGCATAAAATTCGCCGCTGTGAACACGAGAAGGTACTAGATAATCTCTTGCTCCCTCAGGAGTTGATTTTGTTAAAATTGGAGTTTCAACCTCTAAAAAGCCGTTTTCATCAAGTACGTTTCTAGCAGCGATTGCAGCTTTTGAGCGAAGACGAAACGTCTCATACATGGATGGATCTCTAAGCTCTAAATAACGATATCTAAGTCTTGTCTCTTCACCTACATTTTTATCGCCGATTACAAACGGAACTGCAGCTGATCTGTTCTCTATGATGAGTTCATCTACTACAATCTCTATTGCACCTGTTTTAAGACGTGGATTTACCAAGCCCTCTCCACGGTGACGTACTCTGCCTTTTGCAACAAGAACAAACTCATCACGAACGCTGCTTGCTATTTTGTGTGCCGATGCACTATCCTCAGGATCACATGTAAGCTGAATCAATCCGCTCTTATCTCTTAGGTCGATAAAAATAATTCCACCATGATCACGGTAGCTATTTGCCCAACCAGCTAGAACAACACTCTGTCCTACATTTGCTTCACTTAAATCTGTACAATAATGACTTCTCATAAACATAGAGTCCTAGTAATAATTTTTGCGATTATATCCAAACTTGGCTTATCGGTTAATTAGATTATTATTTGGACTAGAATTTCTTTAGCACGATGGGATTATTTTTAACGTACTTGTTGAAAATTACTCCTATCTACCTCTACATGCCTTTTTTTTTAAAAAATATTTTTATTTATACCATAAGTTTTTTTGTAATATTTGCAACATGTGCACCTTGAAAACGTGCTCCCGCAAGTTCATTTTCGCTCGGATTGCGACTCCCATCACCAACGATGGTTGATGCACCGTAAGGGGAACAGCCACTGATGCCATCCATAGTCATCTGTCCTTGAAAAGTATATGGCAAACCGACAATTACCATGCCTTGATGAAGCAGTGTAGTGTGAAAACTTAGAATTGTAGATTCTTGTCCTCCATGCTGGGTATTTGAACTTGTTATAACGCTTCCGACTTTGCCGACTAACGATCCTTTCATCCACAGCTGCCCTGTAGCATCAAGAAACTGGCGCATTTGTGCACACATGTTCCCAAAACGGGTAGGTGTTCCAAAGATAACTGCATCCGCCTCACTTAGTTCGTCCAAAGTACAGATAGGAATATGTGCCTGCTGTTTTTGAGCCTCTTTTGCACCCATTTTCTCCAACACTTCATCTGATAGAGTTTCAGGAACTCTTCGAACAACCGCTTCCATACCTTCTACGGAGTTCACACCTTCTGCAGCTGCTTCTATCATTTTGTGGATATGCCCATACATTGAATAATAAACGACTAACACTTTCATGTAAAACTCCTCTGTATTTAATTTAAAAAGATTGTATATTATTTAAGCTTAAGTATTTAAACACCATAAATCCATTTGCTTTTTAATGTCAAGAGTGTATAATTTACGAAATTTTTTGATAAAGAGCTTATTTGAACAGTAAAATAGTGAAAAAAATCGGCATCGTTTTAAGACCATCAACACCAGAATTGAAAGATGGCTATATTAAAATGGAGGCTATCTTCAAAAATTACGATATAGAAGTTATGCTAGAACAGCAAAGTGCTAAAATGATTGGTATAGCAGGCAGCGATTTTAAAGAAATATGCCAAGAATGTGACTGTTTAGTAAGTTTTGGAGGTGACGGTACGTTAATCTCTACCGTTAGAAAATCATTTGACTTTGATATTCCCATACTTGGCGTACATGCCGGGAATCTAGGTTTTTTAGCAGATCTCTCTCTTGATGAACTTGACGATTTTGTTCAAAAAATAATTAAACACAGATATAGAGTTGATGAGAGGGCAGTTCTTGAAGCAACAGTTATCAAAAATGACAAAGAGGTAAAGTACTACGCTTTTAACGATATCGTACTTACTCGCACCAGAGTCTCAAACATGATACATATTGAGACATTGATTGATTCACGCTCTTTTAATACCTATTACGGTGACGGTGTAATAGTATCAACTCCTACAGGCTCAACGGCATATAACCTCTCAGCAGGCGGACCCGTACTTTTTCCTATGTCAAATGTTTTCGCACTTACTCCCATCTGCCCACACTCTCTGACACAAAGACCGATTGTGCTTCCTGGAAAATTTGCCATAGAGATGAGAACATCCGAAGAGAGAGCTTTGATAATCATAGACGGACAGGATATGCATGAGCTAGAACTTGGCGAGAGCGTACATATAAAATTGGCTGCTAAAACGGTTAAATTGATACATAAAGAGGAGTATAACTACTTTGATGTTTTAAAAGAGAAACTTAGGTGGGGAGAGTAATATTTTATTTCGCATCTAGTGCTTTTATGAATTTTTTAATACTCTTTTTTTTGATTTTTTCACCGTCAACTATGGCAGTTGGCATCAATTTACAGTATTTACACATCCCGATACAAGATTTTATTTTAATCTCTGTGGAGGGATAGTTTAAAATAATTTTTTTTACAAGTTTCTTTTTTTTAGGATATTTTTTACAAATTTTTATCTTCATTTTTGTTTCTCTTGTTTTTTTATTTTAGTTGATAATATGACAATTTGCAATAAATGCAGCTTAATATATTTAAAAATTGCTACAATCCCCAATCTTTTAGATTTTTAACAATAAAAAAGTATAATTTTAAAATAATTTTTAAGGTACATAATAAATGATAGAGAGATTTTACTTAAAAGATTATCTTAGTTTTAGAGAGGTTGAGCTTGACCTAAAATGTGGACTTGTAGTCTTTACCGGTCCTAGCGGAAGCGGTAAGTCAATACTTATGAACTCTCTTTTATCTTCGCTTGGTGGCGATGCGTGTGATGCTTCACTTTGTGAATCTACCGTTACATGGGAGCTTAGCTCAGAAGATGTCGGCATAGAGTTTGACGATATAAATGTTTTTAAACATATAAAAAAAGAGAAATCAAGATATTTTATAAATAATCAAAGCATCTCAAAAAAAGCTATGAGGGATTTGTCATCAAACTACTTAAGACACCTCTCTTTAAGAGATTTTAGTGATTTTGAAAATGAAAATCTCCTTTTGATTTTAGACAATAGACTGGATAAGAAAAATCTCTCTGCAACCAAAATCAGAGATGAGTACGGTGAACTTTTTTTAGAGCACAAAAAAATCCAAAAAGAGCTTCATACTATAGAAGAAGAGCAAAGAAAAATCATTGAACTAAAAGAGTTTGCAACATTTGAGATAAAAAAGATAGAGAGTATAAACCCAAAAATATCAGAGGATGAAGAGCTTTTAGAGATCAAAAAAGAACTTTCAAGAAAAGAGAAAGCTTCAGAGAACATATCCAAAGCCAGTGCTATTTTTGAGCATGAATACAATGTTTTTAGTGCGTTGGATTCACTAAACATAGACAGCTCTTTTTTTAGTGACGCCATGAACGAACTACGAGCAGTTATGGAGAATGCGGAGGAGAGATTTAATATGCTCGATGAAGTAAATGTGGAGGATGTCCTAAACCGCATTGAAGAGCTTAGTGACCTTAAAAGAAGATACGGAAGCATAGAAGATGCCCTAAGATACAAAGAACAGAAAATTTTAGAGCTTGCTAAGTATGAAAATATTGAGATAACAAAAGGCGATTTAGTAGCAAAAGAGTCCAAACTTGATAAAAAAGTAAAAGATTTGGCGTATCAACTGAGCCAGCTTCGCAGCAGTGAAATAGAATCATTTAGAGATGATTTAAACAAATATCTAAAAGAGCTCTATCTCAGAGGTGCGCAAGTTGAGATAATAGATGCTGAATATGGATTTTTTGGAAAAGATGAAGTGTTGCTAAAATTAAATGAGACTAATTTGCAAAAGATTAGTACAGGGGAGTTTAACAGGCTTCGTTTAGCAGTTTTGGCTCTTAAATCAGAGTTTATGAGTAAAAATGGCGGAGTGTTGATGCTTGATGAGATAGATGCAAACTTAAGCGGTGAAGAGTCTATGAGCGTTGCAAAAGTTCTAAAACAACTTTCACAATACTTTCAGATATTTGTAATATCACATCAACCGCAGTTAACATCTATGGGTGATCAGCACTTTTTGGTTTATAAAAATGAAAATGAGTCACATGTACGAGAACTTGGATTTGATGAGAGAATAGATGAAATAGCCAGAATAATAAGCGGCGAAAGTATTACACAAGAGGCTAAAGGGTTTGCAAAAGAGCTTTTAGGACTAAATAAATAGAGAGAGTTCAATATGATTATAGATACACATGTACATCTTGACGACGAGAGATATAAAGATGATTTGAATGAAGTTTTAAACAGAGCAAGAGATGGCGGAGTAGAGCGTTTTATAATCCCAGGAGCAGACCCGAAAAACCTCAAAAGAGCCGTAGAAATAGCAGAGAACAATAGCGATGTTTACTTTGCCGTAGGAGTACATCCATACGATATGGATTCATTTGAAGAAAGCTATCTTGAGAAATTTATAAACCATAAAAAGTGCGTTGCTGTAGGCGAGTGCGGACTTGACTACTTTAGGCTAGAAGGCAGCGATGAAGAGAAGGAAAAAGAAAAAAGCAGACAAAAAGAGGTATTTATAACTCAGATTGAACTGGCAAAAAAATATAAAAAACCGCTTATCGTGCATATAAGAGATGCTTCAAGAGATTCTAAAGAGATTCTTTTAAAATATAATGCCAAAGAAGTAGGCGGTGTTTTACACTGTTACAATGCGGATGAAGAACTTTTAAGTTTGGCAAATGATGGTTTCTATTTTGGAATCGGCGGTGTTGTGACATTTAAAAATGCAAAAAAACTTTTACATGTGTTACCAAAAATCCCACTTGATAAAATCTTAATTGAAACTGATGCTCCGTATCTTACTCCAACTCCCCATAGAGGCGAGAGAAATGAGCCTATATATACTATATTTATTATGAAAAAAATATCTGAATTTTTAGAAATCTCCGAAGAAAATATAAAAAAAATAACTACAAAAAATGCCCTTTTATTATTTAA
>MICC01000012.1:43692-50114 GCA_001829715.1 Sulfurimonas sp. RIFOXYB12_FULL_35_9
CTAAACTTACAATAAAGGTCACAATTTTGAGATACATTTTACTGCTTTTATTACCGTTTTTACTCAGTGCAAACCTTACATACAGTTCTAACTACGCTAGGGAAATAGCCATCCTAGACTCTTTTGACATAGATGCGTCTTTCTTATATGATCCAATAATGAACCAATATAAAAATAGTAATATTGAAATTTTTAAAGATGAAAAGTTTTTTGAGGCTATGAATGATGCATATATTTTCATTCCTGCCATAAAAAATATTTTAACTAAGTACAATATTCCGCCGGAATTCCTATTTCTTTCAATGGCTGAATCGGAATTTCTAATAAAAGCTTACTCTGTTAAAAAAGCTTCCGGCTTATGGCAATTTATGCCTCCGACAGCCAAACAATACGGTCTTAGAATTGATGAATTTGTAGATGAGAGAAAAGATTTTATAAAATCAACGGAAGCCGCCGCAAAATATCTCTCAAGCCTTCATAAAAAGTTTGGCAAATGGTATCTAGCCGCAATTGCTTACAACTGCGGAGACGGAAAACTAAGCAAAGCAATTGAAGTTGCCGGAAGTGATGAGTTATCTATTTTACTTGATCCTAAAATGACATATATCCCAAAAGAGAGCAGACTTTATCTTAGAAGGATTGTAGCACTTGCTATGATGGGTAATGATGAGCATTTTTTACTAAAAAGTGAGTATGAGTATCTGTTAAATAGGGCGAATGCCTATTCTATATCCACGGTAAGAGTACCAGGCGGTGAGTCGTTATCAAGAGTTTCTAAACTTATTGGTATACCTCTTGGCGAATTACAAAAACTAAATCGTCACCTAAAATATGATTTTACGCCGTCCAATGTAAACAGCTATGATATATACATTCCGTATATTAAGCTATCAGAATTTAAGCAAAAATATTTTGAAGAAAAAGTCAAAAATATATATAAGATACATGTAGCAAAAAAGAACGATACCGTTTTTAATATAGCAAAAGCGTATGGTGTTCCATTTAAAGCCATCATGGACTTCAACAATCTAAATAGTGCTAGAGTAAGTTCAAATGATAGAGTTGTTATACCCATGAATAGCAAAGTTGTCGATACAAAAACAAATAAAAGTTTTTCCTACTTAGTTAAAAGAGGAGATACTTTGGAGTCTATTTCAAAAGCATATAAAATTAGTGTAGAAAATATACAAATACAAAATAAACTCAAAAGTGTATCTATTAGAGAGGGTGCAAGATTAAAACTATAATGAATAAACTATCTATTTTTACGATTGCACTCACGGCTGCTACATTAATCTTAAGTACTGGATGTAGTTCAAGAACTAAAAGTATATATTCACATTCAGAAGATAAAGACTCACTTAGTCCTGTTGTAAGTCAAAAAGATTATACACATCCGACTATGAAACCTTATGTCATCAGAGGAATAAAATATTACCCTACTACTGTAAGTGTTGGAGATGAGTTTAAAGGAAATGCAAGTTGGTATGGTCCTGATTTTCACGGAAAACTCACTTCTAACGGTGAAATATACAATATGTACGACATGACTGCTGCACATAAAACGTTGCCAATGAATACCGTAGTAAAAGTAACCAATAAAAGAAACGGTTTAAGTACGGTCGTTAGGATAAACGACAGAGGTCCTTTTATAGATACAAGAATTATTGATTTATCAAATACGGCAGCTAAAAAAATAGATATGTTAGGTACAGGAACGGCACCTGTAACAGTTGAAATACTTGGTTTTAATGCAAAAGGTATTCAGCAGATTCAACCTAAGCAAGATTTGCAAAATTCTCCACAGGAACAGCCTGCAGATGCATTTGCTATTCAAATAGGATCTTTTTCTAAGATTGAGGGTGCACTTATAACACAAAAAAAACATAATGATACCGACGGATATAAAACAGTGATTAAAGATATACAAACCCAAAACGGCAGAATGTTCAAAGTTTGGCTAAAAGGGTTTAGAAGTGAACAAGAAGCTAAAGATTATATAGCACTTGGAAATTTTAAACATTCGTTTATTGTGAGAGAGGATTAAATAATGATAATTAAAAACAGAAAAACAAAAGAGACGGATATAACTATTTCACTCTCTATAAATGGAGTTGGAAAAAGCCATATAAATACCGGTGTAGGATTTTTGGATCATATGCTAGAGAGTTTTTCAAAACACTCTTTGATAGATCTTGATATTACATGTAAAGGTGATACGCATATTGATGATCACCATAGCGTAGAGGATGTGGGTATTGTTCTTGGTTCTCTTTTGTCACAAGCTATCTATCCAGTTTCAAACATGGAGCGTTTTGGGAGTGCAAATATCGTTATGGACGAAGCATGCGTAAGTTGTGATTTGGATTTGAGTAATCGTCCATATCTTGTTTACGAGGTTAATGTTGCCGGAAAAGTAGGAAATTTTGACACTGAGCTAGTTGAAGAGTTTTTTAAAGCTTTTATTTCAAATGCAAAGATAAGTGCTCATATCGTAGCTCTTAGAGGAAAAAATAAGCACCATATCATAGAAGCAGCTTTTAAGGCGGTTGCAGTTGCTCTTCGTCGTGCAATGCAAAAAAATGAGAGAGTCGGTATTCCAAGCACAAAAGATGTACTGTGATTAAGCTTATAGTTCTTGACGTTGACGGCTGCCTAACAGAAGGGAAAATAATATACTCATCTGATGGAAGTGAGACAAAAAATTTCAATGTAAAAGACGGTCTTGGCATAAGTTCTTGGATTAAGATGGGTTATCATGCTGCTATTATAACAGGCAGAGATTCTCAAATTGTTCAAAGGAGAGCCAAAGAGCTTCATATTGTACATCTATTTCAAGGTGTCAAAGATAAAGAAAAAGCATTAGAAGATTTAATTAATTCGCTTGGATTAAAAGATTATGAAGTTGCTGCCATAGGCGATGATTTGAATGATTTAAGAATGTTAAAGAAGGCAGGAAGAAGTTTTACGCCAAATGACGGAGTAAAAGAGATTAAAGATATTGTTGATACTGTTCTCTCAAGCAGAGGCGGGGATGGTGCTGTAAGAGAAATGATTGATATTCTAGTAGATGAGAATGATTTAAAAGATGAATTTTTAGCTATTTGGTTATAAACATGAGTATAAACTATTTTTTTCTTTTTATCTTATCTTGTTTGGTGATGATACTTTTTTTATTTAAACCCCTAGATATAACACAACAAAAATTTAATGATGTCCCTCTCTTTAGCATCTCATATTTTACAATGCATGAGTTAAATTCAAAAGGGCTTATTACGCTTATGAACGGTGACACAGCAACTAAGTATAAGGATAGATATACGGTTGAGAAAATGAATTACACGGATAAATCTAGAGAGTATCTTGCAAATATGCAGTCAAATAGCGGTATTTACAAAGATGATATTGTTTATTTAGATGGAGATATCGTATATACAAGAGAAGATGGATTGACTTTTGAAACGCAAAAGGCAGTGTATGATAAAAAAACAACTATTGCTACGACAGAGGGAGATTATGTGCTTTATAAAGGTTCAAATAGAGTTAAGGGAGAAGAATTAAAGTATAATAACTCCTTAGAGATAGTAAAATCAAAAAATGTTGTAGTAAAGTATCAATTAGAAGAGAGAAGTAGATGAAAAAAACAATTTTTTTAACAATTTTTTTAGGAGCGGCACTGTTTTCACAAGAGCTAAAAGTCAAAGCAAAGCTTTTTAATGCAGATCAAAAAGCAGGTATCTCTGTTTTTGAAGGTAATGTAAATATAGTAAAGGGTTCTGATGAATTAAATGCATCTAAAGTTACTATTCATACAAATAGCAATCAAGAACCGACAAAGTTTACTGCAGAGGGGAATGCTTCTTTCTACATACAAACTCTTGAAGGTGCTATATATAGAGGCAAGGCACAAAAAGTGGTCTATTTTCCGCAAGAAAAAGAGTACCATTTTTTCAAAGATGTTCACTTAAAACAGATTAATGAAAAAAAAGAGATTATAGGCGAAGAGGTTATTTTAAAAACAATAGAGGGTAAAGCCTATGCGAAAGGTGCCGAAAAAGAGCCTGTTATTATGATTTTTGATATGCCTGAAGATAAAAAAGAGGGCAAAAAATGATTGAAATTGTTGATGCAAAATTTGTAATATCTGCTCCAAATATTGCAAACGCACCGCAGAGCCAAGAACAGGATGAAGTTGTTTTTATGGCTCGCTCAAATGTTGGGAAAAGCTCTCTTTTAAATGCTTTGGCAAATCATAAAGGTTTGGCTAAAGTATCATCAACTCCTGGGAAAACAAGACTTATAAACTATTTTGATATTACCTTTATAGATAGAGAAACTACTCAAAAGAGTTTGGCAAAATTTGTTGATTTACCGGGATTTGGCTATGCAAAAGTTTCCCAATCTATAAAATATGATTGGGAAAAAAATTTAACTGACTATATATCACAAAGAAAACAGATAAAACTTTTTATTCATCTGGTCGATTGCAGACATCCTTTTTTAGAAATCGATAAGTCGGTAAGTGACTTTTTGCTGGAATGCTCGGATGAAACGCAGCATATATTGCAAATTTTTACAAAAATAGACAAGTTAAATCAAAAAGAACAAAACGCCCTCAAAAAAGCGTTTCCTGAAGCTATTATGGTTTCAAGCTCAAAAAAGAAAGGTTTGCAAAAAGTAGTAACCCTTATATATGATATCTTAAAAGGAAGTTTTGATGAGCGTTGAATTAACAAAAGCAAATTTATCAGATATCGAGAATATGCAAAAACTCGTTATACCTGAAGTTGAAGCCGGTGTAATTCTAGCAAGAAGCTCAGATGAAATTGCAACCAACATAAGATCTTATATACTTGCAAGAGAAGAGGGGGAAATTGTAGGTTTCTGTGCTCTTCACATTCATACTCCAACATTGGCAGAGATTAGATCTCTTATTGTAAAAGAGTCCAAAAGGGGTATGGGAATAGGACAAAGTTTAATAGACAAGGCTATGCAAGAAGCAAAAATTTTGGGTCTTAAAAAAGTCCTTACTCTAACATACAAACAGTCATTTTTCGAAAAACTCGGGTTTATAGAAATTCCAAAAGAATCAATTCCAGAACATAAAATTTGGGCTGATTGTATAAAATGTAAGCACTTTCCGATATGCAACGAAGTATCTCTAATAAAAACGCTTTAAAGCCGTATATTTACGCTTCTGTATTTATAATATATACTGCGTTAAGCGGTATATATCTATTTTTACCGCCTTTACTTGCAATACTATTTATACTTTTTTCTAAAGCACTTAAAAAAGAAAATGCTGTATCACTACTTTTGGTATCCTTTTGCTTACTGATTTTTGAAGCACAAAACGGATATGTGCTCTTTAGTACTATTATATATTTTGCATTTATTTATAAGTATGTGATTCCAAAATTGAATCAAAATTTCAGTTGTAACGTATGTACAAAAATGGCAATGGTAATCTTCGTCTACATAGGGTTTTTTATTTTTCATCTGCTTTTATCGAATATATTTTTATTTCCGCTTCCAAACATAAACTATTATATAATTTATTACATAGTGATTGAATTTTTTATTGTGAGCATATTGTGAAGATAAAATTTATACTTTTTGCATTTATCGCTATGTGGCTAGCACTCATCGTAAGGGTATTTTTACTCTCGGTTGAATCAAATGATTATTATAAAAGACTCTCATATAACAATACTATTAAAATTGAGCAGATTGCCCCTGTAAGAGGCGAAATAGTCGACATTAACAATAGACCTATTGCTATTAACGAACTTGGGTTCAAGATACAGTTGGCACCACATTTAGGGCTAAAAAAGAATCTACAGATATTTGAAGAGGAGATTAATAATCTTATAAAATTATTGCCAAACCTTGATAAAGAAAAAATGATTAAAGATTATAAAAAAGTTGATTCTTACTACAATCACAACTTTATTGATATTGTTCATTTTGTCTCGTATGAAGAGATTATGCCCGTATATTCTATACTTAATTTAAGAGAAAATATCAATATCATATCTTCTCCTAAAAGATATTATCCTTACAGAGAAATTGCTTCGCACTCAATCGGCTATGTTTCCCGCGCAAACAAAAGTGAAATTGAAGAGGAAAAACTTTTAGAACTAATAGGCTATACTGGAAAAACAGGTATAGAAAAATACTACAATACGTATATGCAGGGTTTAGCCGGTAAAAGGGAAATAAAAGTAAATGCCAATAATCAAGAAGTGGAAGAAATTTCCATTGAACAAGCCGTAGAAGATAGAAAATTAACACTAAATATTGACATAGAGCTTCAAAAATACATCTCATCACTTTTTGAAAATAAATCGGGTGCGGTCATAGTTATGGGAATAGACGGCGCTATATTATCTGCCAGCAGTTTCCCCGAGTATGATTTAAAT
>MICC01000013.1:0-9979 GCA_001829715.1 Sulfurimonas sp. RIFOXYB12_FULL_35_9
GATTACAAACCCAAACAAAACAATCTCTTCAATTAAGAGAATCATGGGTCTTATGATGAATGAAGAGAACGCAAAAGCGGCTCACGATAAGGTAACTTACAATATCATAAACAAAGACGGCATGGCTGCGGTTGATGTAGACGGTAAAATCTACACTCCGCAAGAGATATCCGCTAAGATTTTATCAAAACTAAAAGAGGATGCAGAGGCTTACCTCGGCTCAACTGTAACTGACGCTGTTATCACAGTTCCGGCATACTTTAACGATGCACAAAGAAAGGCTACAAAAGATGCAGGAACGATTGCAGGTCTTAATGTTCTTCGTATCATAAACGAGCCGACGGCTTCTGCACTGGCTTATGGTTTAGAGAGCAAAGCGGATGAAAATGTTCTTGTTTACGACTTGGGAGGCGGAACATTCGATGTTACTGTTCTAGAGATTAGCGATGGAACTTTTGAGGTTTTATCTACTGATGGAAACGCATTTTTAGGTGGAGACGACTTTGACAATAAAATCGTTGATTATCTAAATAGCGAATTCAAAAATACACATGGTGTAGATCTTAAAAACGATAAAATGGCTTTACAACGTTTAAAAGATGCGGCTGAAAATGCTAAAAAAGAGCTTTCAAGCTCAACTGAAACTGAAATTAACCTGCCGTTTATCACTATGACGCAAGCAGGTCCTCAACACTTAGTTATCAAACTTACTCGTGCAAAATTTGAGAGCATGATTGAGACACTGGTTGAAGAGACTATTTCACATATCAAAACGGCTATGAAAGAGTCTGGTTTAGATAACAACGCTATTAAAGAGATTATCATGGTCGGCGGTTCGATCCGTGTTCCACTTGCTCAAAAGATGGTTTCAGACTACTTTGGCGGCAAAACTCTAAACAAAAGCGTAAACCCTGACGAAGTAGTTGCAGCAGGTGCGGCGATTCAAGGTGGAGTTTTAAGAGGAGATGTTAAAGACGTTCTTCTTCTTGACGTTACTCCGCTTTCACTCGGAATCGAGACTTTAGGCGGCGTTGCTACTAAAATCATTGAAAAAGGAACTACAATTCCTGTTAAAAAATCTCAAATCTTCTCAACTGCTGAAGACAACCAACCGGCTGTTAGCATCTCGGTTGTTCAAGGTGAGAGAGAGTTTGCAAGAGATAACAAATCTTTAGGTCTGTTTGAACTCGGCAACATTGCAGCGGCTCCAAGAGGCGTACCTCAAATCGAAGTAACTTTTGATATCGATGCAAACGGAATCTTAACTGTTAGCTCAACAGACAAAGGTACAGGCAAATCTCAATCGATTACGATTAGCGGAAGCTCTGGACTAAGTGAAGATGAGATTAACAAAATGGTTAAAGATGCGGAACTTCACAAAGCTGAAGACTCAAAAAGAAGAGAGTTGGTAGATCTTAAAAATCAAGCTGATGCGCTTATCGCACAGACTGAGAAGTCTTTAGGTGAAATCGGAGATAAAATCAGTGCTGAGGAAAAAGTAAAAATCGAGTCCGCTATAACTGAACTTAAAGATACGCTAAAAGATACAAACTCAACAAAAGAGCAAATCGAAGCAAAAGTGAAAACTTTAACTGAAGCAAGCCACAAAATGGCTGAGCAGATGTACAAAAAAGATGATGGCGCAGCACAAGCTGATGAGTCAAAGAAGAAAAAAGATGACGATGTCATCGATGCTGAAATAGAGTAAAAAATCTTCTCCCGCATTAATGGCGGGAGTTTTAATTCAAACTCTTCTAAAATAAATTATTAACTGCTTTTTAATATTTTACAATGTAAAATCCCCTATTTTAAACCTTAAAAGGAACCACGTGTTTTATAAATATACCTTTTTTACTATTCTTGTATCTCTCCTCTTTTTTGGATGCAGTGCTTCAAATCAGAATGCGCTTAGCAACAAGTCTACGCAAAAAAGCAGTTATGTCAGTCAAAGCGGCTACTACTATGCTTTAGTTGAAAAAAATAACAATATTTGGAAAGTAGTTGACATTCAAGATACTCCGATACAAATACGACAAAAAACAAATCAAGAAATTCTTAAAATCAACGAATCTTACACTCATGTAGAACCCAATTTTGATATCAATAAATCAAATATTTACGACTGTAACGGTAAAAAAGGTATTAAAGAGTACGCCGTATGCAGCAGTAACCTAACAGGCTCACTCGGTGCAAAAAATATCTCTGAACTTCTAAATAGCTCTAAATCGCAAAGATATATTGATGAAGAGCTTATAAAAGAGGTCATCAAGCAGACAAATCTTTTTTATGCGATTGAGAACAAAAAATTTGCTCTTGAACATGAAGAGTGCGACCGTCTCTTCTTAAGTGCTAAAACAGCCGATGAATTTGATGCTTTTATAGAAAAATACTCCTCTTACAAATATGCTTCTACGCTCATTCCTCTTGCTGAGAAAAACCGAGACAATCTAAAAATGCAGGAACAAAGAAGAAGAGAAGAAGAGCAAAAATACGCAAAAGTGTATGAGCAAAAAGTGCTAAAGAGTGAAAAACAGCTCGAACGTGAGAATGAAGCTTTAGCAGATATAGAAGAAAAAGCTATAAGAAACTTTCAAAACACTATTGCGAATTTTAGAAAAACTCTGAAAAAAGGTGTTGAAACAAACTGCGGTCCGATTCTTGATATAAAAAATTCATCTATTAAAGTCTATTTTCCCGTAAAAAATGTAGGAAATGAGCATTGGATAGATGCAAATAAAATATTTCCAAAAACTCACGGCTGCCGCTTTGTCAACGGCAACTATATCGCACCTGCTACTTTTTAATTATTTAGAACGCTTAACGGATGCATCCGTTAAGCTACGCTTGCGCCGCAATTGCGACTAAAGCTTGCTTTTTTAAAGCAAGACGACTTCTTTCAAAACGAGGTTATGAAAGAAGTCTAATAAAAAAGTGTAAACAATAGTTACTTTTTATTGAAATTCTTGCAGTAGTCACAAAAACATATCTCCATTTTATACTTTATTAGAATACAATCAAAAAAAATAGAAGTAATCTAATGAATGAAAAATATCTTCTCCGCTTTATAACATTCGCTCCGATAGTATTTATTCCAAGCATAGTTTTTGCCATCTTTTTCATCAATATTTCACACACACAATATATTTTCAATAACAGCTCTAAAAATCTTCAAGAGGAGTTGATGCTTAAAGAAAAAAATATTACCGCTTCTAAAGTAAAAATGGCTATCTCTCTTATAAACTACGAACACTCGACCATAGAGGAAAGATTGCATATAAAAGTTAAAGACAGAGTAGAAAAAGCTTTTGCTATCGGCTCAAATATTTACAAACAAAATAGAGAGAAAAAGAGCGATACGGAAATCAAAAAAATGATTTTAGACGCGCTTCGCCCGTTGCTTTGGAATGACGGCGAGAGTTTTATATTTATACTCGATAAAGAGGGAAATTTCGTCCTCTCTCCTGAGTATCTCAGACATATGGAAGGCAAAAATATAATCAACTTTAAAGATGCAACCGGTAAATCGGTTATACAAGAAGAGATTAGAATCGTAAACGAAGAAGGTGAGGGATTTTTATGGGACACCTTTACAAGAGCCAAAAAAGATATAAACACTCAGTACAAGCAGCTGGCGTTTGTAAAGGATTTTGAGCACTTTAACTGGTATATGGGTTCTGCGGAATATCTTGATACAACTACTCTTGAGATTGAAAAAAGCACACTTACCATACTTCGTAACATAAACAAAAATAGCCAAGATTATTTTTTCATCTACGATATGGATGGAAATATAATTTTACACTCTTACAATCCTGAACTTGAAGGAAAAAACTTTTTTACCTCATCAGATAAAGTCCATCACTCCGTAGTTGAACAGTTTATAAAAAATGCCAAAGAGGGTTCTAGCAATTTTGTATCTTATTCATGGGAAAATCCAAAAAATGGAAAATTTGAGACAAAACTCTCTTACGTCGAGAAAATTCCTGATACCAATTGGGTAGTAGGAAGCGGTTTTTATACAAAAGAGATAGAAAAGATTGCAGAGTCTCAAATAGCAGAATTACAAAAGATAAATGAAGCTAAGCTGATAACCATAAAATTTTACTCAATTATATTTACAATAATATCAATTGTAGTCTCAATATTTATCTCCAGAAAACTAAAAGAGAATTTTGACTGGTTCAAAAAAAATCTAGAGTTAAAATCAAATCAGCTCCAAGAGCTAAACAGTGAGCTTGAAGAGAAGATAGAGCAGAGAACACATGAGCTTAAAGAGGCATATGAAAGAATGCATCTCATCGCAAATACGGACTCTTTGACTCAGATTCATAACCGCTACTCATTTTTAAATGCATTTAACAATGAACTGGAAAAATATAAAATCTCAAAAATAGAGTTTTCTTTAATAATGCTAGATATAGATTACTTTAAAAATATAAACGATACTTTCGGACATGATATAGGGGATTATGCTATTGTCGAAATGACTAAGATAGTCAAAGAGTGTTTAAGAAGCAGTGACATATTTGGAAGAGTAGGCGGAGAAGAGTTTATGATACTTCTACCATATACTTCGCTTGAATCTGCTAAAGATATTGCACAAAGAATTAGAAAAGAGATAGATGAACACCGGTTCAAATCCATTAATAATATGAGCGTTAGCTTGGGCGTTGTGGGATACAAAGAGGGTGAAAGCGGAAATACAATGTTAAAAAGGGTCGATATTGCTCTGTATGAAGCAAAAACACAGGGTAGGAATATGGTTTTTGTGCTAGAATCTTAAGCTTTTTAAAAAAATAGGTTTCATTATGCGACAACAAAAAGATTTTATTTTATATTTTACACTCTTTGTTACTTTAGTGCTTCCGATATGCATGGCTTTGTATATGCAAAATTTTGCTGCATGGAAATATGAATCTCTCCCTTTGCACTCGTTTTTAGAGGCCTCAGGGGCGGTTGTTGCAATTATGCTCTCTCTTACTATCTTTATTATCCATCAAGGAAAGCTTGAGTTAAACTATCAGTATTATGCATCATTTGGACTTATCTGCATGGGCGTTTTTGATGCTTTTCACTCCACGGTTATGGTAGGAGACACTTTTGTATGGCTACATGCATTAAGCGTTTTTTTCGGCGGCATTTTTTTTAATCTTGTCTGGCTATCAGAATATAGTATATCAAGAAAAAGATATTTTATTTTTCCTATCACTCTATTTTTTATCTCTGTTTTCATTGCTATTATCTCAATTTTATATCCGCAGATTCTACCTCAGATGCTTACAAAAGATGGGGAATTTACAAATATGGCAAACCTTTTAAACGTTTTTGGAGGAAGTATGTTTATACTCTCTTCATTCTATTTTATACGAACCTATCTTAGTGAGCAGAATGCAGACTCGCTTCTTTTTGCTGGGCATACAATGCTTCTTGGAACATCGGGCGTACTCTTTTTTTTCTCATCCATATGGGACATGCAGTGGTGGTTTTGGCACTTTTTAAGATTTTTTGCTTATCTTATTGCATTTTATTTTATGCTGAGAAGTTTTTACAACTCGGTTCTAGATTTGGATATTACAAACAAAAAATTTCTTTACCAAAACAGAGAGTTAAATGAGTCAGGAAAACTCCTCTTAGAGTACAAAAAAGCTATTTTCGAGGGAAGTATCATCAGTGCATCGGATTTAAACGGAAGAATTACTTATGTCAACGAAGAGTTTGAGAAGATTTCAGGTTATAGCAAAGATGAACTCATTGGTAAAGGTCACAATATTCTGAGACATCCGCAAACTCCAAAATCGACATTTAAAGATTTATGGGAGACCATCCAAAGCAAAAGGACATGGAAAGGCTTAATTAAGAATATAAATAAAGAAGGCAAGAGTTTTTGCACAAAAACAACTGTTATACCTATCACCGACAGTAATGATAACATTATAGAGTATCTGGCACTGCGTGAAGATGTGACCGAACTTGTAAGCTCTCAAGAGGAACTTAAGAAAAATTTTTACACCGATAGGTTAACCAATTTAAGCAATCGCTATAAACTCTTTGAAGATCTCAAAAACACACAAAATGCAAATATAGCAATTTTAAATATTGACAATTTTAAACATATCAACGATTTTTACGGAGACAGCTTCGGCGATAAAGTTTTAATAAAAATCTCAAGCAAACTCCTCGATATCTCCTATAAACTGAGATATAACATATACAGAAATCATGCCGATGAGTTCTCTATAGTATCATTTTTAGATGATGAGGATAATAATACTTTTATAAAACATATCAAAGAGATTCTTTTAAATATGCAAAACAGTGCCTTAAAAGTGGATGAGGAGGAGCTAAGCATCAACTTCTCTGCCGGCATATCACTTGGTTTTTTTGATTTGCAATTTGCAGATATTGCTCTAAAAGAAGCTAAAAAATTTAAAAAAGACTTTATAGTATATTCGCATGAGATGACATCATATGAAGATTATAAAAATAATCTTATTTGGGTTAAGAGAATAAAAGATGCACTTGTAAACGATAGAGTCGTTGTAGTATTTCAACCAATTTTAAACAACAAAACAAATACGATTGATAAGTATGAATCGCTTGTTAGAATCATAGATGAAGATGACAAAATTGTCTCTCCTTATCACTTTTTGGATATTGCAAAACAGTCAAAACTCTATCCGCAAATCACAAAAAGAGTCTTTGAAAAAGTCTTTAAACATATAAACTTTACAAACAAAAGCATATCCGTCAACATAACGGCAGAAGATATACTCAATAAAAGCACGAAAGAGTTTATCATCAATCAGCTACAAGAATTAAACAACAAACAAAATGTGATATTTGAACTTGTAGAATCTGAGGGAATCGAGTCATTTGATGATGTAAAACTCTTTATTGATGAGATTAAAACCTTTGGATGCAAGATTGCAATCGATGATTTTGGAACAGGATACTCAAATTTTGAATATCTTTTAAAACTTGAAGCCGATATTATAAAAATAGACGGCAGTTTGATAAAGAATATAGATACAGACATAAATAACTATAACGTAGTCGAATCAATTGTCTCATTTGCCAAAAAGAATAACATTAAAATAGTTGCGGAATTTGTCTCTTCACAAAAGATTCAAGATAAAATAATACTCTTAGATATAGAGTATTCTCAAGGTTACCTCATCAGTGAACCTAAATTTTGGGAGGAGTTATGAAATTTTTTATTATTATTTTTAGTGTCATTACTTTCATAATTGCCTCCATGTTTGTTTTTGTTTATACAAAAGAGGAAAATATTAAGATAGGGCTGCTCTACTCTGCAAGCGGAACAATGGGTACAAATGAAAAGCCGCTTTCCGATGTGTTAAGAGCTGCCGTATGGCAGATAAATAGAGAGGGTGGGCTTTTTGGCAGAGAGGTGGAGATTATAGAATTTGACGGCAAATCTGATTCAAAAGAGTTTAAAAAAGGCGCAAAAGAACTTATAGACAAAGGCGTCGTCTCCATATTCGGGTGCTGGACTTCGGCTTCAAGGAAAGAGGTTAAAGAGGTCGTAGAAGCTGCAAACAATGTACTTTTTTACCCTCTGCAATATGAAGGATTTGAAAGTTCGCCAAATATAGTCTATTTGGGACTTAGTGCCAATCAACAAATCAATCCTACCATTGATTTTATACGAACGAATTTCGGCAATAATGTCTATCTCGTAGGTTCAGACTATATCTATCCAAAGGCTGCAAATTTTTATATAAATGAGTTATCAAAATTAACAGATTTAAATGTGCTGGGCGAAAGATACTTTGTGCTGGATACCAAAGATTTTAAAGATCTCTTTAAAGATATAAAGTCTAAAAAACCAGACGCGATTATAAATACGCTCAACGGTGATTCCAACATAGAATTTTTTAAGAAACTAAAAGAACACGGCATTTCATCTAGCGATATTCCGGTTATATCGCTTAGCCTAGATGAAACATCACTTTCTAAAATCTCCGCAAACGACAAGAACATAATGTATGGACACTATGCGACATGGGGTTATTTTGATATTATGAATAAGAGTAGAAATGAGTTTAGCACTCTCTTAAAAGATAGATTCGAGAAAGATGTAGTAGTAACGGATGCAATGTTTTCTATCTATTTAGGGGCGCAGCTTTTTAAACAAGCTATTTTAAAATCAAAAAAAACCACTCCTGAAGAGATTCTAAAAAATATTAAAAGAGCGAGTTTAAATATCTCCGACAATATCTATTATGTGGACTCCATGAATAAACATCTTCACAGAAATGTCTTTATTGGAAAAGTAAGTACACAAAATCAATTTGATATTGTATGGCAATCAACACAAATCATAAATCCGCAACCGTATCCTCTTTTTAAAGAGAGGGCATTTTGGGAAAACGGAATTCATGAGATTTATAAATCTTACGGCAACTCTTGGGAAGCAAAAAGTGAGAGCAGATGAGTAAATGGTATGAACTGCATATAAAAAATGAAATTCTCTTTTGGTTTATCATGATTTCAATCGTTCCTATCGTTATGCTCTTTGGCGCAAACTACCTGCTGCAAAAAAATCAGTTTAAAATTCAAGCAAAAGAGCATCTTGAGCTTATATTACATGAAAAAATAGCAAAGATTGAGACTCAAATAGATGATTTTGAAAAAAACGTAAAACTGGTTTCTTCTATTCCGACAGTCGTAGACAACTTTATAAGATCTAAAGAAAATTTTGTGCAAAACAACCGCTTTATACAAGATGATGCAAAGTTAAATGAGCTGCTCAATGGCTTTTTAGATAAAAGCAAATATTATGATGTCTTTTTTATAGATATGAGCGGAAATATTATATACACACTAAAAAAAGAGAGTGATTTGGGGACAAATCTGCTTAGCGGAATCTATAAAGATACAAATCTAGCTTCTGTTTACAAAAGAGCAAGGATGCTTTTAGAGAGTAAAATAAGCCGTTTTGAGTACTACCATCCATCCAGTACCCACTCTGCTTTTATAGCACACCCTATTTATCGTGAAAACAGAGTTATCGGAGTTATTGCGATTCAACTTGCAAAAAACAAACTATCCGATATATTTAGCGACCAAAAAGGGTTAGGTGAAAGTGGAGAATTTTTTGCGGCTATGAAAAACTCACAACATAAAATAGTATCCACAACAGCTCTAAAATATGTAAAAAACTCTATAGAAAATGAGTTCATTTTTGATGGCAATAAAAACCTATTCTCTACAAAAGCCGCTAGTGGAGGATACGGAAGCGGTGAAGGAGTTGACTACAGAGGAGTCGAAGTTATCACGGCATGGGGTTATATCCCATCGCTTGACTGGGGAGTTATCGCAAAAATAGATTCAAGTGAGGTTTTAGAGCCTATATATAAAATAGAATTTATCTCTATCATCGTTATATTTTTTGTTCTTGTTTTTATCATAATAGCAATCGTAATGGCAACAAAGCATATAGTCTCTCCGATAGACGCTCTTATAAAAAGAGTAAAAAGATTCTCCCTTGGAAACTTAGAAAACGATAAACACTCTTATGCAGACTTTTATGTAAACAATGAAATAGGAGTTCTGGCGAATAACTTCAATGAGATGGCGCAAAACCTTAAAAATTCTCAAGATACCATAAAAAAATATGCAAATGAACTTGAAGACAAAGTAAAGCAGAGAACAAAAGAGCTTGAAGACGCAAAAAATGAGCTTATTAAAACAAATATCTCTATGAAAACATATCTAAATATAGTTGATAAATATGTCATTGCTTCTTCTACTGATTTAAAAGGAGTTATTATAAGTGTAAGCAGTGCATTCTGCGACATTACGGGATATACAAAGGAAGAACTCATTGGCAAAAAGCACAACATAGTAAGACATCCAAGTATGCCTGAGTCCATGTACAAAGAGATGTGGCAAACACTTTTACAAAACAGGACATGGTGCGGCGAGATAAAAAACTTAAAAAAAGACGGCACAT
>MICC01000013.1:10069-10586 GCA_001829715.1 Sulfurimonas sp. RIFOXYB12_FULL_35_9
AGTAGGAGACAAAACACTTATTGATATTGCAAAGATTTTAAAACAAAACTCAAGAACGACGGATATCGTAGGTCGTTGGGGCGGTGAGGAGTTTGTTGTCATACTTCCTCATACAAATCTCAAATCAGCACTTGAGCATGCAAACCTGCTAAGAGCAAAAATAGAGGCTTACTCATTTGAGGTTATAGAAAAAGCAACTTCAAGCTTTGGCGTAAGCTGTTATTTAGACGGCGACAGTGCTAAGAGCATCCTAAAGAGAGCTGATGATGCTCTTTATGATGCGAAAAACAGTGGAAGAAACAGGGTGTCGGCACGAGAGGAAAACTAAATTTAAAAATTTGCTCTAACGCAGTTTCTTCCTGAAGCCTTTGCTTCATAAAGAGCCTTATCGGCTCTTTCGACAACAGCTTCTAGTGCATCCCCTCTATTTACTTGAGTAACCCCAAAACTCGCAGTTACTCTTCCAACCATATCTATCTCAAATATTTCTATGCTCTCTCTTAATTTTTCTGCTAAA
>MICC01000014.1 GCA_001829715.1 Sulfurimonas sp. RIFOXYB12_FULL_35_9
AGAGTATTATGTTGGGGAGAAGGGTATTATGGAAGACTTGGAGATGGGCAAACCGCAAAAAATCCAAATCCAAATTTAACAACAGATACTTCAGCTTATATTAAAGTAATTGCCGGAGGTTATCATACTTGCGGTATTCGAGCAAATGATTCTAGGGTTTTATGTTGGGGATGGGGAAGTTCAGGGCAACTTGGAGATAGTGAAACAGGCAATAATTGGTTTCCAAATTTAACTACAGATCTTTCTGCATATAACGATATAAATTTAGGGTATGAGCATACTTGCGGTATTCGAGCAAATGATTCACGAGTATTATGTTGGGGACAAGGAAATGAAGGTCAACTTGGAGATGGAAATACTGAAGTACACAATTCTTTGAATACAAATATTACAATAGATTCTTCAGCATATGGTAGAGGATTTAATTCTAATGAGGATGTTTTAGTTTCAATTTTAGGAAATGCTTATTTAAACATTGGTGAAACTTGGAAAATGGGTTGTCGAGCTTATGATTTTACAGATTATTCATCGTGGATGAATAGTTCAAGTATTGTAATAATTGAAACAATTCCTCCAGCAGTAACAATTAATACTCCTTTAAATACAACTTATGGTTCAACAGTTATATTCAATGTAACCGCTACTGATTCAAGTGGAATTAGTGCGTGTGTTTATTCGTTAGATAATGCTTTAAATGTTTCAATGACAAATATCACGGCAAGTGAATGGAATGCAACAAATTCTTCAATGATTTCCGGAAGTCATAATGTTAAATTCTATTGCAATGATACATACGGAAATATAAATGGAAGTAAGAGTGTAACTTTTAGTGTGAATTTACCCCCAACAATGATTTCCGTTAAAATAAACTCAACGACAAACTCTTCAACAGAAAATATTAAAGGTTACTGTAATGCAACAGATGGCGATGGTGATGATTTAGCATACCAATATCAATGGTATAACGGCTCAACTGTTTACATGAATGGGACTTTGTTTAAGGAAGGGTCAATTAGTGCTGGATATCTGCATACTTGTGGTATTAGGGCTAATGATTCTAGAGTACTATGCTGGGGAGAATCATTATATGGTAGACTTGGAGATGGGCAAAATGGTACAAATGTTTTAAATCCAAATGTCACAACAGATTCTTCAGCATATACAAGTGTAAGTGCAGGTTATTATAATACTTGTGGCATTAGGGCTAGTGACTCAAGAGTTTTATGTTGGGGATCTGGAAATTATGGGCAACTTGGAGATAATAGTACTGATGCACATACTGCTTTAAATCCAAATATCACCACTGATGCATCCCCCTACTCAAGAATAAGTGCAGGATATTATTATACTTGTGGAATTCGACAAAATGATTCACGAGTTTTGTGTTGGGGAAGGGGAGATTGGGGAAATTTAGGGGATGATAGTACTGCTACACATAATGTAGCAACACCAAATTTAACCACTGACATCTCAGCCTATTCAAGTGTAAATGCAGGACAGTACCATACTTGTGGTATTCGAGCAAATGACTCAAGAGTTTTATGTTGGGGAATGGGAAGTTCTGGACAAATTGGAGATGGGGCAAGTATTGAAAGAACAAACCCGACTACTACATCGGATATATCAGTATATAAAAGTGTAAGTGCAGGTTATCAACATACATGTGGTATTCGAGCAAATGATTCGAGAGTACTTTGCTGGGGAGAGGGTAATTATGGGCAACTTGGTGATAGCAGTACTATTGAACACAATGTTGGTAATCCAAATATTACTACTGATTCTTCTTTTTATTCAAGTGTAAGTGCAGGATATTATCATACTTGTGGAATTCGACAAAATGATTCAAGAGTTTTGTGTTGGGGGAGGGGAGATTGGGGAAATTTAGGAGATTACAGTACTGCTGCACATAATGTAACAACACCAAATTTAACCACTGACATATCAGCCTATTCAAGTGCAAGTGCGGGACAATATCATACTTGTGGTATTCGAGCAAATGACTCAAGAGTTTTATGTTGGGGATCCGGTACTTATGGACAACTTGGAGATGGACTAACTGGAGATCATAACTCAACAAACCCAAATGTTACAACAGATTTATCTCCTTATCTTTCAACTTTAGTTTCAATTTTAGGAAATGCTTTTTTAAACATTGGAGAAACTTGGAAAATGGGTTGTCGAGCTTATGATTTTATAGATTATTCCTCGTGGATGAATAGTTCAGAGATTACTATTTCATCATCAAATGAAGTTCCAAACACCCCCACACCAAATTTAGTGTCCGTAGATGGAACAAATAAAACATTATCAAATTTAA
>MICC01000015.1:0-1928 GCA_001829715.1 Sulfurimonas sp. RIFOXYB12_FULL_35_9
GTTTCCGTATCTAAAATGATGTATCTCTTTGCCAAATATCAGTTCCTATTTTTTGTTGTAGTATAATATCCAAAAAGGTTTACATGTACAATTTTATAATTCTCTCTTTTTTGATACCTATCTCTCTTTTTGCGCTAAAAATAGAGCAGACTCCCGTTGAGTTTGGCGAAGTTAGAGTTCAGCAGACAAAAGAATATATCAAAGAGCATTACAATCTGGATGTTAAAGATATAAAAATAGTTCCCAAAATCATTGTAGTTCATCATACGGCGATAGACGATTTTGCAGAGTCGCTCTCAAGATTTACTTCACAAACGCTTCCAAGCGACAGACCTGAAATCGCAAACGGCGGAGCTGTAAATGTCTCTGCTCACTTTATCGTAGATCGTGACGGTACGGTACATCAGCTGATGCCGCTAGATTATATGGCAAGACATGTGATAGGGCTAAATTACAGCTCCATAGGGATAGAAAATGTTGGCGGACAAAACTCTAATGACAATCTCACACCGCAGCAGTTAAGAGCCAATATAGAGCTGGTACAAGAGCTTAAGAAAATGTTTCCGACTATTGAGTACCTGATAGGGCACTATGAGTACAGATGTTTTGAAAAGAGTGATTTGTGGCTTGAGGTCGATAAAAAGTATAGAACTGCCAAAGATGATCCATCGGTTAGGTTTATGAATGAACTAAGATCTCAAGTGAGCGGTTTTAAGGGCGCTGAGTGTACCCAAGGACATAAATGATTAGTTCACCGCTCTTATATCTTTTGACGCTTGCTCTTTTGGTGAGCGTTATTAGTTTACTAGAGCAAAAGGGAAGTTTGAAATTTTTTAAATACATTCCTGCAGTGGTGTTAATTTATATCTTTAGCATGGTTTTTGCTTCGTTGGATCTGTTTGAACAAAATGAAGCTATAGATACGGTATATGAAAATACAAAAAAATATCTGCTTCCCGCTATGCTTTTTTTGATGTTGTTACAGGTAGATATCAGAGATTTTTTCAAGCTTGGAAAATCTCTGCTTATAGCATATACTCTGGCTGTTTTTTCCATTGTCTTTGGTTTTATAGCAGTTTCTTGGGCATTTAGTTTTGATGCGGATATGGCTGGCGCATTTGGCGCACTCTCAGGAAGCTGGAGCGGCGGTATGGCAAATATGGTAGCGGTCGGCACGGCTCTGGATGTTTCACAAGAAGCATTCGGATATGCGCTTATAGTAGATAGCGTAAACTACACTCTCTGGATGATGTTTTTACTTTTCTTAACCCCGTTCGCACACTATTTTAACAGTTTCACGGCTTCGCATGAGCAGATGCAAAAGCTTGCTAATATAAGATATATTTCCGAAGTCGGGTCAAAAAGATACCTCTTTTTACTGCTTCTCTCTTTTCTTGTAGCTTTTAGTGTCAATTTTGCGGCATATAGCGGATTTGAGATATTTAACTATACAACTACAACCGTAATCCTCGCAACCGCACTCGGCATTTTAGGCTCATTTACAAAATTAAAAACCATGAACGGTGCTAGCTCAACAGGATCTGCAATGCTCTATATGCTTATAGCGCTTATCGGCTCAAAAGCGTTGTTTGAAAATTTTAGCGGAGTGGGGATTTATGTCTTTGCCGGATTTTGCATTTTAGTTATTCATGCGATTATTATGATAGCAGGCGCAAAAGTGTTCAAACTGGATCTCTTTAGCATAGCCGTTGCTTCACTCTCAAATATAGGCGGAGTGGCATCCGCATCAATTTTGGCCGCAACTTACAACAAATCACTTGTAGGCGTAGGTGTTTTGATGGCAGTGATGGGCTTTATAATAGGCACTTTTGTAGGCTTGGCTGTCGGAAATATTTTGATTTGGATGGCTAATTAAGATAATAAAAATATTTCCGACAGCCAAGCCTACAAAAGTGCCTATTATAAAG
>MICC01000015.1:1947-11454 GCA_001829715.1 Sulfurimonas sp. RIFOXYB12_FULL_35_9
AAAACAACAAAGTCGAAGCGGTACTTATCTCTAAAGATGAGTATGAAAAAATGGCAGAAGCGATGAAAATAGTAGAAGCCAATGAAATAATAAAATCTATTCAAGCAGGACTTGAGGATGTAAAATCAGGCAAAGTTCAACCCATAGAAAAACTTTGGAGAGAGCTTGATAATTGAGTACAGCGACAACTTTTTAAAAGAGGCAAAGCCATTATCAAAAAAATTCAAACTTTTAAAGTCAGATTTGAGGACAGCTATCGATGAAATAGAGTCTTCAAAAGATTTTGGAGTGCATTTAGGATTTAATCTTTTTAAAAAAAGAGTCAAAAACTCATCCATCCCGACAGGTAAGAGCGGTGGTTTTAGAATCATAATCTATCAACAACTTGAAAACAAAATCGTATTAATATCAATTTTTTCTAAAACCGATAAAGAAAATTTGAGTGATGATGAATTCTCTATGGCACTAAAGAAATTTTTGGAACAATACTAATCAGTAAAAAGAGAATTATTGAAGAAAAAAACAATTTTACCGCTTATAAATCATCAACACTTACAACTTCAACTTTGTTGCTTTTATGGTATTTTCTTGATATCAACTTATTAGAAGTTTCTTTTTTTAAAGTCAAAAGAGTGTCTGGCACCCATTTTATGCGTGGAAAAAGTAGTTTTAGATACAAATATTTTGATTGAGATTATGAATTTTTATGCTAAACTACACTTTAAATAATTTTTAACCGATAAAAATATAAAAAGGAAAACAGGATGTCAAACGAAATGAAGAATGCGAGTGCATTGACACTCTTTGCAAAAGGGATTGATACGGGAAGTTTTGGCGGGAGATTATTTGGATATTTGATGTTTTATGTAGTTTTTACTTCCGTAAATCTCCTCTTCCTTATGATATCAAAAGACTATATGGTCGGCTATAAATTTGGTTTCTTTCTCTCCTTTTTTCTAGCATTTGGTTGGACTGCACTCCCTTTTATCTTCTGGGAAAGAAGCATAAGAAAGTTTCGTCGCAAGCATGGGCTTAGTATTTATAAAAATGTAAGAGAAGAGATGGAGCAGATAGAGTTTAATAAGATGTACGAGAAAGAGAGAGCGATGGAAGAGCGAGCGAGAGAGGCTTATGAGGCGAAAAAGAGGGGGTAATTTAAAATGGGATTCATAGCAAAAGGTATATCAATGTTTAAAAAATATAATAAGTTGAACAATCAAAAAAAACTTTATATTTTCATTACTTTGATGGTAAATTATTTAATAAGTAAAATTTTTGCCATCATGCTTTTTTCACTATTTTATATTTTTATGATTAATCCTATCATTGATAAAGAATTTAATCCTTCATTTTTTGATTTAGTAAATCTTTTTGTATTTAGTCCTGCAGGACATTTTTCAATATATATATTTTTCGGCATATTTCTTATGATAAGTAAGTTTTTAACTAAAGTGCTGTGCATTGAAACAAAATTAATAAACTCAATTAAAATGAATAGATTGATTATCAATACTTTTAAAAAATACATCTAAATAAGCACCTCCCAGAGCTGGTCAGAGTTTTACTTTTTGAAATCGTACAAATTTTGAACTGAATTTTTATCATGTTTTTGTAACTATTTTATGGTATCATTTTGTTATGAGCAAAAAAGATAAATTACTTGAGAGATTTTTAAAAATACCACCATGCAAAGATTTGACATTTGACGAACTTCAAACTTTGCTTTTGGGTTTTGGTTATGAAAAGATAGAAGGTAGCGGTTCTGCTGTTAAGTTTTACAACAAAGAGAAAGATAGTCTTATAAACTTACACAAACCGCATCCAAGCAATATTTTAAAAATCTATCTTGTTAAGCAGATACAAGTTAAGCTAAAGGAGATACTATAATGGCTAATACAATTGAATATAAAGGCTATGTCGGTTCAATAGAGTATTCTAGTGAAGATAAACTATTTTTTGGAAAAATAGAGCTTATAGATGACTTAGTGACCTTTGAGGCAGATAGTGCAAGTGAGCTTGAAACCAACTTTCATAA
Organism: Sulfurimonas sp. RIFOXYB12_FULL_35_9; assembly: GCA_001829715.1. GTDB lineage: Bacteria > Campylobacterota > Campylobacteria > Campylobacterales > Sulfurimonadaceae > Sulfurimonas. Next base: position 3,983 of record MICC01000015.1, read on the forward strand.
TGCAGTTGATGAATATCTGCAAACCTGCAAAGAGCTAGGCAGAAAGCCGCAAAAGACATACAAAGGTGTCTTTAATGTTAGAATTGACCCAAAGTTGCATCAAAAAATCCATCAAGAAGCTCTAAAAGCCGGAATGTCTCTTAATGCTTTTGTTCAAAATATGTTGAAGTCAAAAGTAACAGCAGGTTGATAAGTAAAATGAAAATAACAAAAATAGAAACAGAGATAAAATACATAGAGCTAAAAACCCCGTTTAAAACAGCACTTCGTGAGACTTCACATGTAGAGTTTGTGAGAGTACACGTTGAAGATGAAAACGGGCATGTCGGTGTCGGTGAAGCGCCTGCTACAAAGGCGATTACGGGGGAAGATATTGAGATAATTTTAAACTCTATCGAGAGCGTAAGAGAGCACTTTTTAAACCTTACATGTAAAGAGGCTTTAGAGCTTTTGCACTCTTCATGCGCCGTGAGGAACGAAGAAGTGCCCTTGGGGTATCGCATCGGTTCAAGTGCCAAAGCGGCGCTTGATATGGCGTTTATATCTTTACATGTCAAACAAGAAAACCGTAGTTTGGCGGAGCATTTTTGCATAGAGGATTTTACGCCTATAAAAACGGATGTGACTATCAGCCTCAACTCTGCGGATGTTATGCTTGAAGATGCGAAAAAGGCGTATAATGAGGGCAAATACATACTCAAAGTAAAAGTCGGCAGTGATGTTTTACATGCGGTTGACGTTATAAGAAAAATAGCTAAAGAGCTTCTACATGTACAAATATTGGTCGATGCAAATCAGGCATGGAGTTTTGAGGATTCACTCATATTTATAAAAAATATGCAAGACATGAAGATTGAACTTATAGAACAGCCTGTCATTGCTGCTGATTTGGATGGTTTGAAAAAGATTGCAGAGGCTTCTGATATTCCCATTTTAGCAGATGAAGCGGTTTTTACACTAGAGGATGTTAAAAAAGTCATAGAGTCAAAAAGTGCCGACATGATAAACATAAAGCTTATGAAATGCGGCGGAGTTACAAAGGCTATCGAGATTTTAGAGTATGCAAGAGAGAAAAAAGTTACATGTATGTTAGGCTCTATGCTTGAGGGTCCATACTCCATAAACATAGCACTCTACTTGGCGTTTGCATACCGTGATGTTATACGCTATATAGATTTAGACAGTCCGCTGCTTTATAAAGAGCCATCGGCGGAACTTGATTTTGAGTTTTTCGGCTGTGAGATAACCCCCTAAGAAACCTGCACTAAACTCCGCACATGATGTGCAGGAGTTTTTAAAATTCTACTTTTCCTTGTAAGATTTTGTAAACTTAAGATAGAGCAGAGGCAGCACTATTAGGGTTAAGAGTGTTGAACTTATCAAGCCGTTGATAACTACGATTGCAAGCGGTCTTTGGATCTCTGATCCCGGTCCTGTAGCAAATAACATCGGCAATAGACCCAGTGCGGCGATAGTCGCCGTCATAAGAACAGGACGAAAACGTTTGAGAGTTCCCTCTCTCACGGCATCTATGACTTCATAGCCATGTTGAACGAGATAGTTAAAGTAGTTGACCAAAACGACACCGTTAAGCACGGCGATACCAAGCAGTGCGATAAATCCGACCGAGGCAGGAACGGACAGATACTCGCCGCTTATATAGAGTCCTGCAAATCCTCCGATAAGTGCTAAAGGTACATTTATGAGCACCAACATGGCTTGCGTGATGGAGTTAAATGAGACAAAAAGCAGGATGAAAATTAGTAAAAGTGCGATTGGAATAATTATCATCAGCTTTGAGGCAGCTCTTTGTTGGTTTTCAAATTCGCCTCCGTATGTCACGTAGTAGCCGGCTGGCATTTGAACTTTTTGTTCGATTTGAGCTTTTGCGTCTTCGACGAAACCGACTAAATCTCTTCCTTCCACATTGCTCTGTACAACTGTTTTGCGGTATCCGTTTTCATGCTCTATCTGCACCGGTCCAGTCGTTTTTGTAAATGTTACCAAGTTGGCTAAAGAGATGCTTGTGCCGTCTTTTAGGACATAGTGGAGTGACTCCAATGCACTTAGGGAGTTGTGCATGACATCTTCACCTTTTACCATCAATTTGATACGGCGCATGCCCTCTTGGACGACGCCTACTTGCACACCAGTAACCATTGTTTTCATAAAAGCGGCAATTTCTCTCTCGCTTAGTCCATAATGACCCAGAGCTTGTTGGTTGAAGCTTAGCTCAAAGTACTCGATTCCCTCGTTGCTCTTTTTATAGACATCGCTGCTTCCCTTAACCTGTTCTAAGATGGTTTTTATCTCGGCAGCTATTCTCTCAAGTTCATCATGGTCGTCTCCAAAGATATCGATTGCCAAATCGCCGCGTACTCCCGTAAGCATCTCCGATACACGCATCTCAATAGGTTGTGTAAATACATATTCGACACCTACCATGGAGTCAAGTGAGGCTCTTATCTGATTTTTCATCCACTCTTTTGATTGCTCACGCCACTCTTTCATGGGTTTTAGTATGAAAAAAGTGTCTGTGTCGTTGAGACTCATAGGATCTAGCCCTAGCTCATCCGTACCGGTTCTTGCAATGATAGATGAAATTTCAGGTACATCGGACATAAGTTTGGTTTGAATTTTTTTATTTAGCTCGATACTCTCTTCAATGGAGATTGAGGGCAGGGACTCTATCATCGCAATCATAGTTCCCTCATCCATCGTTGGCATAAAGGCTTTTCCAGTTTTTGAAGCAAGATATAGCGAGCCTCCAAAGAGAAGAAATACCGTTACAAACACTGCGCTAGAGTGTTTTATAGCAATATCAAGAGAGGGTTTGAAACCCTTTAAAAGGGTTTTTATCAGCCAAGACTCTTTATCCTCACGAATTTTTAAGATAAATGAACTCAGCACCGGAATAAGAGTAAGAGAGAGGATTAAGGAGCTAAAGAGAGCAAATACGATGCTTAGCGCTACAGGCTTAAACAACTTTCCTTCAAGTCCCTCAAGTGTCAAGAGCGGCATAAATACGATGATGATGATAAGCACTCCCGTAACTATTGAGGGTGCCATCTCAACGGCGGCATTATAAATGATATGTACTTTATTCTCATTTTTTCGCTTTGGATTTCCAAGCTCTGCCGTTATGTGTTCAACCATAACGACGGCTGAATCTACTAGCATACCCACGGCTATGGCAAGACCGCCCAAGCTCATCAGGTTGGCACTGAGTCCAAAGTAATCCATAGCTATAAAGCTCATCAGCAGGGCAAAAGGCAAAATAAGTGCTACGCTAAAAGCTGAAGCAAAATTTCCTAGAAAGAGTAAAAGTACGATAACAATCAATATAACGGCTTCAAGCAATGAGCTTTTAACGGCATCGGTTGCCAGATTGACAAGAGTGGAACGGTCATAAAAAATATCTATTTTTGTATCTTTGGGGAGAGAGGATTCCATTTCTGCAAGCTTCTCTTTTACCTCTTGAAGCACTTTTGAGGTATTGGCACCTTTGAGTCCGAGCACAACACCTTGAACAGCCTCTCCTTGTCCATTTTTTGTAGAAAAACCTGCTCTGCTGAGGTATCCTATTTTTACATCTGCCACATCGACGATAGAGATTACTTTGCCGCCAACAGAAGCAACATTTAGGTTTTTAATATCAAATATGTCGTTGACACGCCCGACACTTCGTACGAGGATACTGTTTACTCCCTGCGTAACACGCCCTGCACCGTCATTTAGGTTATTTTCTTCAAGCGTTGATATAAGCGTCTCCAAGCTGATACCGTAAGTCCGCATAGCTTCAAGCTTAGGTGTAACTTCATAAGTTTTTACTTTGCCGCCAAGCGCATTAACTTCTGCAACTCCGCTGATAGAGCGGATTTTCGGCGAAATTACCCAATCAAGCAGAGAGCGTTTTTCGCTTAAATCAAGTGTTTTTGACTCAATAGTAAACATCAAAATTTCGCTCAGAGGCGTACTGATAGGTGCTAATCCACCCTCTAGATTTGCAGGCAGTTCATCAGCGATACCGCTTAGCCTCTCAGTTACTTGCTGTCTTGCCCAGTATATATCCGTGCCCTCTTCAAAGTCAATGGCAATATCGCAAATACCGTATTTTGCGGTTGAGCGCATAACAGTTTGATGAGGAATACCGAGCATTCCCATCTCGATAGGAATAACAATTCGCGACTCGACTTCATCGGGCGTCATGCCGCTTGATTTCATAATAATCTTTACCTGCGTAGGCGAAATATCGGGGAAAGCATCAACGGGAAGATTATTGTAGGACTTAACGCCTAACCCTAAAATCACAACGGCAAACAGAGATATAAAAAGTCTTTGCGTAAGTGAAAAAGAGATTAATCCTTTCATTATTCGCCTTTTTGGAGCATATTTTGCAATATGCTCGTTGCGCTGATTGCAATAGGTTTTTTCAACTCAGGGTTATACTCAAGATAGCACATTTGGCGATTTTCGGCAATTACGGCTACTTTTATAGTACGGTATGTTTGAGCATCTTTTATAAAAACTACCGAGTTTTCACCATCTTGTATGATCGCATTTTTGTTGATTAAAAAAGCTTTTTTTTGAATGTTAAGCGTGGCTTTTGTTTTTAATCCCACTAGAAGATCTGCCTCTTTTGGAAGCGAAAAACGAACATATCTAGTTTGGTTTATAGGGTTAAGCGATGGAGAGAGAAGCAATACTTTTGATTTTATCTCGCTTCTATTAATGGTTATGATTACATCTTGAGCTGCTTTAAGCTTATCTGCAACTGCTTGGGGAAGATCACTCTCAAGCCAGTTCTCACCATCAGCTTTTATAACAAAAAGAGAGCTTGAGGGAGATATATTATCTCCGGATTGGATATTTACTTGAAGAAGCACCCCTTTTAGAGGAGATGCCAATTTTATAGTAGAAGAGATGCTAAGCTCTTTGGTTAATCTCTTGATCATCTCATCGTCTGCACCGTAAGTTTTAAGCAGAGCTTTTGATGATGAGAGTTTTGTCTTGCTTCTTTTAAGCTCCGAATCTGCCAAAAGGCACTCTTTTTGGGCAATAATTTCTTCTTTACAAAGTTTTGATTTACGAGCTGCTTCATTCTCGTTATGCATTAATTCTAATGAATCTGCAATCACCTCTTTTTGAGCTTCAATCCACTCAGAGGCACTTAGCTCAGCTAAGATCTCTCCTTTGCCGACACTCTCAAAATTCGCTTTATTAAGCCTTGTAACATGAGCTTCATATGGAAGGGAAATTGTATGGAGAAGTTTTGGCGGAGTCGTAACGCTCATCATATACTCATCCAGCGGCACATGTGTAACCTCTTGTGCCAGAGCGGTTTGAATCTGCCAATTTTTCTCATCTTGGGGAGTAAGTGTGATGTCCCCTAAGAGCGATATACTAAATAATGCCTGTAATAAAATAACTGTTTTTTTCATATCTGTTCCTTGATTTTTAAAACGCCGTAGAGTTGAAACAGTGTTTTATAATAGTTTTTACGTTGCTCTATAAGTTCCTCTTTTAACTTCCATATTTCACGCCCTGATAGCAGATACTCAATAGCCGAACTCTCGCCCAGAGTATAAGCATTCTCAATAAGAGGCATAAGGGTGTTTTCATATTTATTTAACATATCAGTTGTTGCATGTATCGCTTTAAAATGTTGCAAGAGTTGGTTTTTTAACATATCTGCTTGGGATGCTTTTTGTAGTTTAACTCCCTCTTTTTCATGCATAATCGCACTTTTTTTATGCATAAGCATTGCACGGCTCTCTTCATTTAGAGAGCTTGTAAAGTTCAGCGGAACTGACAAGCCGACTACAAATCTATCCGTATCAATCTCATTTTGATAAGCCGCACTGAGCGTAAATGAGTCAAACTGTGAACTGTAGCGATCAAAATCGCTTTGAAGACTTTGAACTTTTTTATTTAGCGACTCTTCTTGCAGGGACTCTTCTTGATTGTTAAAGAGAAGCTCTTTTGTAACTTGCTGGACATCTTGACAGTAAAGTTGCTTATCGCTAAATAGCGGCAAAAGAACGAAAGATTGTAAAGCGGCACGAGAAACTTCTACTTCATCCTCATAATGTTTATACTCAGTTTTGAGGCGATCTAGCTCAAGTTGAAGCTGTAAAAGCTCTTTTTTGGAGATTTCTCCGAATGTATATGCTTTTTCTTTTTTTTTGTATAACTCAACAAAAGCCTCAAAAGATCTCTTATATTGCTCAAGGCTCTCTTTATCAAGACAGTTTACATGGTAAAGAAGACGCACTTCATTTTCCAGAAGCATAAACTCATGTTTTAGGCTTAAAATCTCGGCTTCACCCTGATATGTAGCAGATTTGACGATACTGTTTTTGACATTGGGATTCATAAAATTTTGTTCAAGTCCGATGCTGTATTCGTATCCTGAACTCTCTATTTGCGGCTTAGCATAAGTTGTATCAGCTAAAAGTTTAGTTGCTTCTCTTGATGAGAGAGCTTTAATTTGTGAAGAGTTTGCGAACTCTAAAGCTTGAATCGATTTTGCCAAAGGATGTTCGCTTCTAAGCTTTTGCAAAATCTCATCTAAACTAAGCGTTGATGCGTTTAAAAATATGGTGCAAAATAGTAGAAAAAATAGAGATTTCATTTCGACTCTTTCTCTATAACGGTGCCATCAAGCGCATTAATGATAACTCTATAATTTTTTGTCGTTATTTTGTAGATTAGATATCTGCCGCTGTGGGTGAGCTTTAGAGACATGACATCTTCTGTTGTCAGCTCTTTAGTTATAGAGTGGGCTTTTTTTTCACCTATCGTATCTATAGCATATAATCTTGCTTTTTCATTTTGTTGCGTAAAGGGCTGTTTGTCAATGCCGCTAAAGTACAAATAATCGGAGTTGCTCATCATTTTGCCCGAAGCAAAAACAATAAACGGAATAATTAATAATAGAAAAGTTTTCATAGTTACCTTTTTTATCACAAGCAAAGCTGTGAATTTATTTTTATATTACGCACTAAAACGAACTCGTCAGTTTTTCTAAAGAAATTTCGTTTTGTGGCAGGGACAATTTGTCCCTACAACCCCCTAAAGCTACGAAAAACAAGTTTTTCGAGATTTACAAGATTGTGTTTAAAAAAGGATTATGCGATAGGTGGTTTAAAAAAGTTGAAGTAGTCGAGTGAAAGAAATATCTCGTCGTATGCAAAAAGACTATCTTGCGTATCAACGATAGGAAAAGAGATAGGATTGTCTAAAAACAGATATGGCGTATGGTATTCAAAATGAATATCGCACAACATGTCTGCATGTTCGCCCATAACCGGAGATGAAAGTTCGGTTACATAGGCTTCCATAGAAGAGTGTTTGTCATCCAGTACGGCAAAAGTATAGTCATGTACTACCGAGAAGCTTATCGCAAACAACAACAGCAATGACCATATTTTTTTTGAGTTCATGGTGCTATTGTACTTAAAAAGGGTTAA
>MICC01000016.1 GCA_001829715.1 Sulfurimonas sp. RIFOXYB12_FULL_35_9
AATATTTATAATCTATTATTTTATCTAAATTATTAATCAGTTCACTATATTTTTTAATTGTTGTATCTCTTGTACAACTGTATTTTTTATTAAATTTAATTATTGATAATAAATACGACCTATATCCAGATACTTTATTTAATAATTGGTCGTCATAGTACTTTTTCCTCACATCACTTTCTGTAATTACAAACTTAAATCTTAGTTTATAATGAAATAATTTCCATAAAATTTTTTGTGATGACATTTTTTTTACTTCAATTAAATATATCATCTCTTTTATAATATTTGTTTTTTTGTTTGATAATCTAACTTCATTTATTTTATATTCTTGTTTATGTAACTTTAAAAAATTCTCAAAATATGAATATTGGATTGTATACCCATTTAAAGAAATAGTGTGCTTTGTTCTAATAGTTTTATTCTCGTTTAGTTGAAATTTCATTTGAGATATTGTAATTCTTATCTCTTTTATAAAACTTTCTGAATGTACAAAACTAGAAGCTAATGAAGATGAAAATAACATGTCATCAGCATAACGCGTATAGATAATATTATTTTTTGAACAAAATTTTTGAATTTGAATATCTAACTTTCTAAAAATGATATTTGAAATTACGGGAGATGTTGTGAAACCCATAGGTAACACTTGTTTTTCTTTAAATTTATCATTTTTACTATCTGCAGGAATTGTATAGGTTACAAGATTAATAAATCCTTCTAAAATAGATTGTTTTTTTTTATCATCTATATACTCATCTTCTGATATATATGCTTTAAATATTTCCTTGATATCATCTACTCTAATAGAATGAAAAAATGACCTGATGTCCAGTCTTAAAAAGTAATAGTTAGTTCTATGTGGTTCAAATAAATGTAAGTAAGAGTAGTCTTTTCTGAAAGCTACTGCTGCATTATTTAAGTCAATTTTGTTCAACAAAACATCATTTAACTGCTTATGAAGTGAAAGAAGTTTTTTATTATTAACAACTTCATAAAAAAAGTTTTTCCCAAGTTGAAACTCATTTACTGAAGGAATTTTTGTAGAAGGAACTTCACCTTCAATAATATAATTTTTAAAAAAAGACTTGTGGATGATTTTTTTCATCGAAGAACTTTAGCCTGATACAATGAACAACATCTCACGGCACGTGAGTCAACGCTACCAGTATATCGTATACTGAACAGCGACAGCTTAGTAGTTTTTAGGCTAGGTATGTCAAGCATACACTTTAAAACATAAATGTGATAAAATCCCTTACCTATCAGACTAAAGTTTTTTTTCGATAAGCATGATAATAGCATAAAGCTCCCTAAAATATTTTTTAAACTCATCTTGAAAGTTTTCTTCCTTTGTATTACTCACTATTTCATCAATAGCAAAATTTAAAAATTTAGTTGCCCAACCACTTGTCTTACTAAAAAGATAATCAATGTTTTTCAAGTATTCTGTACGAATTTTTTTTACCTTTTGAATATATTGTAAATCAATATATTTCTCATATTTTTTATTTTCTCTACTTATTAATGTTTCTGTTTTACCATTAAACATTAATAAAAATAATGTTAGTACGTCTTCATCTGTACGAAAATCTCTTTCTATACAATCCATAATATATTTAAAGTATCTCATTTTTATATTTTCTGTAAATTTTTTTTCTTCTTCAGGGATTTCATGTATATAATGATTGTCTACTTTATATATAATGTTAAATACTTCAGTTAGCCCCATTTTTTTTGGATATTGTTTCATCATATATTGTATTGTTTTTATTGTCTTTCCATCATTATTTTTTTTGCCATTATTTGATATTTTTAAAGAAGTAATAAATTCATTTTTGAACCACAATTTGAATAATACTAAGCTTTTATCATTGATTAGTACTTCTTCAATAGTAGTTTTATTTAAAAAATATTTTCTTTCATTTAGTAATGCATGATTCACTGCAGTGATAAATTGAGTATATTTTAAATTTTTTATATATATGTTGTTTACAAATTCAAGTTTGAATTTTTGATTCCAATCAAATAGATTTTTTATAGTCTGCCATATATTATATTTTTTTGAATCAAAATATGATTTTTGATATAGCTTTTTTAAAGATTGAAAACTTAGAACTTCCGATTTAAAATTCATCATTTTATTTTCTAAATCAATGTCTATTAACTTATCAGCATCATAAAGTATTAAGTAAGGTATCGCTGTATTAGAATATGAAGGTTTCATATACTTCAATATCACTTCATTTGTTGCATATACATCAATACTCTTTAAAAAATAGTCTTTCTTTCCATTCCTCTCAACGTAAAATCTTTCAAGTAATTTTTGATTACTAAAAATCTCAAGCTCTGTTTCACCTTCAACAAAAAGAATAAAATTGCTAAAGAAAAGTCGAGCTTCATTATCACTAAAAATATTCAAAAATCTAACATCCTTATATATAGAATTCATTTTTTGGACAATTGTATTATCATTCTTATTTTTTGAAAAATGCAAAATCTGCTGATTCATGTTAAATAACTTAATAACTTGTTTGACAATATTCGGGGAATGTGTTGCAAAAATAATTGTTGGATATGGTGTTTTAGTTTTATCCTTTATATATGTTTCATAAATACTTAGTATAAGCTCTTCACTTCGTTTTGGATGTAAGCCTATTTCTGGTTCATCAACATAAATTATAGGAGTAATATATTCCCTTCTTGTTAGCGTGATTAATAATTTTAAGGAAGTTTCTATATATTTATGTGCATTAGTTCCATCAGACTGTATTTCTAAATCTTGATTGTCAATTAAAAATTTATCTCCTTGTAACCCTATTTTAATATAAGTTAATACTTTGTCTTTATACGTATAATCAGAAGTTTCTATGGTAGATTTTATTTTACTAATATAACTCATATATTCTTTTTGAATTACATCTTTTTCTAATTTTTCTTTATCAAAAAAACTTTTTTCTAATTTTTTTAGATTAAAAGATTTTAGTTTACTAACAAGGTGCCAAAGTTTATCCCAGTTATAGAGGTCAATATGTCTTGCCTCAATTTCGAAAAATGGGTATAAATAACTTATAGTATTTAATACTTTTTTATTTTTGATTGACCATTCAGACGAATTATTTGAATCTATTTTTAAAGTTAATTCAAAAATAGATTCACTTTTATCATTCCCAATTCCAATCCATTCAGTGGTTAAATTATCTTCATCTTTAAATATATCTTTGTATTTAATCTTTTTAATTCTTGATGTATCATACACAATTGTAATTGTTCCAAAGGAACTATAATTTTGATTTAATTTTGGGGGTAATTCTCTTTTCCCATCAAGTTTATTGTAAAAAAATCGAAGAAGTTTTAATAAATTTGATTTGCCAGCATTATTTATCCCTACAATGCAATTTATATCCTCAAATTTATTAATTATTAATTCATCAAAAGACAATAAGTTTTTAATTTTAATAGATTTTATAGACATATTCAATATTCTTTATGATTAAATTACATGTATTATATCAGATTAAAAAATATTATATATTCATTGTTTACTTTTATATGTGCCCAAATTGTGCCCAAAAATGACTAAATTTGAAGAGATTGAAAGGTTTTGATAGAGTTACATAGTCCCTGTTTTGTGGTCTTTTGTAGTTATTTTTATGTTTCAAAGGTACTTCCAGTATTCGGAGCCACCCTTTTTAAAACCCCATAAACACGACATTTCAGAGCTTTAAAAATCTATGGTAGCTATATGGTAGCTAAAATATTTTTCAAGTATTACTTTTTATAATACCCCACCTACTAAAACAATCCAATTGATTTATCAATCTTTCTAACTTCTGCTGGAATAAACTTATTGTATTTATGTATCAACATCTCTAGATTTGTATGCCCCATCATTTGCGCTATATGATTTATAATACAACAACTTGGCAGTTCTCTTTCAACTTATACAGCCTTAGAACATTCAAATAGTTTATAAGGTTTACGTTAATTGCATTGATAGCTTTAATGTTAATTATGAGAGGTCTACTAATTTTATAGATAGTCTGGGTATGTTAAGAAAAAAATTGTTTTTAAGAAAGGCATTTGGAGTTACACAAAATAAGAGTTTATGGTGCGACCGGGGAGATTTGAACTCCCACACCCGTAGGGCGCTACCACCTCAAGGTAGTGTGTCTACCGTTCCACCACGGTCGCATTTAGAGGTTAAAGCACCAAACGGTGCTTTATAACTTAGAGTTGATTAACCTAAGTATGGATTTGCGTAAAGTGCTATAAGAGCAATTACTAGTGCATAAATAACTTGAGCTTCAATCATTGCAAGAGCGATGAACATTGTAGTCATAAGTTTAGCACCTAAACCTGGGTTTCTTGCAGTTCCTGCGATTGTTGCAGCAGCAGTATTACCCATACCGATAGCTCCACCAAGAGCAGCAAGACCAAGACCAAGACCAGCAGCGATCATCGAATATGCTTTAAGAGTTTGGTTTGCAACATCACCATCATTTGCTAAAGCAGCAGTAGCTAATGCTACCATTAAGAAAAGAATTTTTTTCATAGTTTCTCCATTAAAATTATTACAAACTTTTTCGGCTAGCGTAACCACATCCATAACGAATGCAGCAACCCAAACATAAATGAAAGGATTTCCCTACTTAAATTTGATCCGGAATTATACATAATATATGATAAAAATTAGTTGAAACTTTATAATATCAATTAGGTAAAATACCCTTATTTACGAATAAAGCTAATTATGCACGCCCTAGAGAAATCTTATTACCTTTAAACTCTAAAATCTCCACATCCATGACATCGCCCTCTTTTAGCACATCACTCACTTTGTCTACTCTTTGATCAGATATTTTAGAAATATGAATTAGTCCGTCAGTACCATCCGGAAGTTCTATAAATGCACCAAAATCAACTATTTTTTTAACTATGCCTTTATGCTTATCACCGACTTTATACTCTATTTTTGCAACTTTTGGTGTATTTACGATTCCCTCAATATGCTCTCTTGCAGCTTTTACACCGCTTTTGCTTTTGCCTGTTACTTTTACTTTTCCATCTTTTTTATCAATATCGATAGCTACTTCAAACTTCTCGATTATTTCACGGATAGTTTTACCTGCCTGACCGATGATATCGCCGATAAAACTCGGATTTATATGAAAAAAATCTGTACTCGGTAAAACGCCGTCGTTAAACTCTATCTTTTTTTCAGCTTCTTGCATGATATCTATAATATGAGCTCTACCCTCTTTTGCTTGATAGAGAGCCTCTTTTAAAACATTTAAGCTGATTCCGCCTAACTTGATATCCATTTGCATAGCAGTAATACCATCTTTTGAACCGGTTACCTTAAAGTCCATGTCCCCGTCATGATCTTCAAGTCCCATAATGTCAGAGAGTATCGCATATTTTTCGCCATCACTCACCATACCCATAGCAATTCCTGCAACCGTATCGCTTGTATCTATATCAGCTGCGCGAAGTGCCATATAGCCACCGCATACCGTTGCCATCGATGATGAGCCGTTTGATTCTAAAATCTCCGATACAAGGCGAACAGTCTGCCCACCAAGATTTGTTATCGGCTCTAGTGCTCTTTTTGCAAGATTTCCGTGTCCTAACTCTCTTCTTTTTGTTCCCATAATAGGAGATGCTTCACCTACGCTAAATCCAGGAAAGTTGTAGTGAACCATAAAATTCTCATTTTGAGTTCCCTCATCCGTTAGATTTTCAAACATCTGCGCATCTTTTGCTCCACCCATAGTTAGAACAACAAGTGCTTGTGTTTGTCCACGTGTAAAAAGACAAGATGAGTGTGCACTTGGAAGTACGTTTGTGCTGATAGTTATCGGTCTGATCTCATTTAAAGCTCTGCCGTCAGCTCTTACTCTCTCATTTAAAATTTGAGATCTTACCTGTTCTCTTTTTACTTTTTCAATCGCATCTTTTAACTCAACTTCATTCCAATGCTCTTTGTTTAGCATTATTTTTTTTCTAAGTCCTCTTAATGCTGTAGAACGCTCTGACTTTGCCATTTGATTCATAGCCGATTTTATATCTAAAAAGCAGTGCTCACGCACATAAGAAACCATCTCATCATTTACTACATGTGCTTTGTACTCCATCTCTAGAGTCTCTTTTTTAAACGGTGCGAACGCTTCTTCGTATTTGGCGTTATTTTCAAAAAGAAGCTGCTGAGTTTTTTCAAAGATAGTTATTAACTCATCCTCATTTACCGCATTTGAGACATGTGTTGTTATGATCGGAGCGCTAAGTGTCGGATCCATAAGTGGATCAACAACCAAAGTACTATCTACTTTCTCAGAACCGACACTTCTCATCTCAATCATCAAGAGATCATCTTTTGTTCCGGAGAGATAAAGATCCAACGTAGAGTTATTTAGCTGTGATAAAGTAGGATTTAATATAATCTCTCCATCAATTTTTGCAGCTCTTACTGCAGAGACCGAGGTATTTATATCTATATCGCTTACAAACAGAGCGGCAGAAGCAGCACTAAGTGCTAAAACCTGAAGATCCGACTCTTTATCGACGCTAAATGTCATAATTGTAATCTGTGTCGGATATCCGAAACCTTTTGGAAAAAGCGGACGAAGAGAGCGGTCAACTATTCTCGAAGTCAGTGTTTCAAAATCACTCGGTTTTGTTTCGCGTTTAAAAAATCCGCCCGGAATCTTACCTGCTGCATATGATTTTTCTATGTACTGAACTGTTAGCGGAAGAAAATCATCTTTCACTATTTCTGTTTCATCAATTACAACCGTTGCAAGGATAACTGTATTGCCGCTTTTTATCCAAGCCGCACCGTTTGCCTGTTTCGCAACTTCACCAAATGAATACTCTTCACTTCTATTTTTCAAATCTACTTTAATATCATACTTCACTTTTTTCTCCTAATATTTTCTCTATTCTATCTTCATCTATATTCTCTAACTCTTCATAGTATAACGATGTTTCAACATAATCATCTATATTGTGAAGAAAAAACAGATCATCCGCAAACGGTTCTAAAAACTCCAAAACATCACTTGGTATAACCGGCACCGCGATATAAACAGCTTTTGGTTTCTGTGCTAAAATTGTTTTTAGTGCAGTTAAAAATTTTAATCCCGTTTCACTTCCTTCATCTATCAATAAAACTACCTGATTGTGCATAGATGCAAAGGGCAGCCCCCTTCTATATTGATATATGTAACTGAGTATCTTCTCCTCATGTTTTCTACGTGCTTCACCATAAATATAGTCATATTGAATCCCAAACGAAGTAACAAGTTTTTCATTGATTACGATCTCTTCGCTTTCACATACTCTGGCTATTTCACACTCACTGTTATTTGGAGCCATAATAGCTTCCGAGAAGAGAATATTTATACTGTTTTTATACTTTGAACGTATATGATATGCAAGCTCTAAGCCGCCTCGTGAAACTGCAATCAACTTCCAGTTTTCATCTTTGAGTTTTTGCATAGGTATTACTTCATGTAGTTTTTTTGCGGCATCTTCCCTGTTCTTTAGTATATTTTTATACTTTTTCATACTACTGATTTTCCCCGGATTTATCAGGAAGTCTATAAACAAAACCGGAGAGTGACCCATCTGATTTCATTATCGGCTTAAGCCTAATAGTAATATAAACATACCTATCATAAATCGAGTCAGACGAACCGTCTCTACTAAGTATCGGTCTATTGTTCTCAAGATATGTAAGTCCAAAGTCCCAACATCTTTTTTGGTATAAAAACCCAATTTCAAAACCTTTTTTTTCTCTTCTTTCTAAATCATAATTATGTTTAAAAGAATAAGAGTAATGTTTGTTGTATTTATAACCGACACTGGATGTCATATAGCTAGTAATCGGCGAAATTTCGGCACTCTTTTGCAGAAAAATATTTTTATACATATGTGATAAACCAACATTATAACTATCATCCGCATAAGAAATTTTATTGAAATTTTTAGAAAATGCACTCTCCTCATAATTATAAAACATGTTATTATAAAAATTTATGCTATCGCTTATCTGATAATCCAACTCATTTTCTATCTCGTTTGTTTGTCCACCGTGTTCCTCGTATATAGTATTTTGTGCGAGTTTATGGTAGATTATCTGTCTTCCTGAAATATTATAAAGATAGTGTGAAAAGTAGAGCTGTAAATTCTCTTTAATATTTTCAATATTATAAAACTCACAAATCGGATTAAATCTATTTATATCATCAGAACAGTAATCTTTTTGCTCATCATAATACCCGTTCTCAAATTCACTTCCCGCTACTTGATATTGTGTACCGAAATCTATAACATGCGTAACTTCATCAAAAGCGCGTGTCAACTGAGATGACGCAGACACGGCATGATAATTTCTTGCAAATAGACCGCTATTATACTCATCCAGAGATATGCTTCCCTCTTCCTTGCCATTAAAATTGGTATGCTGTGCATATAGATTTGTTTTATAGGCTATATTCATCCGCTCGTCAAAAAGAGATGTTTGAAGAGTCAATGGAATATTTAAATCTGTCTGAGTCGCACTTTTACCTACACTTCTATAGTAATTATTGCTTTTTATATCCATACTGTAAAGTAAATGATTCTCAAGCAGCGTATCAAGATATCTATGGTAGTGAAGTGCAGGAAGATTTTGAAGTGTTTTTTCATTGCTCTCTAATGTTAAATCTTTATAATGTTTAAAATATGATCCAAAATAGTTATTATCCGTATTGTAAAAAAGATTTATTCTAGAGAGCAATTGTGTTGCTGTAGCATTTTTTGTCGTATCGTTTGCAGAGAGATTGATATAATCGACATCGTTCATATTGACAATATCCATATATAAACCGGACTGACCTTTTAGGTTTGTCTTAAACCATTGGTTTATCACATCGCTGTTCTCATATAAAAAATTAAAGCCGTAATGTTTTTTATTTCCTAACTTGTTTTCAAGATAATAATCCTCTTGTTCTTGAAAAAAACCGGATGTTAAAGAGCCCTTTGAAATTTCGCTATCAACAAATCTAAACGTGGAGTACACACCTGAACCGCGATTTGTTCTTATCTGTGGTCTTAAATCCAAATCCCACCAGTTTTGTTCTGCAATGAAGAGTGATTGTTCATAATAAAAACCTTCTTTGCTAGAGAACCCTATCATCGGAGGTAAAACGCCTGTTCTTCTTTTTGTATTGAGAGAGTAGCCGAAATATGGGGTATAAAAAACGGGAATATCATATATGTAGATTCTTGCATTATAGAGATTGAGCCACATCGTATCCGTGTTGTACTCCGAGGATGTAAACTCCATTTTCCAAAGCGGATTATTTGGATCACACCCACTCATAACACCGGATTTTATATCTATATCGCTCTCTTTTGAGTAGCCATTTGCACCGCTTAGCCAAACATCGGCACTCTGTTCCAGCATGTAAAATGGTTTGAAAGTTCTCTCTTTTTGAGCTATATTCAGTTTTGCATATTGCCCCAAAAATCGAATATTCTCTCCCTGAGTAGCATGAATATTTTCAAAAAGCTCAAGTTCGCCGCTATCTCTATTATAAATCGCTTTTTTTGCACTCAGATAGTAGTCTTGATATACTACGACAACCTCGCCCTCTGCTGTAATAATATTGGCTTGTGTATCCATATTCGTTGCATATACTTCAACTCTATCATCTGCGGCTGCATATAGAGCAGATAAAATTAAAAATATAAATAACTTAAGCATTTATAACCAAAGTTTTGGCACTTTTATCATGCCAAGTTTGCCTAGATGGGTCTAAAAATCCCCATAGAAAGCCAAGGTAAAAGAGCATTTCACTAACTACCCTTACAAATGCGCGGTTTAGTGCAACGACTACATTTGGAGTTTGAAGAGTTTTTATCTCTATGACTCTTATCTTCATAGCGATTTTACCGAGTGTCGCACCATACTGCATGATAAAAAAAGCCTGATATATGATTTTTATCGCCATGTATTCTAAAATAAACGTGTTTGTAAGCAAAATCATCTCTTCAACAGTTTTAGCCTCAAAAAAAGAGTTTCCCAATGCAAGAATAAGTAAAAGAGATAGCAACATCTCATCTATGAAAAAAGCCATCCCTCTCTTTTTTATCGTTGCTAAAGTCATCCCCTCTCTATGAAGGAGATTTTCAATCTCCTCGTTCACTTTGCTTCTTTAAAAAGTGCTTGGTATGCTATGTCTGTTCTGAGTTTTTTACCTGCAAAATGAACTTGACCGCATCGCATATATGCTCTGTCTCTAGCCTCTTTTATCGTATCTCCGACTCCAACACAAACTAAAACCCTGCCACCGTCTGCGTAAAGAACACCATCAACCATACTTACTCCGGCGTAAGAGATATGAGTATATTTCTGTACCTCTTCATGATATACATCATCAACTATTATTTCTGCAGGAGTTGAGTTTGAGTATGGATAATTTGCACTTGCCATAACTACACCTACCGCAAACTGTTTTGAGAACTCTACTTTTATTTCACCGAGTCTATTTGTTGCAGCTTTATAGAACATATCACTAACGCTTGAAGTCATAAGAGGCATCAGAATTTCACACTCTGGATCTCCGAAGCGAACATTAAACTCTAAAGTAATCGGTTCACCCTTTACCACCATAACACCTATAAAAAGGACACCTTCAAAAGGAGCGCCCTCCTTTTTCATACCGTCTAAAGTAGGACGTATGATTCTGTCTCTGACTTTTTGATAAAGCACTTCATCGACTAAAGGTGTAGGAGCATAAGCACCCATTCCACCCGTATTTGGTCCTTGATCATTATCCATTACTCTTTTGTGATCTTGCGCTGCAGGAAGAAGAATATAATCCTCTCCGTCACAAACTGCAAACATAGAAAGTTCATAACCGTCTAAAAACTCTTCTACGATAACTTTTAGTCCCGCATCGCCAAAACTTTTTCCGCTTAACATCTCAGAGATTGCTATTTTAGCCTCATCATGACTTTGAGCGATAATAACACCTTTGCCTCCGCATAAGCCGTCTGCTTTTACGACAATAGGAGCCGTAAGTTTATCCGTAAATTTAAATGCGTCTTCTATTGAAGATGTCTCTATATAACGAGCCGTAGGAATATCATATTTTGCTAAAAAGTTTTTCATATAAACTTTTGAACCCTCTAGCTGTGCCGCTTTCTTGCTTGGTCCAAAAATAGTAAGTCCATGTTCTTTAAAAATATCAACAACACCATCAACAAGCGGAGCTTCAGGTCCTACTATAGTCAATTCTATATCGTTATCTTTAGCAAACTGTGCAAGTTCGTTATAATCTTTTATATTTAGGTTTGTCCCTAAACTACAGGTTGCACCGTTTCCCGGCATAAAAAAAAGCTCATGCCCATTTTTTTCGTTTAAAATAGCAAGAGCAATTGAATACTCTCTGCCGCCGCTGCCTAAAATTAAAATTTTCATTAACACTCCGTAAATTAGTTAAAAAATATCTACTCAATATATCAAGAATAGACTAAAGAGATATTTTTGTAAAAACAGCCCGAGTAGCCGTCTCGCATTTGGCTTGGTTCTAAAAAGCCGTATTTGGGCGAAGAGAGAATTTTCTAACGGCAGCATTATCTCGACAGAGTTAACATATCTCAAACGATAGCACCGACACACGAAAACCCTACTAGTCCGCTATGTGAAAATGTAGAACCCTCATAGTGCGATATGTCGAACCACCCAGACTGTTACTACTATTATACAAAATATTTCTTGATTTTATTTGTAAGTTACTCTTTTATTTTTAGAGCAAGTTCAATACAACTCTCTATTGACGTACTTTCACTTACTATATATTCTACGCCCTGAGGTAAAAGATTTGCTGTTGTTTTACCAATTACTATAATTTTAGCATCCGGATGTATAGAGTTATTTTTCAAAAAGCACTCTATTGAGGATGGAGATGTAAAGATAAGAGTAGAATCATCATCTACCCTTACATCTAAAATCTCTTGTGAACACTCACTCACATAGAGTATCTCTTCGTCTATATTATACCCCTCGTCTCTGCTTTTTTGAACAAAGTTGGAAGCTATCAATTCTGCTCTTAGATAGAGCCATTTTGTCTCTTTTGAAAACTCTTTTATGTTTTTTATAAGATTATCGCCATAGCCGTCACCGCTACACAAAACATTACCGCCAAACTCCTCATAAGCAACTGCCGTTTTAACCGAAACACATAGAGCAGGAATACCTATAAAATCTTTTTTATCATATTGCTCTAATGCTTTTACGGTCTGTTTTGACGTAATAATCAAATACTCATATTTAGAAAAATCAATATCAGGCTTTAAATACCTTACATCTAAAGATTTTACATTTTTTGCATGTTTGCTCTTTGAAGTAGCAAAAAGATAGATACTCTTTGGCATAATAAGTTGTCTTACTCCCATTCTATCGTAGCAGGCGGCTTTGAACTTATATCGTAAACTACACGATTAATTCCATCTACTTCATTAATTATTCTTCTAGAAATTCTCTCTAACAAATCATGCGGAAGATGTGCAAAAGTTGCCGTCATTCCATCAACTGCTTCGACAACTCTGACACAGACCGTATTGTCATAAGTTCTGTTATCACCCATTACGCCTACCGATTTTACATTTAATAAAACGACAAATGCCTGCCAAGTTTTTGCATAGTATCCGCTTGCTTTTAATTCATCCAACAAAATAACATCTGCTTCACGAAGAAGATCTAAGTCCGCTTGATTTACATCGCCCATAATACGAATCGCAAGTCCCGGTCCAGGGAATGGATGACGGTTAATCATAGACTCTGGAAGTCCAAGCTCTAAGCCGATTTTGCGAACTTCATCTTTAAATAGTTCACGAAGAGGCTCAATCAGTTCAAAATCCATCCAGTCAGGCAATCCACCGACATTATGGTGCGATTTTATAACTTCTGAAGGTCCGTTAACTGAAATAGATTCTATAACATCAGGGTAAAGCGTGCCTTGAGCTAAAAACTTGATACCGTCATGCTTTTTAGCCTCTTTTTCAAACTCTTCTATAAATGTATGCCCGATAATTTTTCGTTTTGTCTCAGGATCACTTACACCCGCTAATTTGCTTAAGAAACTCTCTCTTGCGTCAACAACTACCAAAGGTACTTTGAGATTGATTTTAAACACCTCTTCAACCTGTTCTCTCTCGCCTTTACGCAAAAGTCCATTGTCCACAAAAACAGGAACAAGCTGCTCACCGATTGCCTCATAAAGCATAGCTGCAACAACCGAACTGTCAACTCCGCCGCTTAGTCCGCAAAGAACTTTTCCGTTTCCGACTCTCTCTCTGATAATCTTAATCTGCTCTTTTAAGAAATGCTCCATCTTCCATTTCTCTGTAACACCGCAGATAGTTCTTGCAAAGTTGCGAAGCATCAAATAGCCCTCTTCAGAGTGCTGAACTTCCGGATGATACTGCATCGCATAAACACGTCTTTTCTCATCTGCGATGGCTGCATAAGGAGAGTTGGCGGATATTGCTATAGGCGTAAATCCTTCAGGAAGAACATCAACCTTATCGCTATGGCTCATCCAAACAACTCTATCATCGTCACAATCTTTTAAAAGAGGCGAACAACCTTCGCCTGTATTAATAATCTTTAATTCTGCTTTTCCGTACTCATGGTGGGACGAACGAACTACACTACCACCAAAATCTACCGCAATTCTCTGCATGCCGTAGCAAATGCCAAGAATAGGTATTCCCATTTGATAAACACCTTGATCCACCACATATGCATCTTTATTGTAAACCGAAGATGGTCCGCCGCTTAAAATAATGCCTTTTGGATTTTTAGCTTTTATATCTTCCACTTTTGTATGGTATGGAAGAATTTCACAATAAATTTTATCTTCGCGCAAACGGCGAGCTATAAGTTGAGTATATTGAGATCCGAAATCTAATACTATAATGCTAACATCTGTCATCTGATTACCTTTAAAAAGAGTGTTTTGAAGTGCCAAATAGGCGTTAAGAGGGTACGTACCCTTTTGATAACAAAAGGATACAATAAGTTTGTTTAATGTTTAATATAGAGACCCAACACCTGATACTGCACATACCAAATAGCAACTGACACCACATAGCCTATAAATATAGTCCATGAATATTTCATGTGTGAGCCAAACGTATATATTCCAGGCAGTTTGCCCATTACACCTACACCTGCTGCAGAACCAAATGAGATGAGTGAACCACCGACTCCTGCAGTCATAGTTACAAGCATCCACTGGTCAACGCCCATGTCTGGATTTGCTTTTAAAATAGCAGACATAACAGGAACATTATCTACGATGGCAGATAAAAATCCAACACCTATATTTGCCCATGTAGAGCCTAAAACAGAAGGGTCATACACAACAGCCGCAAGAGATAGCCAGCCTACAAAATAGAGTGCTCCGACCGCAGCTAAAATACCGAAGAAGAATAGAAGAGTATTATTCTCTATCTTTGCAATGGAGTGAAAAACATTGAACTCACTTTTATGAACTTTTTTAAGTCTATAAGCAAAGAGTTTAAGAAGTGACAATCCAAAAAGCATTCCCCACATTGCCGGTAAGTGAAGTACTTGATGCGAAAAAACAGCACATAGTATTGTAAATACGCCAAGACCTATAACAACTTCTGCACCCTTCATCATCTCAGGCTTTTTCTCTGTACTTGCATCAAAGTGAGGAGTCTCATCAGGCACAAATCTGCTAAGCAAATAGCCTGTTACAAGAAACCCTCCAATTGCAGATGGAAACAGAAATAAAAAGTCAACAAATTCACCCTTTCCTGCCGCCCATGCCATAAGTGTCGTAATGTCTCCAAAAGGACTCCATGCACCGCCTGCATTTGCAGCAACTACTATATTTATAGCTCCCGGAACTAAAAATGAAGCTTTTTGACGCTCAATCGTAATAAGAACGGTTGATAAGATGAGAGCTGTTGTTAAGTTGTCTGCAACCGGAGAGATAAAAAATGCCAATAAACCGGTAGCCCAAAAGAGTTTTTTATAGCTATACCCTTTTGAAACAAGGTTATATTTAAGTCTGTCAAAAATACCCATGTGAATCATAGATTCAATGTAGACCATAGCAACAAACAAGAAGAAAAAGATCTGTGCAATCTCTAAAATAATATGCTCAACTTGTGTATGGACAAGATCCATATTCATACCGTTTAGCGCATAATAAAAAGCAATCAAAATAAAAAGAAAAGTACCTGCGAAGAGAGCCGGCTTGGCTTTGTCTATATGGTATTTCTCCTCAGCGGCAACAAAGTAATACCCGATTACAAATATGATTAGGGAAGCAAATCCAACCCATGTCATGGTCAAATCAGGAATCACATCGCTGCTGCCCCCCGAGCTTGCAAATGCAAAACTAAAACTAAACATAATAATTAACAACTTAATCACTATCATCCTTTTTTATAAAATGTACTCCGATAGACTCATCTCTTGCTAATGCAGCAAGCACAATCTCTTTTGCCGTAAGTAGACGAAATTTCAGAAGTTTACCGATTTTTTCATTTAAAAGAGCATTAATTTGATCCAATGCACTCTTTAAACCCTTTTTTGTTCTTACAATGGAAACGTTCTCCCACATGATTTTTCTAAGGAGATTTTTTTTCTCTTTATCCTCTTTATAGCTCATTACCTCATCGCTTACTTCAAATTCGATATCTTTTTTAACATGCTTCTTTTTTAAAATATCTTCAACTGCTCTCTTTCCAAAAACAAGTCCCTCTAAAAGAGAGTTAGAAGCAAGTCTGTTTGCGCCGTGGACTTTTGTAGAGGCAACTTCACCTATGGCATAAAGAGATTTAATGCTCGGAACTGCACCGTTTATGTCAGTTTTAATTCCACCTATTGCATAATGAAAAGCAGGTGAGATAGGAACTCTCTGTTTTGGAACGTCAAAACCCAGTAGCTGTAAATTTTTATACAGGTTTGGAAATCTTTTCGTAAAGTAAACATGGTCAAAGTTTTTAAACGACAAATATGTCTGCAAACCTGTTTTTTTATTATGGTCATATATCGCTTTACTCACTATATCTCTTGAGGCAAGTTCCCCTCTCTCGTCATAATCAAAAAGAAATCTTCTTCCCTCTTCATCTTCAACAGTAGCACCCTCGCCTCTTAAAGCCTCCGTCAAAAGCAATTTTTGAGCAGAGTCGTTATCTACATAGACGGTAGGATGAAACTGCATCATCTCCATGTCGGCAAGCTCTATACCCTTCATAACACAAAGACCTTGCATATCCGCACTGATACATGGTGCGTTTGTATGATACGCGTACAATGAGCCTACTCCGCCGCTTGCGATTATCACATTGTCGGCATAAATATTTCTGCGTTCTCTGTGATCAAGAACCGTTACACCGTAGCACTCACCATCTTTTATAAGCAAATCCACTACTCTGGCATCGGTTAGCATCGGATGAGGATTTTGCTCTAACAAAAAGTAGTGCATGTATCTGCCCGTTGCATCTCCTCCGGCATGGAGTATTCGCTCTTTTGAGTGAGCCGCCTCTTTTGTATAGAGAAGTTTTCCGTCTTTATCTCTGTCAAACTCAAATCCGCGAGCGATGAGATCATCTATAATGGCTTTTGAACTCTCGCTCAGCACTCTTACAGCCTCTTCACTACAAAGTCCTGCTCCTGCATCAAGCGTATCTTGTACATGCAAAGGGATATCCTCCGCATCAATCGCCAGAGCTATACCGCCTTGAGCATAGAAACTGTTACACTTAAATGTCTCTCTTTTGTTTATTATGAGAACTTTTTTATTACGAGATAGGTGCATAGCGGCGTAAAGACCTGCCACGCCTGCACCTACTATTATTACATCATATTTCATCTGCTGCTTTCATTGTTATTGCCGCTAGGCTTTTTAATAATAAATTTTACATTCTTATCACTCTGCGGTGCAGAGTCTAAATAATATGGGTCACCCCTGTACCCACATCCACTCAAACTTAACAAAAACATTGCTATAATTACCAGATGAAAAACGCTAGTCAAATTATAAATTCCATTCAAAGCAGACCTCAATTCTCTAAACTATCTTATTATAAATGTATAAAAATAGTTCAATCTATGTTTACTCCGCCTATACAAAAAATGATTAACTTTGCCTACATCAAAAACAGAACTCTATTTTTTGTATTTAATCATCCTGTTGGGAAACAAGAGTTTGATAATAGTATACAAAGCATTAAAAGTGCTTTAAAGTTCCTTATGCCACAAGAGTGCAAAGAGTGCGATGAGAATCTGTTTGATGACATAAAAGCTTTTGTAACGCACACTCCAAAAAAGCAAGAAGAAGAATTCAAAGAGATAATGCAAGTTTACAAAGAGCGTTCAAGCGGTAATTTTGAGATAAATGTCCATGATGAAAAGTTAGATTCACTCATCCGCTCCATCCAAGAGATCATTAAGAGCCGTAAATGACGCTTGAAGAGACCATAAAACAACTTCCTGATTGTGCAGGAATATACCAGTACTTTGACAGTGAAGGGCGACTTCTTTACCTAGGCAAAGCAAAAAGTCTAACAAAAAGAGTAAAGAGCTATTTTAACTTCATGCCTGAGTTAAAACCAAACTCAAACCTCTCAAGCAGAATCACAAAGATGATCTCTCAAACTGCTTCCATGAACTACATAGTGGTAAATTCAGAACATGATGCATTGATACTGGAAAATTCTCTTATAAAACAGCTTACTCCAAAATATAATATTCTGCTTCGAGATGATAAAACTTACCCGTATATCTACATAGACAACTCGCAGGAGTATCCGAGATTTGATATAACAAGAAAAATTATAAAATCTTCAAACATCAAATATTACGGTCCATACTCGGTAGGAGCTAGAGATATTTTAGACTCCATCTACGAAATCTGCCACCTTGTTCAAAAGAAAGGATCTCTAAAATCAAAAAAACTCTGCCTCTACTATCAGATAGGAAAATGCCTCGGTCCATGTGAGTTAAATATTTCACATGAGCGATATAAAAAAGAGGTTGACATGGCTGAAGAGCTTATCAAAAATAAAAAAGTATTACTCTTTAAACTTGAAGAAAAAATGCACTTTTATGCCGAGAATCTTCGTTTTGAAGAGGCTCTTAAAATGAGGGACAGAATAGAAAGAATAAGCCGCTCAGAGATAAAGAGCGAGATTGATTTTGCAAGCAACGAAAACTATGACATCTTTGTAATAAAAGACAGCCCATCAAAAGCGGTAGTCGTTAGAATCTTTATGCGAGAGGGCAAGATTATCTCATCTTCACATGACTACATACAGTTAAACGAGGGATTTGATGAAGGCGAACTCTACCAAAGAGTCTTGATGGATTTCTACAAAGATGAAAAACCGCCTATCATTGCACCCATTTTAGTCGCCTCCGAGTTTGATGGAAAAGATGTAATAGAGGAGTATCTCAGCACACTATTTGAGAAGAAAGCAGAGATAAAAGTACCTAAAATAGGAGAGAAAAAGCATCTTATAGATTTGGCTCTCTTAAATGCAGCAGAGCTTCTAAAAAGGGGGAACGCACAAAAAAGTGATGAGATTACTAAAGAGATAGAAGATCTCTTTGCTCTTCAAAGAGTTCCAAAGAGAGTGGAGATATTTGACAACTCTCATATGGCGGGGATGGCTACAGTAGGTGCTATGGTGGTTTATGAGAGCGGAGTATTTGATAAAAAAAGTTATCGAACCTACCATCTTGAGGCGAAAGATGAATACTCTCAAATGCGAGAGATGCTCCATAGAAGAGTGGATAGTTTTGCTAAGAATTCTCCGCCTGATTTATGGATTTTAGACGGCGGAAGCACACTTTTAAACTTAGCAATTGAAATTTTAGAATCAAGCGGAGTTTTTTTAGATGTGATTGCCATATCAAAAGAGAAGATTGATGCAAAAGCACATCGTGCAAAAGGAAAGGCTAAAGATATCATACATACAAAAGATGATACTTTTAGACTCCAAGAGAGCGACAAAAGGCTTCAATGGGTGCAAAAGCTAAGAGATGAAGCACATAGATCTGCCATCAATTTCCATAAAAAAACAAAACTAAAAATTGACCAAGAGAGCAAACTTCTCTCACTCCATGGGATATCACAAGCAAAAATTATCAAACTGATAAATCACTTCGGCACATTTGACGCACTTAAAAAACTAACCGCCCAAGAGATAAGTTCTGTTTTAAATATCAAAGATGCAAATATAATAAAAGATATTTATAAATAAGTTTTTTTTTAAACAATAAATGATATATTTAGTTGCATTTATAATATAAACTTTCTATTATAAGCTTAAAAAGTGGATGTTTTGCAGGAAGTTTGTTACCTATTTTGTATGCAAAGGTTATTTATGAGTGAAGCCGTACCTAAAGATGAAGAGTATATTTTTGAGGGTAAACCTGCTATCAGTCAAACTGATTTAGATGGTAATATAACTTTTGTAAATAGAAAATTTTGTGAGATATCCGGCTACATGGTAGATGAACTTATCGGAAATAATCATAATAAAATAAAACATCCAGACACTTCTAGTGCGACAATTGAGAAGATGTACAATATTTTAAAAGCTGCTAAGGTTTACAACGGTATATTTAAAAACCTTCGTAAAGACGGTTGTTATTACTGGATTGATATTGAAATTGCTCCTGTCTTTAACAAACAAGAACGGATAATCGGCTATATTGCTATCAGCAGACCCTCTCCAAGAAAAAATATTCAAGAATATGAAAAAATTTACAATCAAAATGAACACCTAGAAGGAGAAGTATTAAATGTTAATCTATAACCACGACAAAGAGTTCTTAGGGATAGATGAGAGTGACTTAAAGGCTTTGTCTATTTCAAACTTAACAGAACTACAAAGCCAAGCAGCAGATTTTGCTGATCTATTTGTAAAAACACCCGGATATATTCATAATTTTAAAAATATCCACTGGATTGATTATATTGCATGCGGCGAGAGCGGTGAAGAACAAAAAGTTATTATTAAAATAAAAGATAAAAGCTATGTGTCCTCTATCAGTATTAAGACCATCTATTTAATAGACAATCCATCACAAAAAGCGTACATTGTCAATCTTAATAATATAAGAAATCTCTCTGCAAGTGAGAGCCAGACTCTTTTAGCATCTGCTGAACAACAGGGCCTTGAAAAGCCTACAGTAACACCTAAAGCAGCCAAACCGATAGAAAAACAAAAAGATTTGCCGCTTGAAGAAAAAGTTCTCCCACAAGCCATTTTTGACCCCTATGATTTACACCCTGATAAAGTCGCACCGACTATAGAACAAGACATAACGCCGGTTGCTGCTTTGGATACAAAACCTATAGATGAAGCAAAAGAAGAGATTAAAGAAGAGACTAAACCTAGAGAAACTGCAGAAAATACTCTTCTTAAAGAGACACCAAAAGCAGAACAAATTATCGATAATGTTAATGATAAAGAAGATGATCTTTTTGCAAACTACATATATAGCCCTCAAGTTCCTTCAGATGATCTCGGCTTGCCGATTGACCTTATAGAGGAGTTTGTCGAAGACTTTATTGCTCAGGCAAATAGTTTTAAAACCAATCTCTACGACTCTATGAAAAACGGTGATATAAATAACTTAAAAGTACTAGCACACAAACTAAAAGGTGTTGCTGCAAATTTAAGAATTGAAGACGCACTGGATGCCCTGACAAAAATAAATTTATCTCACGATTTAGATGTTATACAAACTAATTTAGACAGATTCTACAAAATCATCCTTAAGCTATCAAATAAAAAAGATATATTGATTGAGCCTGAAGTAAAGAGTGAAATAAAAGAAGTAGAAGATGATTTTATTTTAACTTTTAAAGACGATACTTTTAACCACAAGGCAAAAAAAAGCCGCTCTGATTTTGATACCGATACCACATCGGATATAAAAATTAGCGATTCAAATGTTCCTGATTTTATTGAACTTCCTGAACTTGCAGATGATGAATTTTTAAAACAACCGGTAAAACTTGACGAAAGTGAAATATATGATGAAGATTTATTATTCTTAGATGATAAAATCGATACACAAGAGCTTTATGATAAAAAAAGAGCAGCACATGAGATTGGTTTAGACATGGAGAGCTTTAATGTACTCTTCGAAGATTACATGATTGAGAGCAGAGAGCTGGCAAACTTGATTACAAAATCTATCCAAGAGAACGATCTTACAAAATCTAAGAATGCTGCTATAAAACTAAAAGGCATGAGTGAAAATATGAGAGTACACAATTTTGACAATGATTTGGAAATGATTATTAATGCTGATGACACCGCAAATCTCTACATCGTAGGTGAAAATATAATCTTGATGCTAGACGCTCTTTCAAATATAAAAGGCTGAAAGTGCATTTTGGACTAAAAAATAGACTGAAGCTCATTAGTCTTTTACCCATAAGTGTCCTCTTTAGTATAACAAGTTACTATGTTTACAACTCATATTATGATTATGAAGCAGCAAAACAGCTACGTGTAAGACTTGAGCAAAATAAGCATATCAATGAAATAATAGGCAATGTTGCCCGTGAACGGGGAATGAGTGCCATGTATCTCGGCGATACTACCCAAAATGTTTTACAATCTTTAAATGAACAAAGAAAAGTTGTTGATGAGAAAATCACAATCTATCTTGAACATGCCAAAAAAGAGCAGATACCAGATACTAACTCCAAACATAAAGAAAAACTAAACTCAAATACAGATAATGTACTTTTATACATTGCAAAAATTAAATCCATTAGACCTCTCGTAGACGAAAAAAAAGTAGAATTTAATGAGATGTTTATCAATACATATACCCAATCTCAAAAAGAATTTATTCAACTACTTGAAAAGATTACAAACAAAGAGATTGATAATGAGATTAACGAACTCTACTCTTTATATATCTCAATGGTAAATGCAAAAGAGGCTTCTGGGATTGAGAGGGGATACATTTCATATATTCTTTCTCGCTCAACTCCGCTATCGAGTGAAGATTTAAATAGATGGATCTCTATTATAGGTAGAGCAGATGCCCTCAACTACGACAGAATACAAAATGAAGAGTTAGTAAATAAACTAGATGCTATCTTTCAAACGCCACAGAATAAAGAGCTATTTGCAGATGTAAACAGCGAAAGAACAAGAATCATTACAGTTGCAAACAGCGCAAAGTATACTATCACTTCAGGAGTATGGTTTACGATGCTCTCAGAGAAGATTGACATCATCTCCAATGCAGAAAATCTACTACTTGAAACTATGGATGCAAGGGCTACAGAGATAAAAAACAACTCTTTGCAAATTTTAATTATCGCCTTTAGCATTTGGATTATTTCTATTATCTTAGCACTTCTTGGCTATTTACTCTCTAGTGCAATTACAAAAAATATTAGACACCTCGAAAACGTACTAAAAAAAGTTGCTAAAGATTATGACTCAGGAGAGAGAAAAATCAACTTACAAACTTCAGAAGGTACCAATTTAGCTTATCAACTCCTTGAAGAGATTATAGAAGAGACAAAAAAAGATAAAATTTTTGCACAAGAAGCAAGCGAAGCAAAATCAATGTTCTTAGCGAACATGTCTCATGAAATTCGCACGCCACTCAACGGTATCGTAGGATTTACAGAGCTTTTAAAAGATTCGGGTCTAAGAGATGAACAGATTGAGTTTGTGGATATCATAGAGAAAAGCTCTGAAAATCTTCTTGAAATAATAAATAATATTTTAGACCTGTCAAAAATTGAGAGTAATAAACTTGAAATTGAAAATATTGTATTTAACCCTATTATAGAGTTTGAAAGTGCTATTGAAGTTTATGCAGTTCGTGCAAGTGAAAAAAATATTAACTTAGGCTGTTTTATAGATCCGCATCTTGAATTTTCTCTCAAAGGAGATCCTACCAAACTCAAAGAAGTTATTATAAACCTTCTCTCAAACGCAGTTAAATTTACCAATAGCGGCGGTTTTGTGAATGTCAACATTATAAAAATAAACTCTAATCTGCCAGATAAAACAAGAGTCAAATTTGAGGTTCAAGATAGCGGCATAGGTGTCACGGGTGAGCAAAAATCTAAAATCTTTGAAGCTTTTTCTCAAGCCGACACTTCAATTACGCGTAAATACGGCGGCACAGGACTTGGACTTACTATTTCTAGTAATTTTGTCGAGTTAATGGGAGGCAAGCTTGATTTAGAGAGCAAAATCGGAGATGGAACAACCTTTTTCTTTACACTTGATTTTGAAAATCTTGAAACACCCGGTGAAGGCTCTCAAAACAGCCTAGCCAACCTAAATGCGCTTATCTTTAGCGATTTGATAAAAATGAAAAAACAAGATAAAAACCTAAGAGAGTATCTTGATTACCTTGGAGTAGGCTATAACACATTTAAAAATATAAACAAGGTCGAACTCCTTGAAAAAGAGATGCATCATGATATTATATTTGTAGATTATGATTATGTAAACGATAATGAACTATTTGAATTGACAAAACTCTCACAAAAAGTTATTGTTTTAACAAAGTCAAATTTAATTAAAAAAGTGGACTCTTTAGGTTTTGATATTTTTAAAACTCTCTATGAGCCACTGCACTACTCAAAGTTAAGACAGACTCTAGAAAACTATCTTATCTTAAGTTCCTCCGGAGAACTTGCTAAAAAAATATCCCGCAAAAAGTTTGATATAGGAAAGTCAAAATTTATAGCAAATGTTTTAGTTGCAGAGGACAATATTATAAATCAAAAACTAATTAAACGAACCCTTGAAGATTTAGGATTATCGGTTACTATTGCAAATAACGGTCTTGAAGCATTTCAAAAAAGAAAAGATGGTAATTTCGATATTATTTTCATGGATGTTCAAATGCCGTTTTTAGACGGTGTTGAAGCAACTGCTGAAATCTTAGAGTGGGAAAAGGATTATAAAGTCCCCCATGTGCCTATCATTGCACTTACGGCAAATGCACTTAAGGGAGACAGAGAAAGATTCATATCTGCCGGACTTGACGATTATACGACAAAACCTCTTGTCCGTGCAGAAATTATCTTCGTTTTAAATAGATTTTTAGCAGAACGCATTTTTGAAATAGATGAATCAAAAAAAGTTTTTCAAGAAGCCATTATAGAAAAACCGGGTAATTCCATAGAACATCCAATCATACCAAGATACAGAGCCGATATTCTAATAGCCAAAAAAAGTGCTTTTGAGGCAAGACTCTATACAAAAATAATAGAGTCGATAGAGGGATTGACATATGAAGTAGCATCTTCACTTGTAGATTTTCAAGAGCTTATAGATAACTACTCCTATAAAATCGTGCTTTTTGACAAAGAGTATATTGATTTAGACATAGGAAAAGTATCCTCTTCTATAAAAAAATTATGCGATAAAAATGGACTTAGTTCACATCTCATACTCGTAGACGACTCGATACAAAAAGATAGTTCCAAGCATATAGCACATGTAGATGAAATCATCAGCAATAAAGTAAATAAAGATCTACTAAAATCTCTATTTAGAAAATATATTTAAAAGGCAAAAAAATGTTCAAAGAATTAGTAGTCCTAGCGGTTGATGACGATATGATAAATCGTAAACTCTTAAAATCAATGCTGGCGAAAAATGAGAATGTTAAAGAGATTTTAGAAGCGCAAAACGGCACTGATGCGATTGCTCAAATAAAATCAAGACCCGACATAAATCTTATCCTGTTGGATATCATTATGCCTGTTATGAACGGTCTTGAGATGCTAGAGTTAGTTCGTGCCGATAGCCGAATGGATCATATTCCAATAATTGTGTTAACAACGGACGAAACCAAAAAAGGTCAAGCGCTTGAACTCGGTGCAAACGGTTTTTTAATGAAACCGATAAGAAACGGAGACTTAACACAAAAGATAGAGTCGCTTACGTTTTAATAGGTAGTTTTTTAGACTAAAACCTGCTCTAAAACCTCTTCGATTCTACTTACGGCAACAATCTCTAAAGAGTCTCTTACTTCTTTTGGGATCTCTTCTAAATCTCTCTCATAATTTTTCAGCGGAATAAGAACTTTACTCATATCAGCCTTGTGTGCTGCGATAAGCTTCTCTCTAAGTCCACCTATCGGAAGAACGTCACCGCTTAGTGAAACTTCTCCTGTCATGGCAATCTCTGAGCGAATCTTTCTTGAACTAAGTATAGAAGATATAACGCTTACCATGGCAATGCCTGCACTCGGTCCGTCTTTTGGAGTTGCACCGTCTGGAACATGCACATGCAGATCATATCGTTTATAGACCTCGCTTGTATCTATAGCGACTCCATCCTCTTTCTCTTTTGGCGAAAGCGGTATATTGCTCGCATCAATTTTAAGCTTTTTAGTGTCTATCAATGTTTTTACAACGCTGTAAGCTATTCTCGCCGACTCTTTCATAACATCGCCAAGACTTCCAGTAAGCTGCATTTCACCTTTACCTTTGATACGGATACTCTCGATTTTTAGAACATCACCGCCTACTGCCGTCCATGCTAAACCGTTTACGACGCCAACGACTGGAATCTTTGTTGTTTTTTCTATCTCAAATACGGTTTTATCAAAATAGTTTTTAAGATTTTTTAGAGTGATGGATACCTTCGTAGTCTCAGGATGCTCTAATATCTCACGAGCCACTTTTCTTGACATGTCTGCAATACGACGACGAAGATTACGCACACCTGCTTCACGAGTATAACTGTGAATAAGCTCTTTCAGGGCAGGCTTTGAGATGTTCACTTCCGACTTTCTAAGTCCATGTTTTTTAAGCTCTTGAGGAAGGAGATATCTTGAAGCAATCTCATACTTCTCTTGAGGCGTATAGGAACTTATAGTAATAAACTCCATTCTATCGCGAAGCGGCGCAGGAATCTTGCCTACATCATTTGCGGTAGCTATAAATATAACTTTTGAGAGATCTATATTGAAGTTAAGATAGTAGTCTCTAAACTCCTTATTTTGCTCAGGATCTAAGATCTCCAAAAGCGCTGCTGTGGGATCTCCTCTTCCTGTTTTAGCCACTTTGTCAATCTCATCTAAAACCACTACCGGATTCATCTTTTTGGCATCAATGAGTCCCTGCACTATTCTGCCCGGCATCGCACCTACGTAAGTTCTTCTATGTCCTCGAAGTTCATTGACATCTTCAAGTCCGCCGAGTGCGATTCTTATAAGCGGTCGCTTTAGAGCTTCGGCAATAGAGTTTGCAAGCGATGTTTTACCTACACCCGGAGGTCCGCTAAAACAGATAATTGCACCCGAACTGCTCTTCATGCCTCTAAGCTCCATAAGCTCTTTAACGGCAAAAAATTCGGTGATTCTCTCTTTTGGTTTCTCTAGCGAGAAGTGATCTTTATCCAGCTGATTTTGTACTTCACTTATTTTGAGCTCTTTTTTACTTTCATGCCCAAAAGGAATCTCCAATGCCCAATCGAGATATGTCTGAGTCATAGAAGCGTCAGATGAATCAGGGTGCATGCGTGAGAGTCTCTCTATCTGCTTGTGAACCTCTTTGTAAGCTTCAGCACTCATCTTCTCTTTTTTGGCTTCAATCTTTTTACGATACTCTTCTATCTCTTCATCTCTTGAAGTATCACTCCCAAGCTCTTTTTGAATCTGCTTTAACTGCTCTTTTAAGAAGTACTCTTTATTGATTTTCTCTATATGTGTATGAACTTTTGAACGAATCTCTTTTTGGAGTTTATTTGCTTCTATCTCATCGATAAGATACTCTATGAGATCTAAAAATCTCTTCTCCGTATTTGACTCTACAAAAAGATTATAAGCCTGCTCTTTTTTTAGTTTAACAGTGCTGCAGATAAGATCTATAATGCGATTGTAGTCATGATTTTCTTCTATCGTTCTAAGTAAATCTGGAGGAAAATAGTTGCTTACGGTCGAGAGCGTTCTTACCTTCTCACGTACTATTTCGAGTATGGCATCCACTTTTAAAGAGTTTACATTTGTCGCTTTTATCACATCTACATGTGCCATAAGCGGATTATCCGAAACTTTTGATAAAACCTTAGCACGAGCAAGCCCCTGAAAAAGAACCTTGACTCTGCCATCAGGAAGTGAGACTTTTCGCATGATAGACCCGACAACACCTGCATTATAGAGCGAGTCAAACTCTCTCTCACCCTCATGAGAGGGTTTTGTAGGGCATATTATGACTAATGAACTCTCCTCTATCGCTTTTGCGGCTGCCTTGATATTGCTCTCATCGCTTAAAAAAAGCGGCGCTATCATAAACGGATATAAAAAAAGCTCATCCTCCGCAATTACTGGGATATCTGCCGGAAATTCACTATAATCACTTAGTTTCATTTTTATCCTCACCGCTTTTGTCCTCTGAAGAGGAATTTCTTGATACTACACTTTTTGTATCAGGTATCATAAACTCATACCAGCTAGAAGTGCCGTCTCCCTCAAACCATGAACGATACCATGGAGCAACTGCTCTATCTATCTCATCTGAGACTATCCACGGCTGCGGATTTACACTTTTATAGTAGTCGGCACTCTTTGGCTTATCTAGTCTGTCATAAAGATCTGCTATGCTCTCATTAAGCGCGAACTGAGCGAGATAAAGGCGAACAAGCATTGTGTTTACGACTTCAGCATACATGGAGTTTGGATAGCTTATTTTAAATGCTTCGCCGCCGACTATCGCCTCATCTATAAGTGCCTGATCACGTCTTGGATGCGGAAGAGCCATATATTTTGCTTTTATTTTCAAAAACTCGGCTTCCTCTTTTTCGTTTGGCGTTGCATATCTTTTTATATACTCATCCAAAAAATGCTCACTTAAGAGATACTCTTCATGTTGCATGTGTGCAATTGCAAGTATCATTGTTGCTTCGGGAAGCATAGGCGAGCCGATATGCTCTCCTTGAAGCGAGCTGTAGTAGTTGTCCGCTTTTTCCAAATCACCCTTAGATACATTTTCAACTATTTTTGAATACCAGTAAATAGCAGGCTTGTTGTACTCATCGACATCTTTTGAACACCCACTAAATAACACAGGCAACAGTAGCAAACCTGCCACCAAATAATGTTTTAATTTCATAAAATAAATTCCTAATTTCAAATAAAGTGTTATTTTATCCAAAGATTATATAACACTCATTAAAGTAGGTATATTTTATGCTTATGTGATACAATTGTTTGAAATTAAAAAAAAGAGGTTCCTGATGAAATTTGATGTATGTTTACCAATTTTAGGTTTTGAAGATATAAAGCAAGTAAGTTTAGAGAAAATTGACGACGTTTTTATGAAGATGCAATCTCTTGGCAATGAATATATCTCTTTTACAATGATCAACCCTTTTACTCTAAGAGAGTACGATTTTGAGATTCCTGACAACGCACAAAATCTTTTGGAAATCGACAAAAACTCAAATTTAATCATCTTGAATATCGTGCTTATTCAAACACCGATAGAAGATTCTATAGTAAATTTCATAGGACCTATGGTTTTCAATACCGATAACGGTAAAGCTGTTCAAGTCATCTTAAATGACTCTCCACAATACAGTGTCGCTGAGAAGATTTCTACTTTTTTAAACAAGTAAAAAATCTCTACTTTTTATAGCTCATTGGCTTTGGAAAACCATGGTTTATGAGCTATACTAATGAGTTACTGCATAACCAAATTCTCTTGCTTGCAATAAAAAATTTTACAAATTATTACTTAAAATCAATTTAAGTGGCTACTAAGTCTATTTATATGTATAATGGTATTAAATAAAAATGTTAATGAATAGTGTTTTGACAAGGGAAAAAGGATGAAAGCAGATAAATTTTTTTTGCAATTTATAGCAATTTTTGGAATAATGATGATGTTTGCAGTGTCTGGGTGGGGAGCAGTTTTAGATACAGATACGTTCAATACAGATGATAAAGACGGTTGGGGTGGAAGTGGTGAAAGCTGGGATGCCGGCACTCAACGACTGGCAATCAATCGGGATCAGACAGGAACAAAAACATTTACATTTGCGGCTTATCCTAATCAGATTGTTAGTGTAATGTTAGATGCAGCTAAAACAGCCACATGGGAGGCTAGTGATTTGATCCAAATTACGGCTAATGGCGTATCAGTTTATAATTCCAACGCAGATGGTTCTATTTCATTTAATGCGACTCTAAATGGAAGTGGGCAGTTAGCATTAATAGTTACGCCTAATACCAATAACAACAATGAAGATTTATATATAGATAATGTTACCATTAACTACACTCCTCCCCCTGAAATTAATGTCGTTGGTGTAGCCGATGGCGGTACGGACACAAGTTTTGGAAGTACGTTAGTTACAAGCGGAACAATAGATAGAACATATACCATCCAAAATACAGGAACCGGAGATCTTACGTTAGGTGCTGTTTCTGCCGGCGGAGATTTTACGGTGACATCACAACCAACCTCACCGGTTGCAGCAGGCGGTTCTACTACATTTACAGTTCGTTTTGACCCAAGTGCAATAGGGACAAGAACAGCGACTATCTCATTTACAAATAACGATTCAAATGAGAATCCATATAATTTTTCAATTAGCGGTATCGGTGATACTCCTCCGATAATGGGAGATGTGCCAAATCAAACTGCTATTGTCGGAACGGCATTTTCACTAAATATTGCTTCATATGTAACTTTAACAAACGCAGACCCTGTAACGTTATATACATTATCAGGCGGTCCTCTTCCCGCAGGTCTTAGTTTTGACAACGCGACAGGCATACTCAGCGGTATGCCTACAACAGTTACAGGTGCTACAAGCTTTAGTATTACAGCTACAGATGATGACGGCGTATCAAATTCTGATACTTTTACAATTACGGTTAATGCACCTAGTGCTGATTTGGTATTAACAAAAAGTGCACCCGGCAGTGTAACAATAAACAACACCATGCAATATACTATAAGTATTACCAATAATGGTCCTGCAAGCACAGAAGATCTTACTCTAACAGATGTATTACCGGCTAGCCTTATATATCAAATATCTTATGGAACAGATTGGATTTGTAGCTATACAGCAGGAACGCGCACGGTATCTTGTCTCCATCCTACAGAATTTACAAGTGGTGCAACATCAGAAATCACCATAGTTGTCACTGCTCCAAGCAGTGCCCAATCAGTAACAAATCAAGCATCGATAAGCGGACTGACACCAGATAGTAATTTGGCAAACAATACTGATTCAGCTACTACTTCCGTAACTACCACTTCATATTCATCAAGCAATTTACGTCCTTTTACACTTCAAAAACAGTACAACATTAACGGCAATATGAAAATTATCGGTAACTCAGTTATGTTAAAGAGCGATGGAACATGTGCCGGTCTTGGGACAAATAATAATGACATAACCCCAACATGGGCAAATAAAGACAGTGATGCTTCAACTTGGAATTCATCATCTGCAGATTTAACACTTCCGGTAGGAGTAAACAGCTCAAGAATAAAATATGCCGGATTGTATTGGCAGGGTAGAGTTGATAACGGTGAAGATTTTTGGACAAACGGAAAAAATATTAAATTCAAGCCTGCCGGACTTGCGTATCAAGATTTAACTTCTCCCGCTACAAAATTTAACTGGACTATTAGAAGTGCGGATAGTGGCTATCAAGGTGTCTACGATGTTACCGCTCTTGTAAAACAGAGCATTGATTTGGTACCTGCAGCGACAATAGATTCAACAGGATACTCCGGAACATTTTGGGGAGCAAACGTTTTAGCTAAAAAGTTCACTAACGGTTACGGGGCATGGTCATTAGTAGTTATATATGAAGATTATGACGACACCTTGAAAAATATTTCTTTATATGACGGATTTATCGCCGTTAATGATGGAGACACTAGATCAACTACATTATCTGGTTTTTTAACGCCGACATCAGGTGCAGTTCATTCAAACTTTCTTATTTTTGGAGGAGAGGGAGATATTACGTTAACTGACAGTGTTACAATGACAGATCGTTTCGGCAATGATAGATCCCTTGGGAGTAATATTTTTGATTCAAGCCAAGAAATCAACGGTGTTTCAGTAACTTCAAGAAATCCTTCTTGTATAAATACTATCGGTATTGACATTGATTCTTTTGATGTCGGTTCTACAAGTGCGACTACTCAGATAATAGGAAACGGACAAACATCTACTACTGTAAAATTGAAAAGTACCGGAGATGTATATTATCCTGGCGTATTTGCCTTTTCAACTGAACTTTACATCCCCGACGTATGTTATCTTGAAGATGTTACATTTAACGGACTTCCTATTACGGAAGACAATATACCCTCAACTAATGATGATGTTCTATTCGATGTAACAATCACAAATAAAACAGATGAAGTTGCAAAAGGTGTTTTTGTCGAAAAGGTATTTGATAAGCCAAATGAAATCACATATGTGGATGGTTCAATGCAGATAGCTCCTATTCCGGGGATAACATACACTGCTAAAACCGATGCGACTGGGGATGACACGGCTGAATACTCAACAGATACAAAAACGGCAAAATTTTTACTAGGAACCGGTGCCACATGGTATATAGGCGGTACTCTTTCAAAAGATGTCGATACCAAATTCAAATATGAAGCTAAAGTAGGCGATCAAAATGCAAGTGACAACACCTACTTAGTAAGCTATAGAAATGATTTGCTGGGTATTACATTTACAGGCATTCCGATTAGAAAATGTTCTGATTTTAATAATAGTTTTACTGTTTATGCCCCTGTAATCGGCAGTTACAACGCCGTACAAAGCGGTGCGGTTAATGTTGCCGGCGGGGATACGGATCCCATTGATCCGCTCGATGCAAAAAATGCCTTATTTACGCAAATTGTCAATCAGCCTTTTTCCGTAGATATTATTTCATTTGGACTTGACAATATTACGCCTACAGCACCGTCACAATCAATTGATCTTAATCTTAGCATAGTTGAACTATCCGTAGATGGAAGCTGTACAAACAACGATATTTATGCCGTACAAACAATTACTTTTAACACATCCGATAAATATAAAACTATTACTATCAATCCTCAGATAACATCTAATAATGCCGCATTTCACATGGTTACAAGCAACGCAGATTTATGTTCGCGAGATAACTTTGCAATACGCCCTGCAGGATACACCGGAAATTTTACTCCATCAAGTACTCTTAAAGCCGGAAGTGATTTTAATTTAACACTGGTTGCCAAAGGGATTGATTCATCGGCTGTTACGGGATATGACGGAAGTGTAGCTGTTACTGCATTGACCCAAAACACATCTTGCCCCGTACCAAACGGAAGTCTTAGTAATTCAAGCGGAAATCCTTTAGGATCTCAAATGTTTGACGGTGTCGATACCGCCATTTTAAATAATATCAAATTTGGTGATATAGGTTTATTTGATATGAATGTTACAGACTCGACATGGACGATTGTTGATTCGGCAAAAGGAGATTGTATAGTAGGTAGTGATGCATATATAGCTGATGCAGACGGGAAAGTAGGCTGCATGGTACGCAGCACGTTTAACCCGGTCATAACTCCGGATCATTTTGCGGTAACATCAAGTATGGCAAATTATGGGAGCGGATTTACGTATCTCTCATCAGACTTAAATACTTCAGCTATACTAAGCATAAGTGCGACGGCTCAGTCTCTAAGTGGCACAACGACTCAAAACTATAACTCCGGATGTTATGCAAAAGCTACCGACTACAATATAGTTTATGATAATATCGCGGTAACTCCAAGCGGAAATTTAACGACACTGAAGTTTGAAACTATTACAACTCCTGAAACAAACACCTCAACTAACGGCACTATGAGTATAAATGCACCTATTTCATTGCCTAGTATTCCAAGCACTATATTTTCAACAGATACAAACGGAACTGGAAATATCTCTGTGCGAATAAACTTTGATAGAAATACAACAAAGGCTGTAAATCCGTTTCTTTTAAATATCTCGGATGTTAATGTTACGGATACCGACGCTGTGCAAGGCAACGGTACAATCGGTACTAACGCTACATTTCTATTTGGTCGCACACATGCATCAAGACAGAGATATCAAGGAACAAGCGGTACTGCAAATATCTACTTTGAAACCTACTGCTTTGGAGCCGGATGCAATAAAGCTCTTCTTCCAAACGGTACTGCTTCAAAAAGAGTTGATGATGTGAGATGGTTTATCAATGAAAATCACGATATTTTAAATGATGGAAACGTAAGCATAGTTG
Organism: Sulfurimonas sp. RIFOXYB12_FULL_35_9; assembly: GCA_001829715.1. Taxonomy (GTDB): domain Bacteria; phylum Campylobacterota; class Campylobacteria; order Campylobacterales; family Sulfurimonadaceae; genus Sulfurimonas. The sequence goes on from MICC01000016.1 coordinate 33,332, forward strand.
TTCAAAAAGGAGGAACAAACTCTGCATCGGATAAAGTCGATGCGGATGACAATCCTACCGAAAATCCTGCCGGAAATCCATCCGTTACTACTGAGCTTAGGTATGATGCAAGCAGAGGTTATCCATACAAAACAACAATGGAGAACAATGCATCAGGCTGGTTGATACAAAATGAATATGATGCAAATGCTACGACAAATGAGTTTCAAGTCGAGTTTGATAATATCGGTGATTGGACAGGAGAGCATAATACAAGCACTACTACAAAAATTCCTGAGGGAGCAACGACAAATAGGAGAATCATGTGGTAAGAATGAAAACCTCTTTTAGCAGGTTTGCTTTTACTATGATAGAGCTTATATTTGCAATTGTTGTTATGTCTATTGCCGTAATGACGCTTCCGATGATGACTCAAATAACTTCAAAAGGCATTGAAGACAATATCGTGCAAGAGGCTATTTTTGCCGCTTCAGCAGAGTTAATGGGTGCAACATCGTACTACTGGGACTTGAACTCAATGTATGACAATAGTGTTAGCCGCTTAGAGAGAGTTATAGACATAGGAGGTGCATCTCCTTGTGACGCAGACAGGCGGCTAAGACCGGGGCATGTAAATCAGCCCTACCATAGAAGATGTTTGGACAGCAGTGCGATAACTCCAGCAGGTACTAGTAGTACTATTTTCCCTAATTTAAATAATCTTGTCGATAGAGTTCTTTTTGAAAATGAAGCCACGGAGGGATTGCGAGATGCGGGATACAAAGGAAGTTACAATACTATTGTAAACATTTCAAATATTAATGAAACAGGAGCAGCAGACAACGACGTAAAAAAGATTACTATTACCGTAACAGATTCAGAAGATGTAAACATAACCGTTCTTAGTACATATAGTGCCAATATCGGTGAAATTGACTACTATAAGAGAAGATTTTAATGCGTAAATCTGCCTTTACACTTTTGGAACTTATCTTTGTTATAGTAATCATCGGCATACTAAGCAAGTTCGGAATTGAACTTTTATTTCAAGCATATAAAAACTTTATCTTCTCAAATGTAAACAATGCATTGCAATCAAACAGTGCGGCTGCAGTTGAGACCATAGCTTCAAGACTTCAGTACCGTATAAAAGATTCTGTGATTGCAAGAATAAATAGCGGAAATCAAAATGATTTTCAAGCATTAGCGAGTTCCAGCTATGGAGATACCGCTACTATTTTAGAATGGGTTGGAAGTGATATTGACGGTTTTCGCGGAGATTCTCTTCCTATGTGGAGTGGAATTATTGATTTAAGACATCCAAATACGAATGAAAGCGTATTGGTATCTCCGGGAACCAATACGGGGGCTTTAAATACACTAATAGAAGTACTTTCAAACGGAGGAAGCGATATAAATGATTCAGCACTCTACTTTATCGGCTCTGACAGCGATATAAAAACAGGATATGGATGGGATGGCAATTTAACTGCAATAAACACCCAAAATGGAGCAATGCATCCCATACACTCTGTTAACGGACAACCTACTCAATTTGCCCCTGCCTTAGGAGATTTTACGGGAATCGATGTTTATGAGTATTACCAACTGGCGTGGAGTGCTTACGCTGTCGTTCATACTCCTGCCGATGGAAATCTTACTCTATATTATGACTATCAACCATGGCAAGGCGATGGGTATGCAAATGCAAATGGAAAAGTAGTTCTTATGGAAAATGTAGATACCTTTAGATTTAGAGCGGTAGGTTCAATAGTAAAGATTCAGGTGTGTGTAAAAACTGACTTAATGGGGGATTATTCGTTATGCAAAGAAAAAACTATATTTTAAAAACCAATCCTCATAAAAACAGAAGCGGTTTTCTAAAGAAGCGTTCAGGCTTTGCTATGATTATGGCAATAATAGTAATAGTCGTAATATCGAGCATAATGGCACTCTCCTTATCCTTAACTGCTGAAACAACTAAAAGAACCGTTGATTTATACCTCTATGAACAAGTTGTTTTATACTCAAAAAGTGCTGCAGAGTTGGCACTGTTAGACATTGCAAAAAATGGTTCTTGCGCAACGATAGCTCCATATCAAATAGACGGAATATATAATGTAAGTGTAGATTTAAAGTATGTTTACAAAGGTCTTGCATGCGGTGGTAGTAATGATTTTTTTACCACATTAAATACAGATGAACAAAACGGTTCTGTTTTGATGGATATAACCGTCAGCATAGATGATACAGACATAGCATCCGAACCTATACGCTACTTTAGAAGAAGCATCCAAAAACTATAAATTATAAACTTTAGTAAACCATTTAATGATATAATAAATTTCTTTCATAACTTAGGTTACGAAATAATCTAACTTTTAGACCATGAAAGAGACCCAATACTCCTCATTTATAATTAAAGGATTTACCATGAATATATCATTAACCGGACGACATTTAGAACTTACAGATGCTATCAAAGCACATATGAATGCATCCATAGAAACGCTTAGCAAATACAACATGGACATCATATCCGTCAATGTTATCGCAACGACTCAAACTAAAAAAGGCAAAGACCAATCAGTAGTTGAGTATGTCATAAACTTAGCTCATAAAAACTCTATAGTTATCAAACAAAATGATCAAGACCTCTATGCCGCTATCGATTTGGCAACCGCAAGAGCACAAAAAGCGATGCGCCGCATACATGATAAAGAAGTTATCCATCATAAAGACGGTATAAATGAAGCAAAAAATGAGGCAAATGCAAATATAAACCTACATGAAGCAAGCGAAGCGATGGAAGATGAAATCGTGCCTGTTGAGCTTGCTCTGTATAAACCGCGTGAAGTCGAAGATGTTTTACAAGATATCAAAGAGAATAAAAAACTTTTTGAGATTTTCATAGACAACGAGGGTAAAACTCGTGTTCTTTACAAAAGAAACGACGGCAGATTCGGGTTATATTAATCTGTTTGCAAAAGGAATTTACTTCCTTTTGCTTTGTTAAGAGCACAAAAACTGCTAAAACTTTTCCTCTTTTGAACAAAATTCTTAATTCAATAAATCATATTTTACACTTTTAACTATCTCTTCATCCTCTGCCAAATCAATCCACTTAAACTGACTTCCGCTCTGGTTATGCCCTTTGAGCAGATCTCCGCTTTTTCTAAACTTGAGGTCAAGATTTGCGATATCAAATCCGCTTGTCGTTTGAACAAATCTATCCAGTCGCTCGGATGAACTCTGGTTTGTATATAAAAAACAGTAGCCTTTAAGCCCTGTACGGCTGACACGACCTCGAAGCTGATGAAGCGTAGAAAGACCCAATCTCTCTGCTCCTACAATAATGACACTGCTAAGACGCGGCAAAGAGATACCGACTTCAACAACCGTTGTAGCGATTAAGAGATCTCCGTTTTTGCTAAATTCTTGCAAAACCTCCTCTTTTTCTTTGTCCTTCCCATGTGTCACATAAACATTATTAAATCTCTTCTCCCAAAATCCTCTTGCTTCGTCAATGCTTTGATACTCCAAAAATTCACTCTGCTCAACAAGCGGATAGACCAAAAGAACTTGATTTTTTTTAGCTATCTCATCCTCTATATGAAGCAGTAAATCTTTAAAATCACTCTTATGGATAACTTTGCTTGTTATATCCTTTTTAAAAGGCGTTGAAGTTATAAGCGAAACATCTATATGAGCCGTCTCTATCATCGCCTGAGTTCTTGGAATCGGGGTTGCAGAGAACTGCAAAAAATGAGGTTTTGCCTGTCCTCCTTGCTCAACTCCGTTGCTAACCAATTTTTCTAGCCTATTTCTCTGCTGTGTTCCAAATCGGTGCTGTTCATCCACCATAACAAGTGAAGCCTTTGGAAGTTCCCTATACAGAAGCGCATGCGTGCCGATGATAAAATCATACTCGTCAAGGTCTATATTTTTAGTCTTGTTTGTTACCAATACACTCTTTACATGCGGAAGAAATTTAGATGCTTCTTCATAGAGCTGATTTGCCAAAATCGTTGTCGGTGCCATTAAAATGGAACGCTGGGGCAGCATCATAACACACGATGCAAGAATTACCATGGTCTTGCCGCTTCCGACATCTCCGACAATCATGCGTCTAGCCGAAACATCTTTTTGCAAATCCATTTTAATATCTTCTATCGTTTTTATCTGCTCATCGGTAAGAGTAAACGGCAGAGTCTCAGACCAATCTTTATAATCAGTACATGCAGAACTCAAAGACTTAAAATACCTTCTCTTTGAAGAGAGCCGTTTCATATAGATAAATAGTTCCACATACTTAAGAGCATTGAGGGTTTTTTCATCCAACTCTTTTAAAGAACTGATTGCTTGAGATGGAAAGTGAAGCTTTAACACCTCATCGACTATCTCATCCCTTAGTCCCTCTGATAGCAGATTCTCTTTTGTCAAGGAGCTTTGAACAAAGCGAAGCATCACGTCACTTCTTAGCGGAGATTTGTATTTTGGTGTTATTGCACCGATATTTGTCACTTTTTTTGGCATACTCATAGTACATTGACCGCTTTTGCACTCAACCATCCCGTAATAATAATCCCTCTCACCGACCTTAAACTGATGCATCATGTAGGGTTTTGGATGAAAAAGCACACCAGTTATAGTATGTCCGAAGTTATGGGCGAAAAATGTGACTTGAAGAGAGTTTGCACCACGATAAACAGACTCTACTGTAGCGTCTATAAGCTGCATGGTATGTGTTTGAAGTTTATCATGAAGCCGTAAATCTTCATAAGCAAAGGGAACGAAAAGAGCAAGTTCACAGTAACTTGCGATACCTAGTTTTTTAAACTTTTGTGTTTGCTCTTTTGTTGCGTTCATATTAAATCCTTAGTATCTAATACTATCTATTTTTATGAACCGTATATAAAAAATATGACGTTTTGCAATATTTATTTGGTAACTATCGCAAAACTCATCTCTAAGATCTCTTTATGAGACTTTATAAACTCGTTTAAATCTTGTAGTTTTAACTCTTTGATAAGCTCTAACTCTTTTAAAGAAAAGCCTAGTTCCTGACCTTTATAGTACTCCATAAAAGTTCTGTTTAGTCTCTGACTCATCGTCTCGACTCTTAAAGGCTCGCTTCCTAGCAAAAACTTTTTCGTCTGTTCAAGTTCATCTTTTGTGACACCTTTTTTTACAAAATTTGCCACAACCTCTTTGACTGTTTTTTTAGCTTCATCAAGAGACTCCAGTTTTGTTTGCAAATATCCGTTCATGTAACTGCTAGATTTGGTGATATCTACTTTTGCATAAGCTGAGTAAGCAAGTCCTCGCTTAACCCTCACCTCCTCCATAAGCCTTGAGCCAAAACCGCCTGCACCTAAGATAAAAGTAGCAACTCTGGCTTTATAGTTATCTTTAGAATCCACACTTACATGATACGGAGAACCAAAATATATATAAGCCTGCTCGGTCTCTTTTTTAATTATCTTCTCTTTTGGCTCTTTGGTAACTTCATAATTTTTAATTTCACCGTTTTCACCCTTAGGCATAGACTTTATAATTTTAGATACTTTATCTTTTATATCTTGCAACTCAATATCTCCGCCGACAACCACAATCAGTTTTGACGTAACAATATTTTGATCTATAAACTTTTTCACATCATCAAGTTCAATGCTCTTTACACTCTCTATCGTTCCTGAAGAGGGTTTTGATAAAACGCTCCCCTCAAAAAGAAGTCCCTTCAACTCATTTGAAGCAATATAGTCAAAATCATTCTCTTTATTTGCAAGAGAACCCAATGTTGTAGTTTTGATTTTAGTTATGCTCTCTTGCGTAAAATTTGGATCTTTTATGAGCATGTCAAAATATTTAAGCGCTTGGGCAAACTCCTCTTTTAAACACCCGAGTTCCATCACAAATGTCTCTACTCCCGTTGAAGCAGCTATATGTATCGCCCTGCCCTCAAGTGCTTCGGCAAAAGCACTTGAACCAAGCTCTTTTGTTCCCTCATTCATAACTTTAGCACTGAATTTTGCCAAGCCGGCTTTTGTCGTATCCGCTACACTTCCGCTGTTTTTAAAAATAAACTGCATTGTTACAAGAGGCAATCTTTTATCTTGTTCAAAAATAATCGGAATATTTACTCCGTTTACCTCTATCTTATCTACTGTTGCTGCCATTATTATATTTCCTAAAGCGAGTAATATTAAAACTATTTTCTTCATCTATGCAAATTTCTCTAAAATTTCATAAGCCGTATTGCGAACAGCAGGAATCTCACCTATATCTCTTATGAGATGCACCATTTCACTCTTTGCCATTTTATACGCTGCTCCGGCAGAGCTTACAACATTTTCTTCCATCATGGTTGAACCCAAATCGTTTGCTCCAAACATAAGAGCCATTTGACCAATGTATGGACCTTGCGTTACCCAAGAACTTTGGATATTCGGTACATTATCAAGATAAAGCCTTGCAACGGCAAGAAGCCTCAAATAGCGGTTTGAAGATGGTTTGTCCATGTCGGGAAATAGTCGCAGAAGTTCCGTATTTTCACTCTGAAAACTCCACATGATAAAAGCTCTAAAACCACCTGTTTCATCCTGAAGCTTTCTTATCATCTCAAAATGATCTACAATATCTTCGTCACTCTCGATAGTTCCGTACATCATGGTAGCTGTCGACATGATGCCGAGTTTATGGGCTTTTCTGTGTATATCCACCCAAACTTCGCTATCGATTTTTTTGGGTGCGATAATGTCACGGACTTTGTCACTCAGTATCTCGGCTCCGGCTCCGGGAATGGAAGCCAAACCTTTTACATGTAGTCTTTCTAAAACCTCTTCAACGCTTATGTGTGAAACTTTGGCGATAAAGTCTATCTCTATGGAAGAAAACCCATGTATGGTAATTGTGGGGTATTTTGTGTGAATATGCTCCACAAGATCTTCATACCACTCTATCTTTAGTTTCGGGTGAACTCCGCCTTGAAAAAGTATCTGTGTTCCGCCGATCTCAAGCAGTTCATCTATCTTTGCATCTATCTCATCAAACGTCAAAACATAAGCATCCGCATCTTTTTCATGTCTGTAAAATGCACAAAACTTGCAGTCCACCCAACAGATATTTGTATAGTTTATATTTCTATCAACCACAAAAGTAGTAATGTTATCGGGATGAAGTTCTTTTTTGCGTGCCGTCGCCATACGACCAAGCTCTTTTAAATCTGCATTTTTTATAAGTTCAAGAGCCTCTTGTTTCGTTAATCTTTTCATTTCCAACCGTTGAGAGTATTTTATGGAGTGGATTTTACCCTTTTTTTCAAAACAAAAAGATAAAGAATCTAAAAACAGGATTTAAAAAAAGATTTTGGTATGATTTTAAAAAATATTGAGTTTACAGAGGAGTTTGATATATCTAAAATAATACTTTTACTATTTTTTTGGCTGTCGTCTTATGCTTTTGAAGCAGTTGAAGTTCTTAATCCTGATATACATATTGAAAAATCTCTCTATTTTACTACGGATAAAAATCTATCTGCTTATGAAGCTTATGAATTTTCCAAAAACGAGAAATTGACTCCGCTTCCAAAAGAGGCTCTAAGTTTTGGTTTTGATAATAAAACTTACTGGTATATGTTTGAAATAACTATTACAAACCCAAAAAAAGATTATTTTTTAGATTTAAAACATACCGTAGACGAGTTTGCATGGTTATATACTTTTGAGGACGAAAAACTGATTCGTACCCAAGAGAGCGGTTATGCTCTTGCTCCAAAACATAGAAGCGTAAACTCTATACCTGTTCGTTTTGAGCTTCATGACATAAACACTACCGTATGCTATCTTTTAAAAGTACAAAGCAACAACACCCAATATGCCGCTTTTTCATTCGGTTCAAGTGATTCATTAGCTTATCACTGGCATATTTTATATAGTATAACGCTTATAACATTCGGCGTTTTTTTAGCTTTGTCGCTTTACAATGCTTTTTTATATATAGTTATCCGTGACAAAACATATCTTTTTTATATTGTATATACTTTTGGTCTTATGTTTTATACACTTACGGATACTGGTTTGCTTGCGCCGTTTTACTTTTTCATACAAAGCGATATCAACACAAATCTAGTTTTTTTTAAAGTGATAGAACTTACAGGACTGCTATTTTTTAGTATCTATTTTTTAGATTTACGTAATAAAAATCCCTCTTTATACAGATATCTTTTGCTATTTTTTATAATTTTTATTGCGGTGCTTGTTCTATACATGTTAGATATCACTAAATTTTTAGCCGTTGTATTTATTTACATAACAACTTATTTACTTATCATTATCGGTTTTGTAAGCTACTACAAAGGGTATAAACCTGCACTCTTTTATATCATAGCAACCGGAGGGGGTTTGATATTTATAAATATATTTTTCCTTATGCCATTAGGGGTTATGCCGCTAAATCTTATAGGATTAAATCTTTTAAACTTTGCCATTATTTGGGACATGATAGCACTATCGCTTGCGCTTGCCTATAGGATAAAACTGTTGCAAAAAGAGAATCAAGACAAAGAGCGTATATTATTGCTTCAATCACGCCAAAATTCTTTTGGTGAACTTAGCGGAAATATAGCGCATCAGTGGCGGACCCCGCTTGCTGCTTTAGCATCGGTTTTAGTCAATCTTGAAGCTAAACTAAAATATTCACAGATACAAAAAGAGGATATTATCTCTTCATTACAAAGGAGTTTAAACCTTCTGAAACACCTCTCCGATACGGTTGAGACATTTCAGGCTCTTTTTCAAAACACACATACAAAAGAAATATTCAGTGTAGACGATGAGATAAAAAAAATCTTAGCTTTTACAAAAGAGTCAATGCAGCATAACAATATAACCATAAACTACAATTCCACGGATGATTTTAAACTTCATGGAAACTCTAAGGAGTTTTTTCAAGCAATCTTAAATATTATATTAAACGCAAAAGATGTGCTCATTGATTCATCCATGCAAAATCCGACTATATCTATTTTGCTTCAAAGATTTCAAGACGGATTTACTTTAGATATATCCGATAACGGAGGCGGTATTACCCTAAAGCCTATTGATTCGATTTTTGACTCCTACGTGACAAGCAAAGATCACGGCATAGGCATAGGGCTTTTTATCACTAAAATGATTTTGGAAAAAAAATTCAATGCGACTATAAAAGCCAAAAACAAAGATAAAGGTGCTCTATTTAGCGTAATTTTTATCAAAAACGATTTTCGATTCTAAAACCCAATACCATGGGTTTTACAAAGTGATAGTAGTTATTGCTATAAGTTGATATCATGAAATCGGAAGCCTTTTTATCGCATACGTTTTCACTGTACAGTTCTGCTTTAAACCCTTTTTTTTCATATCCAAATGCTACGTCTGCTATAGCATATCCGTTAAGTTTTGCACTATTTTGTACATCGTAATATCTTTCCCCCATATGGCGTATGTCTGATTTTGCATACATTCCGCCGCCCATAGCAAATTTTGCTCCCAGTGAAGCGGTGACATCGGCAACATCTATGAACTCTTTACCGTCATACAAGCCATCGTTTGACGCTTCAATTTTTGTCTGTGTCGTTCCAAGTGTTGCATAAAGCAGAATTCTATCACTTTGATATTCCGCATCAACCTCTAAACCATAAGCATAACCGTCTACATTTACGGCATAAGAAGATAAAGTATCATTGAACTGATTTACAACATGGTCTCGTATATTATTATAAAAAAGAGCACTGCTAAAGAGTGTTTGGGCAACTCTTTTTTTGTATCCGATTTCAAAGCTGTCTATTTTTTCAGCCCTAAACCCTAAAAGAGACTCTTCGCTTCTATAGTTATATCCTCCGGGGCTATAATTTTTTGTATAAGTAGCATAGAGAGTCGAGCCTTTGGAAGTATCATAAGAGAGGCTAATCATCGGCAAGAGCGCATACCATTTTGATGAAGCATCTACATGTGTAGAGTACGGATATCCGAAATTACTTAAATTCCTATCAAATAATCTCTTTGTTGCCTGATAACGCAAACCTGTTAAAAGCGTAAAATTTTCATCGATATAATATTTATAATTAGAAAAAAGAGCCATAGTGCTATTTGGATTATTTAAATTATTTATGCTAGAAATAGGAAACGGATAGAGAGTTAAGAGCGTTTGTATCTCTTTATAATCAAACTTTACCATGTCAGAGTAGTATGCGCCCAAAAGCAATTCGCTATTATTAAATCTTTTTTTATATTTAAACTCCTGCGAAAATTCCTTTAAATCTATGTCAAATCCAAGTTGAAGCCCACCTAAAATACCGACATAATCATCTCTTTTTATACAAAGATTCGTTATAGAAGTCGCTGAAGTAAAAAGCGTATCTCCGTAACTATACTTCATAACAAATGAGATAAGATCCATATCCATTTTTACAAAATCGCCACTCATTTCATTGTCTATGGAGTACGGATTCTCTTTTGTGTCAATCTTAAACGCGGATCCACCATCATCGCTTTGGCTTTTTGTATAGTTAAGAGCCGTGCTGAAATTTGGTAAGGGAGAGTAGAGAAGTTTAGTTGAAAATGATGTAAACTCCGTATTGCCCAACATCTTGCCATCAAGAATATTTTTTGAAAAACCATCACTTTTGTCATGAGTAATCGAAAATGATGCGCTTACTTCATGATCTTCTTTCGGTGTGGACGCAAAACCGTAAAATTCGCTTGTGCCGTATGAACCAAACCCAATTAAGCCTTTTACTACAGACTCTTTTTGCGGTGCATTTGTTTGTATATTTATAATTGCGGATTGTGCATTTTTACCGAAAGAAGTTGCTTGAGAGCCTTTTATAAACTCTATATGTGAAACATTTTTCATATCAACCATTCCAAAACCATAGCTAAATGGAACAGGCGTATCATCGATATACATCCCGACACTACTCTCAAAACTCACATAGTTGCTTACTCCGCGAATAGAGATCGTCTTATCCATCCGATTGCCTATTCCCGAGATATTTGTATTTGGTATTACGCTTGATAAATCTTGCAAACTTCTTGTGCTAAACGTATCTAACTTAGCTTTATCCATACCGTTTATAGTGCTAAAACTCTTTAGAGACGGCTCTTCTACTTTTAAAGACTCTATATGAACCACAGGAAGTTCATAACCTAAAAGCAACCCATGAAATATAAAATATGACAGAAGTGTAATTTTTCTCATTTACTTTCCCAGTTATTTAATCTCCATCCGCTCCCCTTTACGGATACGATAAGTTCAAATCCGACTTTGGAACGAAGCCTATTTAAAAGGTTTTTAAATGCCGAATCGCTTATTTCTTCAAGCGGCCATATACTCGAGATAATCTCCTCTTTGCTCAAAGTGCTATCTTTATGTTTTAGAAAAAGCTTCAAAAGCGACTTCTCTTTTTTGCCGAGGTGTATCATCTCGCCCTCTTTATAAAGTTCTTCACTCAGCATGTTATAAAGCAAACCGTTACATACAGTTACTACAGGGTCTTTTAAGATAATATGCTTAGATAGTTTAGTAAATAAACTAAGCATATCACTCAAATTTAAAGGTTTTAATAGATATCCGTTTACCCCGGTATTTAGCGAAGAGAGCAGAGTATTTTGATCTGAATAAGACGATAGAAGCACGATAGGCGTTTCAAAATCATTTTGACGAATCTTTCTAGCTAAAGTAACACCGTCCATAAGAGGCATTTTTATATCGCTAAGAACTATGTCCGGTTTTTCATCTTCATAACAACAAAATGCACTTTCTCCATTTTCCGCTATAAAAACATCTCTAAAAAAAAGACGCAGCATGTCGCTAACCTCTTTTCGCATAATGGCGTTATCCTCCACTAAGAGTATGGAGAGCCTTTTAAGAATACTTAAATCTTCATGCATGATTTCACTTTAATCAACAAAATTTCAGGCGATTATAACACATCTAAAGTCCCTTATCAGTCCCGTTTACACTCTTTAAAATAGGTTTTGCTTATGTTTAAAAGTTAAAAAACAAAATTTTCCATATAAATTGTGAAAATATGTAAAGTTTTTATCATGATAAAGCTGCTTCTTTGGAAGATGTTACATTTTTACACGCTATTGCTTTAGATACTTTACACAAAATAACCATAATAAATAAAAGTCCCTTTTAGGTTTGGCGGCATTGCAAAAAAGGGGACTGCTATGGGACTCCGTATTTGCTAAAGTTAACGGTAAAAATTCTTAAGTTATAAAAGGGATACAAAGTGACGACAAATCAAAATCAAATTAGTTTTATTATAGACAATATTACAGATTACGAGGCAATAGCAAGCGAGATTTCTAAAACTCAAAGCGTACATGTTCTCAACTCAAAATGCGATATCCTTTCTCAAATAGCATCTATCTTAGAAGATTATAGTAACCTTGACGCTATCCATACTTTTTTCACATGGCGCAAGCGGTTCGCTAGATCTGGGCAATATTACGCTGGACAACCAAACACTTCAAAACTATCATGAGATACTCGCTCAAATCGGCTCTTCTTTATCCCAAAACGGTGATATCTTGCTTTATGGTTGTAATGTGGCAGAGGGGCAAGCCGGGGTTGAGTTTATCTCAAAACTTTCTCAAGCTACGGGAGCAGATATCGCCGCATCGGATGATTTTAGTGGGGCGAGTGATAAAGGCGGGGATTGGGTGCTGGAGGCGGTGAACGGCAGCGTTGAGTCAACCGCTTTGACATTAAGTGCCTATTCTCATCTTTTAGGAGGACCATCCGCCAATTTCACGATGGAAACGGCTTTTACCAGTGGTTATGTGATAGATGTAAATGATTTAACCATTGACATTAATGGCGCTGGACCAGAACGAATTAAAATTTCAACCCCAACAGCACTACAATGGTCTAATCCAGCTGAAGAAGGATTCAATTCGTACGGTTATAATAATTTTCAAGCCGAACCGAGAACTGCAACCATCACCTACGATGTAGATGGCGATGGTTTTGATGACCCATTCAATCTCAATTCCATGGTTTTTCTTGACCCAGATGGTGAATCGCAAACATGGAAAATAAAACCCAATGGCAACGATGCTGGCGCTGAAAATTTCACGCTTACCGGAGATGGAACTAATTTAGCGTATGCAACATTTACCCCAGCAAATGCAGCAAATTTTACAAATCTAACTAGTGTTGTTTTAGAACATCTAACAGGTTCTGCTTCAATTGGCGTTGATGATTTTGATATTGTTGCGTATGCTGGCAGTGCTACCGCCCCCGAAATAACAGTTAATCTGTTTATGAGTGAGATTGCCGATGGTGGCGTATCGACATTCGATGATACTGATGTTGGCGATACCCCAGGCATGATTAGGTACTCAATTATTAATGATGGCGATGCTGATCTTAATATTAGCGCTATTACTATCACGGGTGATTCTGAGTTTACTTTAGGTACTTTGACTGTAAATGATGTAGAAACAACTGTTATACCAGTGGGAGAAGAAGCACGGATTGAGGTTTATTTTACGCCAACGGCTAATGGAATACGAACTGCTGAAATTTCTATCGCCAGCGACGATAGTGATGAAAATCCATTCAATATTTCGATTGATGGGCTGGGTGTTCTCAATGTTGCAGACAACACCGCTCCAGAAAACACCATTTCCGCAACCTACACAACCACTGAAGATACCAAGTTGTCCATAACCGATTTAGCTGTAGCCGATGCAGAGATGGACACACTAACCGTAACACTAAGTGTCAACAACGGAACCATAAATCTACCAAACATCAACACGGCAACAAACATCACGGCGATAGATGCAGACGGTTTGGACGGAAGCATCACTTTTAGCGGTATGGCGGACGATATTAATCTTATGTTGGATGAAGGAGTCGATTTTTACGCTGCCGCCAATGCAAACGGTAACGGATACGCAACTTTAACTATGACGACATCCGACGGCACCGCTGACGATGTCGTTAATACTGCTACTATTAATGTAACTGCCGTAAATGACGCACCGACATTTGATATACATAGTGGCGCATTTAGTAGTAGTTTTGTCGGTGAAGACACTGACGGTACTTACTATTCCGATGAATACGCAAGCTGCAATGCGAGCGCTCTATTGCCTGATGGCAGCATTATCAATGTCGGCGATACGACGATTGACGGAACGACTTATGTCTCTTTACTTAAACTCGGAAATGACGGATTACCCGATAGTACTTTTGGAGAAGATGAATCAGGTCATATGGTACTAGATACCTCTATTTTTAATGATGGCGGTTCGGCAACATCGGTAGCCGTTCGTCCGGATGGACAAATCGTCATTTCGGGCTACCTTGATAGCGGCAGTCCATTTTTTGCCATACTTGAGAGCGACGGAAGTTTAGATGAGAGTTATGATATTACCTATTCAAACAACTTACCGGAAAACGAAGCTCTTGATACGAATATCCTTTACTTAGATAAAGTCGCTCTTCAAGCCGACGGCAAAATCGTCTTGGTCGGCGGTCAAAATCCTAATGGTGGAAATGGCGGCGATGTCGTATTGATGCGATACAACGCCGATGGAACCGTTGATACTGATTTTGGAACAGGTGGTGCAATAGTAACGGATCTCGGCAACGCCGACAGCAGCAGCGATGTGGTAATAGACACAAGCGGCAATATCTTCGTAGCCGTTGGCGGCGGCGATAATTCCGACATGGGTATCGTAAAATACACATCTAGCGGCGTTCTTGATACAGACTTTGGAACAGACGGTATAGCTTGGACGGGTATAGAAAATAATGCGGAAGCGGGAGCTATCAAAATCGATGCGAACGGCAAAATCGTACTTGCCGGTTCGTTTGACGGAACATACGACAATTCGGACATAGCACTGGCAAGATTTAATGCAAACGGTATACTTGATGAAAGTTTTGGCACCAACGGCACAACCATCTTTAATACCGACGATATTATGGACGGTTACGGCGGAGACGATTTTGCAAACAGCTTGGAGATAGATGCAAGCGGCGCTATCTATGTCGGCGGCGAGTTTGGTTTTTACGGCGAAAACGATGAGGGATACGAGGGAAGCGCATCGTTTAAATCGGTGGCTAAATTTGGTTCCGACGGCACATTAGATACAGGCTTTGCGCAAGGCGGTATGATAATCCCCGAGTATGTTGATGATGGGTACATAATAGTCGATACACAAGCACAAGAAGCTTATGATGATGACTATTGGGATAGCGATAACGATCCTCATGGCGAAAGCGGTTCTATCAACTCGATTTTAATACAAGCGGACGGAAAAATAGTAATGGGCGGTTCATATTCTTATATAGACAATTACGATTATGTATACGACTATAGCGGCATGAGTGTCAGTCGTATCGACGCCAACGGAAATTTTGACACATATAACTTTGGATATGAAAATGATACTGTTTATAATTCCGATACGGATGATTTTGCAGAAGGCGGCGATGCCGTAACTATCGGAGGAAGCAACTGGTCATGGCTGACTCCATCGGTATACGATGTTGAACAACATGCCGCTAATAACTATTCCAGCGGAACATTAACAATTCATAGGGCAGGCGGTGCAAATGGCGAAGATCTGATCCGTTTTGATACTTCAGTAAATTCAGCGATGACTTTAGTGGGAATTACGCTCGAAGGAACTTCGGCTACAACAGGCAATATTAAACATGGCGGCTCTACTTTTGCTACTTTCAATACAAATGCTACCGACAATGAGGCATCGACGGATGGTCAATTGGTTATAAATTTTACTAGTTCAGAAACAGCGGCTACGCAAACGCTTGTAAATGCACTTACGGCTAGTATTTCTTACGACAATACAAATGATGTCAATCCTGCCTACGATGAAGGAGAAGTGGAGCTTAGCTGGCTTTATAATGACGGAGACGAACAAGAAACAACCTCTTCATGCTACATAAGTATAGAAGGAGATGATGACGGCGGTATCGAGGGAACAGTAGCAGTTATAGGCACACCGACAACCGGTACGACACTGAGCATTACAGGCTTAGATACGATAACGGATCCAGATCTGGTAACGGATGAAAATGAAGACGGAACAGTGCCGGAAGATGATTTGTCGTTCCAATGGCAAGTATCTAGTGATAGTGGTGAAACATGGGAAAACATCGACGGTGCGTACGATTCGACATTTGAAGTTACTGAAATAGAAAGCGGCAAAGAGATTCGTGTCGTTGTCGGGTATGAAGATCCAACCAACGGGTCATATACTGAAATCCAAAGCGATACGGCTGGAGAAGGCGGTGAAGACAACGGTGGAGGCGGTAACTCAGGAGGCGGAGATAACGGCGGAGGTTCTACACCAACAGTACCAACCACGCCAACAACCCCGCCTGCGACAACAACAACCGTAGACGGCACAACTGTGCAAACTACGACTACGACACAGACAAGAACGACAACCGATACAAACGGACATACGACCGCTACGACAGTATCTACTGAACAAATCGTTATAGCTCCCGTAACTTCAAACAGAACAGAACAAACAGGTTCTACGACGACGGCAGATGTTCCGCTATTCTGGGGAGAAAGCACAAGAACCGAGTGGGCTACAACCGCTAGCATTCCTACTGGGGTTGGACTTACTTCAGAAGGTTCTCGTGCGCCTGCACAAACTCAAACGGCACAAACGGTACTAGATGATCTTATCTACTACATAGATACTACTACGCCATCTACCGATATCGGAAAAACAAATATGTTAAACGGAGGATTGGCGGAGAAGGCAACGATATGCTTCACGGCGGAGGAAATACGGATGTTGCGACATATAGCGGCAATATGGCTGATTATGTCATTACAAGAGACGAAGGTAAAACATATGTCGCTCTTGCATCTAATCCGAATGAAGTAGATACGCTAATCAATGTTGAAAATATAGAGTTTGCAGACA